>NZ_LJGW01000217.1:0-650 GCF_001751255.1 Streptomyces nanshensis | reverse complement strand
GCCGCCCGCAGGGCGAGTTCACGCGCACCGGCCGTCTCGACGGCCGTGCGGGCGAGCAGCGCGCGCACCGACTGGTGCGCGGCGAGGGCGACTCCGGCCTGGCTGCGGGCGGCGGCGTGCGCGGTGGCGTCCGCCACGCATGCCTCGGCCATGCCGACACAGCCCCACGCCACGGTGAACCGGCCGTGGTCGAGCGCGACGGCGGCGACATGGGAGAGCCCCGCGCCCGCGGGGGCGACGAGCGCGCCGCGCGGCACCCGTACGGCGTCGAGGCGAATGTGTGCGATCTGCGCGGCCCGCATGCCCAGTTGGCCGCCGACCGGCTCCCGCTCGACACCGTCCCGGTCGGTCTCGACGAGCACTGCGGCCGGTTTGCCGTCGTACCGTCCGAGGACGAGCAGCACGTCGGCGATCTGCCCGAAGGTGATCCACTTCTTGCGTCCGGTGACCGTGACGTGGGTGCCGTCCCCGGCGTCCTCGATCGTTGTGGCGACGGCGGACAGTTCGCTGCCGGCGCCGTCCTCGGTGGCGGCGAAGCCCGCGGTCAGGCTGCCGTCGGCCAGCCGCGGCAGCCACAGCGCGCGCTGCTCGGCGGTGCCCCAGCGGCGCAGCGCCGCGGCGACCATGCCCTGCACCGTCGCCAGTCCGCG
>NZ_LJGW01000213.1:4803-5871 GCF_001751255.1 Streptomyces nanshensis | reverse complement strand
GGCCCGAGGCGCCGCAGACCGACCCCGGCCGGGAGGTCGTCCCCGCCGAACTCGCCGCGCCGCCGGCGCGGTTGCACCGCGGCCACCGGTCGCGCGGGTGGCCCGCAGCGGACGGCTGACACCGTGAACTCCGGTGCGGACAGGGGCGGTTGGGAACGTCACCGAGACGGACGAGGAGGCCGCGACGGGAGAGCGGAGGGGAGCGGACGGGTAAGGACGGAGGGGAGGTGACATGACCAGCGACCTGAACCCCCGCGCCGGAAACGGCCCCCGCACCCGTGCCCGCACGCCGCTGCTCGCCGGCATCGACATCGGCAGCACCCACTGCAAGGCCCTGCTGTGCACCCCCGACGGCACCGTGCTGGCACGCGCCCAACGCGTCACGCCCCGCGATCCCGGTGGACTGACCCATGACGCCGAGGAGTTGACGGACACGGCACTGCGCGCGCTCACCGACTGCGTACGGCAGGCCGGACGCGCCCCCGACACGGTCGGACTGACCGGCATGGCCGAGACCGGTGTGCCGCTCGACCGGCACGGCGTACCCATCGGCCCCGTCCTCGCGTGGCACGACCCGGCGCCCGCCGCTCACGCCGAAACGTTGCGCCGCAGGTGCGGAGGGGCCGAACTGCACGCGCGTACGGGCGTGTTGCCCAGCGCCAAGGTCCCCCTCGCCCGCTGGTGCTGGCTGCGCGAACACCACCCGGAGCGGCTCAGCAGGATGCGGCAGTGGGCGGGCGCCGCGGATCTGGTGGCCCGAGCCCTGACCGGACGGGTCGGCACCGACGCCACGTTCGCCCAGCGGACCATGGCCTGGGAACCGGCGTCGCAGGGCTGCGGACAGGGCGTGTGGAACGCGGAACTCCTCGCCGAGGCGGGGCTGACTCCCGCGCAGATGCCGCACGTTCACCCGCCGGGACGTCCCGTGGGCGCCGTGTCCCGCTCGGTGGCGCGCCGGCTCGGGCTGCGCGCGGGCGCGCACGTCGTCGTCGCCGGCCACGACCATCTCGTCGGCGCGTGGATCGCGGGTGCCCGCCACGCCGGTCTCGCCGCCGACTCCATGGGCAC
>NZ_LJGW01000213.1:0-4655 GCF_001751255.1 Streptomyces nanshensis | reverse complement strand
AGCACTGGATCACCCTTGCGGGGATGGCCAGTTCGGGCGCGCTCGTGGAGTGGTTCTGCGACCGCTTCCTCGACGGCTCCGCGGGCGGCACCGGGCCGTCGCCGGAGCGGGGGACGGGCCGGAGCCGCAACGGGCAGCGGGGCCGGGGCGGCGAACGGGCCGGCGAACCGGCGGACGAACGGGGCGGCAGACGGTCCCGCGAGGCCCAACCGTCCGCCCGCTACGAGGAGTTCGCACGCCTCGTCCAGGGCTGCGGCGACCGGTCCGCGGACGGCGGGGCGGCCCTGCCCAGCGGCATCACCGTCGAGCCGTATCTGCACGGACGCAGCGCCCCGCGCCCCGATCCCACCGCACGTCTCGCCGTGNGCCGTGCACGGCATGGCCTCCGGACACGGGCTCGCCGATCTCGCGCTGGCCCTGCTGGAGGGCGCCGCCTACCAGGCACGCTGGATGGCCGACGTCCAGGCCGAGTTGACGGGCGCGGCACCTCGCGCCGTCACGCTGCTGGGCGGCTCGACGCGCCAGCGCACCTGGACGGAGCTGAAGGCCGCCGTCACGCCGTGGACCACCGAGATCTGCACCGAGCCGGAGGCCCCGGCGCTGGGCGCGGCGGCCTGGGGCGGCGCCGCCATCGGCCTCGACCCCGCCGGCATCCGGCCCGCGGCCCGCGCCCTGTACCCGGACGACCGGGCCGCGGCGGCACACCGTGTCGCCTACCGGGAGCGGTTCCTGCCCCGGGTGACACGGCAGCGCCGTGAGGCCGCCGGGAAACGCCCCGTGCCGGAACTCCAGAACCAGGAGGGCTGATGCGGCCCGTACGACACCGGCCTCCGTCCGGCACGACGCCCGAACGCCCCTGCCGGCGGCGCGAGTTCACGGGATGCGCGCACCGGGAGACACATAGCCTGCCTCCATGGACAAGGGCGTGGATCCCGACGGCGCGGGCTGGGACGCCACGCGTGCCTGGGTGGAGAAGGAGCTGCCCGAAGGGGAGCACGTCGAGAACGCCGTACGGCTGCGCGGCGGCTGGACGTCACAGATGCGCCGCCTGGACCTCCGCGGTCCGGGCGGCCGCCGCTCACTCGTCCTGCGGTCCTTCGTCAAGCCCTTCTTCGTACGGCACGCGGAGGGCCTGCTGACCCGTGAGGCGGCCGTGCTGCGTCTGCTCGGCGACACGGACGTGCCCGCGGCCACGCTCGTCGCGCTGGACGCCACGGCCCAACAGTGCGCTCATCCCTCGCTGTTGATGTCGCTGCTGCCGGGGACCGTACGGCTGGGCGATCAGCACGCCGACGACCGCGCCGAACTGCTGGCCCGGCAGTTGGTACGCATCCACCGGCTGCCGCTCGGCGCACGGCAACGGCCGCGCACCTACCAGGCATGGACCTCTCCCGAACGGGTGACGCCGCCCGCGGACACCGAGCGGCCCGAGCTGTGGCGGCGTGCCGTCGACGTCATCCGCCGGAAGCCTCCGGCCTGTCAAGGGTGCTTCCTGCACCGGGACTTCCACCCCGGAAACGTCCTCTTCACCGGCGGCGGCACCGGCGGCGGTCTGCGGATCAGCGGCGTCGTGGGGCGAACGTCCGTACACCGGCGGGGAGTTCGACGACGGCGCCGCGCCCCGCGCCTGGCGCCTGCCGCCCCGGGCCTCGGCCCCGGCCGCCCCGGACACGACGACGGCCGTCACTCCCCACCACCGGGTCGTGACGGCCGTCGTCACAGTCAGTCTCAGCCTCAGCCGCCAACAGTGTTCCCCCGGCTCCCGGGGCCCAACACCCTTGTCAGCCGGTGCAGTTGAGATCGGACGTCAGCATGTAGCCCAGCGGCTCGCCCGTGTCCGTGCGGGAGACCCGCCACAGCCGGTCGGGGCCCGTCGCGGCGACCTGCTCGCCCTCCTTCATCGTGCCGAGGACCTTGCCGTGCGTCCCGTCGGCCGCGTACCGGGGAGCGCCGTCGCGCATCACCTCGCAGATCGCTCCCGACTGTGCGGAGCCGTCGACGGAGGGGATGGTGACGGCGGCGACGGCCAGCGCGCAGGGCGCTGCGAGACGAACTGCCAGTTTCCGTTTCTTCATCCTTCTCCCCGTATCGATACGGCTCGGCGCACATCTCCACCTTCCATCGTGCCAACTCCACGCTCCCGACGGCACGTCAGGGGTGGATTAGGCACTCTGTGCCACCTCCGCCGCCCTGGCGCCGACCGTCAGCGCCGTCGCCATGATCGTCAGTTGCGGATTCACCTCCGGGCAGCTCGGAAGGGCGGACCCGTCGGCGATCAGCACGCCTCGTACCCCCCGCAGCCACCCCTCGGCGTCCGCCGGAGCGGTCTGCGGATCGGCGCCCAGTGCCACCGTCCCGGTGGGGTGAAAGGCCGACAAATGGAGCTGCCGGGCCGTCAACCCCCGTAGCAGTTCCCGGAGTTGGTCGGGTGAGGACGCCCTCGGCGCGGCGGCCGCACCGGTGAGCACTTCCCGCGCCCCCGCCGCGAAGAGCACCCTGCCCATCGCCTCGACGGCCCGCATCAGCCGTCCCGCGTCCCGGCGTGCCACGTCGTAGCGCAGCAGCGTGCGACGGGCTCCCAGGACGCGGCCCGAGGGCAGGTCCGCGATCATAGCGCCCAGCGTCGCCAGCGATCCCGCGCCGTCCAGCTCCGCGCGCAGTTCGCGTCCGACGCCGGGCAGCACGAACGAGCCCATGCCCGGCGGTCCCGCCGTGGCCTCGATGAGGATGCCCTCGTCGTGCAACTCCTCGACGCCGACGCTCTGGAGCACACCGTGCCAGGCCGTGACCGGCTCCTCGAACCGTCCCGCCACGCTCGCCGCCGGATGCACCGCCAGGTTCCGGCCGAGCCGGGGATGGCCGCCGAGGCCGGAGCGGCGCAGCAGCGGCGGCGAGTGCAGGGCGCCCGCCGCGACGACGACGAGCGGGCTGAGGATCTCCAACTCGCCGCCGTCCGGGCGCCGTACGGTCACACCGCACGCCCGGGGACCGCCCGGCCGGTCCCGTTCGACGAGGATCCGCCGTACCTCCGCGCCCGTGACGATGCGCGCTCCCGCCGCGCACGCGTCGGGCAGCACCGAGAGCTGCACGCTCTGCTTCGCGCCGGTCGGGCAGCCGACGACGCACTGGCAGGAGCCCTTGCAGCCGGTCGCGTTGCGGCGCAGCGGCGCGGCCCGCCAGCCGAGGTGTTCGGCGCCGAGCAGCGCGGTGCGTCCGTTGCGGCCGAGGACGTCGAGCGGCGCGGTGGCGACGCCGAGCGTGCGCTCGACCTCGTCCAGACATGCGCCGAAGGCGCCGTCGTCGGCCAGTTCCAGTCCGTACGCGTCGCGCCAGCGGGCCAGCACACGGTCCGGAGTGCGGTAGCACGTACCGGAGTTGACGACGGTCGTGCCGCCGACGGCACGTCCGACGGGCAGCACGACGGGCGGGTTGCCGAGCATGACCGTGGCGCCGCCGTCCCGGTACAGCTCCCCGAACCGGTCGAGCGGCGTACGGCGCCGGAAGCTCGCGGTGGAGTGGTGCCGTCCCTCCTCCAGGACGACGACGCGCATGCCGGCGCGCGCGAGCGTACGGGCCACGACGGCGCCGCCCGCCCCGGAGCCCACGACGACGGCGTCGGCCGTCGACCTGTCGGGCCACTCCACGGACGGTACGCAGTCCAACGGCGGGTCCTGGGGCACGAGTCGGGGCCCCGGCACGTGCCCGGACGGGGACGCCGGCGCCGCCGCGCGCTCCTCGTGCAGCATCCGCTCGGTGCCCGCGGCGAGCATCACGGGCACCTTCACCGCGTCCAGTACGGGCAGCAGCGCCGGACGCGCAGCGAGCGAGGCGAGCACCGACTCCCGCTCGTCCGGCGTGAGTCGGCGCAGGGAACGGCCCGTACGGAGGGCGGCATAAGCGTCGACGGCGGCGGCTGCCGCCCGTACACCGGCGCGCGCGGGCGCGGGCATCGTCTCCAGTACGGTGCCCAGGCGGTGCGGGACGGCGCCGGGCCAGGGCGTGGTCCCGTCGTCGGCGAGCAGGGCGGCGACCAGACCGCCGAGCCTTCCGGTCCCGTCCGTCCCGTCGTTCGCGCGGCTCCCGTCGCTGCCGTTCCAACGGGCCGTGCCCTGCGTCCCGTTCACCGGTCGCCCACCTCCGCGTGCGCCGTGCCGTCGAGGGTCCACTCCGCTTCCGTACGCCACCGTCCCCACCAGCGCTCCAGCACGACGTGCGCGTCCGCCGTCTCGCTGTTGCGGCACACCGCGCCGCTGCCGTCGGGGTCGGTGTAGTCGAGCGCCAGGGTGCGCTCGCCGGGCTGGGTGACCTCGACCCGGATGCGGCGCAGCCCGCTGCGTCCCGACACCGTCCAACTCGGCAGCCCGAGACGGGACTTGAAGCGGCCCAGCCCCGCCCAGCCGAACGCGCTGCGCTCCGCGCGGCGCGGCCAGGTCCGTCCGTTCCTGCGCAGCCGCAGAAAGACCAGGGGCGGCAGCCGCCGGAGCCCGGGGCGTGTCGAGGTCGCCGCGACGATCTCCAGTACGTCGCCGCCGCCCAGCCCGGCGTGCAGCCACGCCCAGCGGCGGGCGTTGCCGTGCCCGTAGATCCGTGCGGTCGCCCCCGGTGCGCCGTCGAGCCGCAGCTCGCCGCCGTCCCAGGCGACGGTGCCGGTGTAG
>NZ_LJGW01000215.1 GCF_001751255.1 Streptomyces nanshensis | reverse complement strand
CCGCCCGGTCCGCGGGCGGCCCGCGGGACCGAACGGCCCCTGAGAACGACAAAGCCCGGTCTCAGGCAGTAGCTCTGCCTTCGATCCGGGCGAGGGCGTCGTCCGCGCCGTATGGCTGTAGGTACGGCATCCAGCGCGGGTCCCTGTGTCCCGTGCCGATGATCCGCCACGCCAGACCGGACGGCGGCGCGGGTTGATGGCGCAGCCGCCAGCCGAGGTCGGCGACGTGGCGGTCTGCTTTGACGTGGTTGCAGCGGCGGCAGGCGGCCACCACGTTCTCCCAGGTGTGCTGTCCGCCGCGGCTGCGCGGAATGACGTGGTCGACGCTGGTTGCGACGCCTCCGCAGTAGGCGCACCGGCCGCCGTCCCGGGCGAAGAGCGCCCGGCGGGTCAGCGGGACGGTGCCGCGAAAGGGCACTCTCACGAAGCGTTTCAGCCGGACGACGCTGGGAGCCGGTATCACCCGGGTCGCGCTGTGCATCAGGGCGCCGGACTCCTCGAGGCTGACGGCCTTGTCGTTGAGCACGAGGATGAGGGCGCGTCGCAGCGGTACGACACCGAGCGGCTCGTACGACGCGTTGAGGACCAGGACATGCGGCACGGTGCCTCCTTGTACGTCTGCGGCGCGTGGCTCGCGCCGGGACGATCCGTACTCAGTGTGTCCCGGGCCCTGGTCATTCCGCCACCACGACCTGGTAACGCCCTGAGCGTGTTTTCAACCACACCCCCCGCGCTCCCCTTGAACTTCTGCCCCGCTTCCGAGCAGTCAAGACGTCCTGAATCATGGTGCGAAGCGGCACCGCGACGGCTTGATAGCGCCCTCCGGAACGGGCCGCCGCCGCTTGTGAAGGGGGTGCGCCGTTAGTGTGGTCGCCGTGTTCCGGGGAACCGCACCGGCGGGCCCCGGAGGCTGAGTTGGTCCTGGCCGCCTGCTTGGAAGGTACTGCTGTGATCTGGCTGATCGGCGCCGCTTCCCCGTCCGCACTCGCCGGCGCCCACGGCGCACGGACCGGGCTGGCCGACGGCGGCCAGGGAGGCCCGACGTCCCTGGAGGACGCCCACGAGTCCGCGGCCGACGCGGCCGGCTGGATCCAGCAGAACTGGGCGGAGTGGGTCGCGGCCGGACTGCGCATCCTGCTCATCGCGGTCATCGCCGTCCTGCTGCGGCACGTGGTACGCCGCTCCATCAGCAGGCTCATACAGCGTGTGAACCGCCGCGCGGAGGCCGCCGACAGCGCCAACGCGCTGCGCGGACTGCTGGTCAGCGGCGAGCGGCGGCGGCAGCGCTCCCAGGCCATCGGCTCGGTGCTGCGCAGCATCGCCTCGTTCGTGATCATCGGCACGGCCCTGCTGATGGTCCTCTCCGACCTGGGGATCAATCTGGCTCCGCTGCTCGCCAGCGCCGGCGTCGCCGGCGTCGCGCTGGGCTTCGGGGCGCGCGACATCGTCACGGACCTGCTGGCCGGGATCTTCATGCTGCTCGAGGACCAGTACGGGGTCGGCGACCGCGTGGACGTCGGCGAGGTCTCCGGCACGGTCCTGGAGATCGGGCTGCGGGTGACACAGTTGCGCGGCGGCAACGGCGAGATCTGGTACGTGCGCAACGGCGAGATCAAGCGCGTCGGCAACCTCAGCCAGGGCTGGGCGACGGCGGCCGTCGACGTGCGGGNTGGGCCGCAGCGAGCCGTGGGACGAACTGCTGTGGGAGCCCGTCGAGGTGCTGGGCCTGGACTCGGTGACGCTGGACGAGATGGTCGTACGGGTATCGGCCAAAACCATGCCGGGCAAGGCGCTCACCGTGGAGCGCGAACTGCGGTGGCGCATCAAGCACGCACTGGACCACAGGGGCATCCGCAGCACCGAGGAGAGCGCGAGCCTGGAGCCGGGGCCGGCCGGTCCGGAGGACGCGGCGGCGCAGGACGGCGCCGGGGCGACGCAGGACGGCACCGGGACGCGGGACGCGGCGAGCGCCG
>NZ_LJGW01000220.1 GCF_001751255.1 Streptomyces nanshensis | reverse complement strand
CCGGTGATCAGCGCGAACGCGCCGCCGCCGCCCGCCAGATCGAGGGTGCTGACGCGGTCCTCGCCGTCGGCCAGCCAGGCGTGCGGCAGCCGGTGCCCGGGACGGGCGACGGGATGGTGCACGGAGCCCATCGGGTCGCGCGGCGGCGGCCCGGTGCCGTCCGCGACGAGGGCGCCGCGCTCGTAGAAGAAGCCCACTTCGATGTCGTGCGCCTGGTATTCCATGCGCTGGGTCGCGAAGACCTCCGCGGTCCTGGCCCGCCGGGTCTCGCCGATCGGGCTGTCGGCGACGAGGGCGGTGAACGCGGCCCGGGTGACCTCGTCGGGCTGGCCGGGCAGCAGACCGAGGCTCGCGTGCAGCACCCCGTGGTTGCGGAAGGAGAACATCGCCCAGTCCACGGTGCGCTGGGCGACGGGGAGCCGTTCGCTCTCGTACGAGTCCAGAAGCGTGCCGTCCGCCCGTCCGGACAGCACGGCCGCGAGCTTCCACGCGAGGTTGTGCGCGTCCTGGACCGCGGTGTTCAGACCGAGCCCGGTCGCCGGCGGCTGGCGGTGCGCGGCGTCGCCCGCGAGGAAGACCCGGCCGCTGCGGAAGGCCTGCGCGACCACCGCCTCCGGGCGGTAGCGGCTGACCTGGTGCACGGTGACGTCCAGCTCCGGCAGCTTCAGCAGCTCGCGTACGCGGTCGGCGGCGGCCTCCTCGCTCACGTCCACGCCGGCGTCCGGGGGGAGATGGAAGTGCAGCGCCCACTCCTGCGAGGCCAGGCCCCAGCGCGGGCCCATCGCGACCATGCCGTACCGGGAGACCGGACCGCCGTCCGGGCTGACGAAGTTGGTGATCAGCACCTTGTCGCCGCTCCACCAGCGCGACAGGTCGGCGCTGAAGTGCACGGAGACGACGTTCCAGGAGCCGCCGTCGCCGTCCATGGCGATGCCGAGCGCGTCCGCGACGCCGCGGCCGCCGTCGGCGCCCAGCAGATAGCGGGCCCGTACGGTGCCGGTCCAGCCGGTGCTGCGGTCGGTCACCCGCGCGGTCACACCGTCCGCGTCCTGGTGGAAGTCCTCCATGACGTGGTGGAAGCGGACCCTGCCGGGGGAGCGCCGCTCGGCGTGCTCGCGCAGCAGCGGTTCGAGGCGGTGCTGCGGAAGGTTCGTCGAGGGGCAGGGGCTGTCGGCCGCGTACGGTCCGGCCGTCGAGCCGCCGCCGAAGGAGTCCATGCGGTGCAGATCGCGGGCGTCCAGCGGGCCGTCGCCCGCCAGCGAGGTGCGCCAGGCGACCTCGCTCATGTTCTCCAGCGGTGTGCTCAGCCGGTAGACGTCCGCGGCCATGCCGTGCTGCCGGAAGATCTCCATGGTGCGCTGGTTGAGGTAGTGGGCACGGGGCAGCACCGACGTCGACTCGCGCCGCTCGACGAGCAGATGGTCCACTCCCAGGTCCGCCAGGAAGACCGAGGCGGCCAGGCCGCAGCCTCCGCCGCCGACCACCAGCACCGGCACTTCCACATGGTGTTCCGCTCCCACTGCGTCCTCCGCTGCGCGGTCTTTTTCTGCGGGGGCTTCCGCTTCGTGGGCTTCCGCTTCGCGCATCCCAGTTCCCTTCAGTGCGGCCGGCTGCCGTCGGTGAGAAGCGCACGCGCGCGGCGCAGCCCCCGCGCGCTGTTCCAGCCGACGACGCCGACGGGGCGCTCGCCCGCCTCCGCGACGGCGACGAACTTCCGCGGATCCGGCGTCCGTTCGACCATCCGGATCCGGTCGGCCTCGGCGGGCCGGCCGAGTACCTGCATCCGGACGCCGTGCTGGTCGGTCCAGAAGTAGGGCACCGGCAGATACGGGCGGTCCGCGCCGAGGATGTTCCCGGCGACGGCGAGCGCCTGCTCGGTGGCGTTGGAGCGGTTCTCCAGCCGTACGTAGCGCCCCTGTTCCTCGTGCCACCAGCGCGCGACGTCGCCGACGGCGTAGACGTGGCGGGCCGCGCGGCACCGCGCGTCGCACACCACCCCGTCGTCCAGGGTGAGTCCGCTGCCCTCCAGCCACTCCGTCGCGGGCGTCGACCCGACGGCCACGACCACCACGTCCGCCTCGACGGTGCCCTTCGAGGTGCGGACGCCGGCGATGCGTCCGCCGGAGACGACCGGCGCCTCGGCCTCCGCGCCGGACATCAGCACGATGCCGTGGTCGCGGTGGAGTTCGGCCAGCATCGCGCCGATCTCGGGGCCCACCCGGTCCGCCATCGGCACCGGCGCGGGATCGATCACCGTCACATCGAGGCCGAGCCGCCGCGCGGACGCGGCGATCTCACAGCCGAGCACGCCGCCGCCGATCACGGACAGCCGCCGTGCGCCGGCGAGTTCGGCGCGCAGCCGCCCGGTGTCCTCCAGCGTGCGCACCGTGTGCACCCCGGCCTGCTCCGCGAACGCGCCGATGCGGCGGGGCGTCAGCCCGGTCGCGAGCACCAGGTCGCCGTAGGGCAGCGACGTCCCGTCGTCGAGGGCGACTTCGCGGCGTGCCGTGTCCAGGGACACCGCGCGCCGGCCGAGCGTCGTCTCGATGCCGAGGTCCGCGAGGGCGCCGGGCGGGCGCAGCACCGTACGGTCCGCCTCCCAGTCGCCCAGCAGCACCTGCTTGGACAACGGCGGCCTGTCGTACGGCGGATGGGGCTCGGCGCCCACGAGCCGTACGGTGCCGCCGAAGCCGCGCCGGCGCAGCGCCTCCGCGGTGGCCAGACCGGCCGCCGAGGCGCCGATGACGAGCACGTCGCTCATGCGGAACCGTCGCGTTCCCGGAGGAGGATGGCCGCCGCCGGGCAGAGCAGCGCCGCCTCCCTGACCTGTTCGTGCCGCCGCTCCGGGGGAGCGCCGTCGAGCAGGTGCACCACGCCGTCGTCGTCGCGCTGGTCGAAGACGTCGGGGGCGCTCGTCACGCAGTGCCCGGCGGAGACACAGCGCTGCTCGTCCACCTCGACCTTCAAGGTCATCCGCCTTCCTCCCGCCCTGTCCTGTCCTGCCGTTCGGTTCGTACGGTCGGTTCGGTTCGTTCGTCTCGTACGGCCGGTCCGGGTCCGTGCCGTACGGCCGCCGCGGGGATCACCACGTCACGGGGAGCTTGTTCACCGCGAAGACCAGCGCGGTCGTGCGGTAGTCGACCTCGTCCTCGGGCACGCCGAGCGCGAGCGTCGGGAACCTCTTGAACAGGGCCGGCAGCGCCACCCGCAGCTCCGCGCGGGCCAGTTGCTGGCCCAGGCACTGGTGCGGCCCGTATCCGAAGGTGACGTGCGGGGCGGGCGTCCTGCGGACGTCGAGCACGTCGAGGTCGCCCTCGGCGCCGGGGATACGGCGGTTGGCGACCAGCAGCGACGTGACGACGCGCTCGCCCTTCTCGATCCACTGGCCGTTGACCACCATGTCCTCCGCGGCCTCGCGGGGCAGGGCGATCGCCGGCGAGCAGTAGCGCAGCAGCTCCTCGACGGCGTCGCCGACGGCCTCCGGATCGTCGCGGACGACGGCGAGCTGGTCCGGGTTCTGCAGCAGCAGGGCGACGCCGGAGGAGAGCATGCTGGCCGTCGTCTCGTGCCCGGCGACGAGCAACATGTTGCCGATGCCGGTCAGTTCGTCCTCGGTGAGCTGGTCGCCGAAGTCGCGTACGACGCTGCCGAGCAGGTTGTCGCCGGGGCTGCGCCGGTGCTCGGCGACGAGCCGGCCCATGTACGCGTCCATCTCGGCGAGGTTCGCGATCTGCTCCTCGCGGGTGGTGTTGACGTCGAGGCCGATCTTGGCGCGGCGCTGGAAGCTCTCCCGGTCCTCGTAGGGCACGCCCAGCAGTTCGCAGATGACCAGCGTCGGGATGGGGGTGCTGAACTCGTGGACGATGTCGGCGCCCGGCCCGGCCGCCTCCAGGGCGTCCAGACGCGAGTCCACGATCTCCTCGATCTTCGGCAGGAGACCGCGGATGCGCTTGACGGTGAACGCGCTGGTGAGCATCCGCCGCAGCCGTCGGTGGTCGGCGCCGTTGTAGTTCAGCAGGTTGCCCGGCTGGTTCATCATGGTGCGCGGCTGCTCGGGGTCGAAGACGAACCCCATCTGCAGCCGGGGATCGCTCATCGCGTCCTTGGCGTCCGTGTAGCGGGTCAGCTCGACCGCCTCGAACTCGCCCATGATCGGGCTGGGTACGGGGACGCGGGGCAGCCCTTCCCGCTCCTGGAGTTCGTAGAGTTCGGCGGCGGGATCGAAGGGGCATGTGGCGTCGCGTGCGGAGAACGGAAGTGCCTTGGGTTCGGGCATGGCGTGAACTCTCTGTCCTGGGACGGCGGTTGCGGTCGGAGGGACGGCGGGGTCGGGGGCGGAGACAGGTGCCGGGGCCGGAGGCAGGCGCCGGGACGGGCGGACGTGCGTCAGCTCTGTCTGCCGACGATGAACCCGGCGACGTCGAGCAGTTCGTCGCGTACGCCGTCCGGGATGCCGGGGAAGTCCAGGCTCCGGCGGGCCGCCGCGGCCTGACGGTCCGCCTCGGCATGCGCCCACTCCCGTCCTCCGGCGCGCTCCACCAGGTCCGTCACGCGGCGTACGTCGTCCTCGTCCAGCGGCTCCGTACGGAAGTAGAGGGCGCGCAGCTCCTGCGCCCCGGGTGCGTTCAGCGCGGCCACGATCGGCAGCGACTTCTTGCGGACCCGTACGTCGGCGCCGACCTGTTTCCCGGTCAGCTCGGGAGCGCCCCAGACGCCCAGCAGGTCGTCGACGAGCTGGAAGGCGAGCCCGAGATGCTCGCCGAACGCCGTGAGCCGGTCGACGAGTCCGGGCTCCGCGCCGAGCAGATCCGCGCCCAGAGAGCAGGCGCAGCCCAGCAGCGCGCCGGTCTTGTCGCCCGCCATCCGCAGGCACTCCTCCAGGGTCACGTCCTCGCGCTGCTCGAAGGCGAGGTCGCTGCACTGCCCGTTGATCATCCGCTGGGTGGCGGCGGTCAGCGACGCCGTGGCCGAACGGGCGCCCGGCGCCTCCGCCTCCAGCAGCGCGGACGTCGCGGCGGTCACCATCGCGTCGCCGCCGAGGATGGCCGGGGGCACGCCGAAGACCGTCCAGGCGGTCCGGCGGCCGCGGCGGGTGGCGTCGCCGTCCATGATGTCGTCGTGCAACAGCGAGAAGTTGTGCACCAGTTCCACGGCGACCGCGGCGGGAACCCCGTCCTCGGCGCTGCCGTGCGCGGCCCTCGCGGAGAGCAACGACAGGGCGGGGCGGACGAGTTTGCCGCCGCGTGAACTGGTCGGGTTGCCGTCGCTGTCGGCCCAGCCGAGGTGGTATTCGGCGAGCCGGGCCATCTCCGGGCCGAGGTGGCGCCGGACCGCGTCGCGCAGGGCGGGCAGCAGGAGTTCGCGGCCCGCGTCGAGCGCCGCGGGCACGGCGACCGTGGGCGTCGTCGTCAGGGGTGTCGTCGTCATGCGCGTCGTCACCGTTCTCCCGGAGCGTCCGGGGGCAGGGGGCGAGCCGGCCGTGACCGGTCCGTGCGCGGACCGGCGGCCGGGGAGGTGTGCCGCACAGGGCGGGGCCCCGGGGCCGGCGTCGTGGCGGTCATGGCGTGGGCAGGTCTCGTGGGGTGGGCACGGGGGAGCGCAGCAGGACGCGGCCCAGCACTCTCGGCGAGCTGACGAGGGTGTGCGGCGGCGCCTGAAGGAACAGCACGTCGCGGTTGGCGGCGCAGACCACCGGGTCGGAGGCCACATGGGCGCGGAGCCGGTCGAGATACCGGGTGAGGAGACGGATCGCGGGGCCGCCGCGCAGGGCGTTCCCGGCGGCCGACGGCATGCCGTTGTCGGCGCCGGTGGCGACCTCCCACGCGAAGCCGGAGGAGCGCAGCACCGCCCGTTGCAGGGCGCGTACCGAAGGCGTACGCCCGTCGGCGAGCGCCCGCGTGAGGGCGACGGCGTTCATCGCGGCGACCGAAACCCCTTGTCCGTAGACGGGGTTGAGCGCGCAGACCGCGTCGCCGACGACGAGCAGCCCGCCGAACCCGGAGCCCAGCCGCTCGTAGTGGCGGCGCCGGTTCATGGTGTGCCGGTACCCGACGGGCCGGGTGAGCGGTTCCGCGCTGCTGAGCCACTTGTGCGGCGCGGGGTGCGGGAGCCGGCTCGCGAAGTCGACGAAGCCCTCAGGGTCGGTGGGCGGCGGATCGTCACGGGGTCCGGAGACGGTGACCATCCAGCGGTCGTCCTCGGCGGGCAGGACGATGGTCCCGAGGGGCTGCCCCGGGTCCGGTACGAGGTAGAAGCCCTTGATGCCCGCCGGCGGCGCCTCGCCGGTGAAGGTCGCCGTGGCGTAGGCCCGTCCGGTGTCGAGGACGTCCTCGGCGGGCGCCGGCGCGCCGATCGCCGCCAGCCAGGCGGGAGTTCGGCTGCCGCGTCCGGTGGCGTCGACCACGAGGCCGGCCGGAAGCTCCTCTTCGGCCCGCCGTCCGTCGCCGTCGCCGCCGCCGTTCCCGCCGCCGCGTTCGCGCAGCGTGACCCCGGTGACGCGTCCCGCCGAGCCCAGCAGACCCGTCACCTCGGTCCCGGTGCGTACCGCGATCCGCGGCACGGCCAGCACCCGTTCACGGATGCGGTGTTCCAGGAAGGGACGCGAGGGGGTCATCACCGGCGCCGAGGGGTTGCGCCGGGAGATCCACCCGTCGGCCTGCCAGACCCCGAGGTCGCCCGGCACCGACAGGAACGGGGCGCCCGCCGCCCGCAGTTCGGGCAGCAGCCCCGGAAGGAGCGCGTCGAGCGCCTCGATGCCGCCGGCCAGCAGGACATGGGTGTGCCGTGACTGTGGCACCCCGGGCCGGTACCCGGGCCCGTCGCCGTAGCGGTCCCGTTCGAGGACCGTCACCTGCTCCGCACGGTCCGAGAGCGCCAGAGCGGTCAGCAGCCCCGCCACGCTGCCGCCCATCACGACGACGTGGCCCAGGGAGGTGTGTGCGCGCATGGGGCCGCCTCTCAGGATCGCGTCCGCTGTCCGACGGGCGTCACCCGGCGGCCGCCGTCCGGTTCCCGGCTCTCCAGCCGGTCGCGCAGGAAGCGGACGCCGCTGGTCTCGCCGGTGCCTGTCCGGTCGCCGAGCATGTGCTCGACCAGTTCGAGGTGCGTACGGCGCCAGCGCTGCACGGCCTCGCGCAGCGCGTCGAACCGGCCGTGGCGCACCGGGCGTTCGGTCCCGTCCCCGCTCAAGTCCCCGGTCAAGTCCCCGGCCCCGTCCCCGCTCAAGTCCCCGCCCAGGTCCCCGTCCGGCGCCGTCAGCCGGTCGGTCAGGTCGAACAGCTCGCTGAACTGTTCCGACTGGAGACCGCTGGCCGTACCGAACCGGTCCCGGAAGAGGAGGAAGTCCTCGCGCCTGAGCGTGCGGCGCAGCAGCGTCAACTGCCCGTCCAGACTGTCGATCAGCCGGATCGCCCGCTCCGTGCGGTAGGCGTAGCAGCGCTCTCTGCAGCAGCCCGCCTCGATGTGCCGCAGATCCACCAGGACTTGGCTGAGCAGCGTCTCGGACGCCTGGTGGACCACGATGAAGAGCCGTTCGCTGTCGCTCAGGTCCTGCTCCTCCGCGGGCGTCATCGGCCGCTGGAGGGAGAGGAGTTCGTCGAGGTACAGGTAGGTCGCGTAGGTCGTGACAGTCATGGTTCGACCTCCTCGGGTGGGGCCGCGCTACACCAGGCGGCCGGGTACGGCGAGCTCCGCGAGCGCGTCCCGGTGGTCGCTCGGCGGGAGGTTCCTCAGGGCGTTCGCGGCGATCTGTACGTGGTGGTACGAGGTGTCGCGGGCCGCCTGGACCCCGTCGTGCGCGTGCACGAGTTCCGCCATCGCCTCGTAGCGCTCCTCGGGGGACGTGACGCTGTCCGCGAGCAACTCCTCGATGCGCCGCCGCTCTTGGCGTGAGGCGCGCTCGTGGGCGAGGAGCACCGGCAGGGTGGGCCGCCCGTTGCGTACGTCGGAGATGTGCGGCTTGCCGGCGTGCGTACCGTCGTACGCCATCAGGTCGTCCCGTATCTGGTAGGCGACGCCCAGCTCGTCGCTGTACTCGCCGAACGCCGCGACCGCCGTCTCGTCGCCGCCGCCGAGCGTGCTGCCCACTCCGCACGCCATCCACAGCAGGGCGCCGCTCTTGTCCCTGATCATCTCCAGATATGTCCCGACCGGGCAGATGCTGCGGCTCATCCGGATCTCCTGGAGGGCCGCGCTGCCGATCCGCAGACCGGCACGGGAGAGGACGGAGAGCGCCGCGGCGACCCGTTCGGCGGGGGCGCCGGCCTGGCGGCACTCGGCGAGGGCCGCGAACCCGTGGAAGAAGAGCCCGTCACCGCCGACGATCGCCGTCGGCTCCCCGTACACCACGTGCGCGGCGGGCTTCGCGCGCCGCTGCCCGTCGTGGTCGATGATGTCGTCGTGCATCATCGCGCCGACCTGTACGCACTCCAGGGCGACGGCGGCCGGCAGCGTCGTTCTCAGCTCGCCGCCCACCGCGAGGCTGGAGCGGATGGCCAGCCACGGGCCCATCATCTTGCCGAAGGGCACCAGTCCGAAGCGCACGACTTCGTCCAGGCCCGGTACACCACTCGGCCAACGGTCCTCCACCTCGGCCCGTAACAGCGTGGCCACTTCGGCATCGGCGACCTGCGGCACATCGATGTCGGTCATGCGGCCGACGCTAGGGACGCCCCGCCTCGCTTGTCCTCGCCCATCCGCGACGTGGGCCCGAGTGGGAACCCGGACTGGCATCTTTGATCCGCCCGGACGTGCGGCCCGTACCGCCGCCGGCGTCCTCGGAGAGCCGTCCGTCCAGGCTGGCGGCGACGAGTTCGACCCGCGAGCGGCAGCCGGTACGGGCGAACAGCCGGGTGAGGCAGTACTCCACGGTCTTCTCGCTGACCTGGAGCTGTAGCGCGATCTGACGGTTGGTCATGCCCTCCCGTATCAGCTCGATGATGCGCAGCTCGTTGTCGGCGGGCGTCTGCCGCTGTCCCCGGGAGCGCGGCGCCGGCACCCCGCGCTCCCGCGTCACCGTACGGATGCGCTCCAGCAGCGCCGAGGCGCCGCAGCGGGCGGCCAGACCGTGGGCCTCGCGCAGCCAGGGGCGCGGATCGTCGGCGAACCGGGCCGCCGCCAAGCAGAACTCCAGCAGGGAGGGCAAGTCGCCCCGCTCGCGGGTCAGTTCGGCCGCGGCGTCGAGGGAGGCGGCGGTACGCCGCACCAGGACGCGCGCCGTGAACACGTCCTCCTCGGTGTTGGTCCAGGCGCCCTCCCGGTGCGCGTGCTCGATCATCTCCAGCAGCGCCTGCGCGGCCTCGTGGTCGTCGATGAAGACGGCCGTGCGCACCGCCCGCATCAGCAGCAGGCCCATGCCCGGACGCCGTCCGGCGCCGCTCAGCCACCGGCAGGCGTGTACGGCCAGCCGCACCGCACGCGCGTCCTCGCCCGTGCAGCTCAGCAGACCGATACGGGCCCACACGCGCAGCGCCGCGAACCGCGGCAGCCGGGCGGCCTCGGCCAGCCACTCGGCGGCCTGCTGGAACTCGCGGCGTGCGGCGCACACGTCGGCCGCGAACAGCCGCGCCGGATGGTGTACCAACGTCTCCCGGGCGCCGGAGAGTTCGAGCTCGCGTACGGCGGACATCGCCTGCGACCAGTCGCCGCCCGCATGGCCCCGTACGACCCTGCTGTAGGTGCCGAGCACACCGTCGGCGGGCACCCGGTAGCGCTCCCCGAACACGATCTTCGCCATGGTGGACACGTCGATCACCGAGGCGGCCCGCTGGAGCCTGTCCTGCTCCGGTGACGGCGGCCACCCGGCGCGCTGCCAGGCGCTGCGGCAGGCGTCGGGGCGGTCGTCCAGCGCGCTGCGCAGCACGTCGATGTGCTCGTCTGAGATCAACTCCCCGTCGTCCTCGGGCACTTCGGGCCGTAAGAGCGCGATGCGGGCGTTCCGCGCGGACGGGGAGCCCGGCGTGGTCAGCACACGCATGCCGGGAGCGCGCGGGCCGTCCGGGGGCGCGACCGACGAGGCGGCCGCATCGGGTGCGTCGTCGGCGTCGGGCGGCCCGGGCGGCGCAGCGGTCCCGGAAGCCGCGGACGCCGGGGGTAAGGGGTGCGCCGGGTCGGCCCCGGCGGTCAGGGAGCCCCCGAACCACCACTCGGCGAAACCGG
Organism: Streptomyces nanshensis; assembly: GCF_001751255.1. Classification (GTDB taxonomy): domain Bacteria; phylum Actinomycetota; class Actinomycetes; order Streptomycetales; family Streptomycetaceae; genus Streptomyces; species Streptomyces nanshensis_A. Next base: position 444 of record NZ_LJGW01000220.1, on the reverse strand, counting down.
TCCGCTCGTTGCCGAGGAACTTCCCGTCCAGGAGCGCCCGTACGGGCTCCTCGGGCGGCAGCAGGCCGGTGTGCAGGGCGACGAGCATCGCGGCCAGCCGCATACGGGGCAGCGACGCCGGAGCGCAGNGCAGCCCTCCGCCGCATACCGGGTCAGCGGTTCGCGCAGCAGGTCATACCGTCCCGAGCGGGCCACCAGCGTCGTCAGCCGGGCGAGCGCCTCGGTGTGCTCCGTGCCCGTGGCCGGCATCCGGCGCAGCGCCGCCGCACACCACTGCGCCGCCCGCTCGGGCTGCAACGGGGCGGCGGCCTCGCTCAGTCCGAGCAGCCAGGCGACCGTCTCCCCGTCGAGCGGGGCGACCGGGCCGCCGAGCGCCAGATGGTCGGCGAGCTCCGCGCAGTCCAGGTCGTCGCCCTGCCGGTGCCGGGCCAGCAGGCAGCGGGC
>NZ_LJGW01000205.1 GCF_001751255.1 Streptomyces nanshensis | reverse complement strand
CCGCCCACGTCCGGTGGACCGTCGGCGCCGTCCGGCTCGGCGCGGCCCAGCACCGCACGGCCCTCCGCCAGCAGCCGCCGCCGTACCGAGGCCACCGCCGCGGCGTCCGCACCCGCCGGACGGAAGAGCACCGTCGACAGCTCGGGCGGCGCGAAGAGCTCCAACCGGGGCTCCGCCGCGACCAGTTCGGCCAGCGTCCGCGCGACCGCGCACGTACGCTCCACCAGCGCCGCCATTCCGCCGCGTCCCAGGGCGCGCAGCGTGACCGCCGTCTTGAGGACGTCGGGGCGGCGCGTCGTACGCAGCGAACGGCCCAGCAGATCGGGGAGACCGGCGTCGCGGTCGTCCCGCGCGCTGAGATAGTCGGCGCGGTGGTCCAGCGGCGCGAGGTCCCGCCCGTCGGGCACCGCGAACACCCCCGCCGCCACCGGCTGCCAGCCCAGCTTGTGCAGATCGAGCGTGACGCTGTCGGCCCGTTCCAGACCCGCGAGCCGGTGACGCAGCCGGCGGCTGGAGAGCAGCATGCCCCCGTACGCCGCGTCGACATGGAAGCGGGCGCCGAACTCCCGTGCCACGTCGGCCAGTTCGGGCAGCGGATCGATCGCGCCCGTGTCCGTCGTACCGGCCGTGGCGACCACGAGGACCGCAGCGCCCGGCGGCACCCCGGCCGTGAGCGCCCTGCGCAGCGCCCCCGGCGTGAGCACACCGCCGGGCGCCGGGACGCGCAGCGGCTCGGGCAGCCCCAGCAGCCATGCCGCGCGGTGCACGCTGTGGTGCGCGTTGGCGCCGCAGACGACGCGGACGTCCGTGCCGAGCCGTTCGCGTGCGAGCAGCAGGGCGAGCTGATTGGACTCCGTACCGCCCGTGGTCACCAGGGCGTCGGGGAACGGGAGTTCGCGTCCCGCGCCATGCCCGCCNCGCTTCCCCTCCCTCTTCCTCTTCCTGTCCGTCGCCGTACACGAGCGCCGCCAGCGCGCGGCACGTACGGGTCTCCAACTCCGAGGCGGCGGGCGCCTGGTCCCATGAGTCCAGCGACGGGTTGAGCGCGCTCGCGGCGAGGTCCGCCGCCGCGGCCACCGCCAGCGGCGGGCAGTGCAGATGCGCCGCGCACAGCGGATCGGCGGGGTCGGCGGCGCCTTCCGTGACCATCCGTACCAGCGTGTCCAGCGCCTCGCGCGCCCCCGTGCCCCGCTCCGGGACGACGCCTCCGGCCAGCGCCGTGTCCACCGCGGCG
>NZ_LJGW01000208.1 GCF_001751255.1 Streptomyces nanshensis | reverse complement strand
CGTGAGCCGGGCGCGCGCCGCGCGGCGCCCCCGCGCGTCCACGACTTCGATGTGCCAGCCCGCGACGTCCAGGGCGTCGCCCCGCTGCGGAATCCGTCCCAGCTCGGTGGCGACCAGCCCGGCGAGGGTCTCGTACGGACCCTCCGGGGCGCGCATTCCGATGGCCCGCAGTTGGTCGGTGCGGGTGGCGCCGTCGGCGTCGAACACCCGCCGCCCGTCCGGGTCGTGGCCCGCGGGCGCGAGGTCCGGCGGCTCGGCCGGGTCGTGCTCGTCGCGGACCTCGCCCACGACCTCCTCGATGATGTCCTCCAGGGTGACCACGCCCGCGGTGCCCCCGTACTCGTCGATGACGACCGCGATGCTGCGCTCCCCGCCCGGCATCCGGTCCAGCAGCCGGTCGACGGTCAGCGACTCCGGTACGAGCAGCGGCTCCCGCATCAGCTCCGTCACCGGGTAGCGCGGCCGGTCCTCGGCCGGCACCGCCAGCACGTCCTTGATCCGTACGATGCCGACGACCGTGTCCAGCCCGCCGCGGACCACGGGGAAGCGGGAGAGGCCCGTGGCGCGCGTCGCGTTGGCGACGTCCTCCGCGTTGGCCTGCACATCGAGCGAGGTGACCTGCACCCGCGGTGTCATGACGTTCTCCGCGGTCAGCTCGGCCAGATGCAGCGTGCGCACGAACAGGTCCGCGGTGTCCGGCTCCAGGGCGCCCTCCTTCGCCGAGTGGCGGGCGAGGGCGATCAGTTCACGCGGGGAGCGGGCGGAGGCCAGCTCCTCGGTGGGCTCCAGGCCCATCGCGCTCACGATCCGGTTGGCCGTGTTGTTCAGATGCCGGATCAGCGGACGGAAGAGGGCGGAGAAGACCCGCTGCGGCGTCGCGATCGCCTTGGCGATGGGCAGCGGACGGGAGATCGCCCAGTTCTTCGGCACCAGTTCCCCGACGACCATGAGGACGACCGTGGAGAGCGCGGTGCCGAGGAAGAGCGCCACCGTCGGCGCCGCCGAGCCGGGCACACCGGCGGAGCGGAGCGGCCCCGCGATCAGCTTGGCGACCGAGGGCTCGGCGAGCATGCCGACGACGAGGTTGGTGACGGTGATGCCGAGCTGCGCCCCCGAGAGCTGGAACGTCAGCGACCGTACGGCCTCCATGGCGCTGCGCGCGCCCCGCTCGCCGCGCTGCACGGCACGTTCGAGATCGGCGCGCTCGACGGTCGTCAGGGAGAACTCCGCGGCGACGAACGCACCGCAGGCCAGGGCGAGCAGCAGCGCCAGGACGAGGAAGAGCACCTCGGTCACGGAGCCGCCTCCACGGTGCGGACGGGCGCGTGGGCGAGCACGTCGCCGGGGGCGGGGAGGAGCGGAAGGAGGCTGGCGCGGTGCCGGTCACGGTGGCGTGTGCGGCCGGGGGAGTCGCCCATGAGCGGGCTCTCACACCTTTCGGTCGGAGCCGTCCCCGCTGGTGGGGACGGCCGGAGGACGGGATGCTGAAGTGACGGCGGTCGTTCATGGTAGACGGACGGTGAGCGCACCGCGTTCCCGGCGGGAGCGGCGGTATGCGCGCACCGCCCCGGCCGCGCGGCCCCTGCACACGGGCCCCTCCGCAGCGGCGGCGGGCTTTTTCCGTACCGTCCTCGGAGCCGCTCCGTACCGTGCGCGGGCTTCTGCTCTCCGCAGCGGACTGGCCGGTGCTAGCGCATGAGTGCTAGCTTGGCACTGTGTCGAAAACTCAGCTCAATGTCCGCGTGGACGAGGCGACCGCACAGACGGCGCGCGAGCGCGCCCTCGAGCGGGGGGTGAGCATGAACCGCTACATCGAGGAGCTGGTCGAGCGCGACGCCGGGGAGACCGGGCAGACGTTCGTCGAGGCCGCGTCGGAGTTCATGAAGAGCTATGAGTCGCTCTTCGCCGAGGAGTTCCCCGAGCCGGCGCTGCGCGAGAGCGAGGGTCTTCCGCGTACGTGAGTCTCCGTATCGACCTCGCCTGGCTGCTGATGGTCGCGGAGGCGAAAGCCCCGGGCGATCCGCGCGTCACGGACTACGGCGCGCTCGTCGCCGCCGTCAGCAGGCACGAAGCGACCATATTCGAGCGCCCCGTCTACACCGAGCCGCACGACCGCGCCGCCGCGATGCTCCAACTGCTGCTGCACGTCCCGGCGTTGGAACGGGGCAACGCCCTGTTCGCCTCCGCCGTCGCCTACGGCTATCTCGTCGCCAGCGGCCTGCGCGTGCGCACCTCGCCGGAGCGGATCCGCGATCTGGCCTGGCTGGTCAAGGACGGCTCCGCCGGCGTACGCGACATCGCCCTCGAACTGCGCAACTGGACGCGCTGAGCCCGCCGTCGACCGTACGGGCAGGAGTCGTTGACCGTACGGCAGAAGTACGGGCCCGCCCCTCACGGACGCCGCGCACCGCCCAGCACATGGAACGAACTGGGCGCCGCCGGCCCGCCCGGCGGGATCATCAGCCGGCGGAAGGAGACGTCCGTGAAGCCCGCGGCGCCGATCGCGCCCACCGGGTCACGGCTCGTGTGGCAGCCGCCGAAGAACAGCGGCCACACCGTCGCGTCCACAGCGCGCTGGAGGCGCGCCATTCCGGGCCGGTCAGCGGCCCGTTCGTGCTCGAAGAAGCGCAGTTCGCCGCCGGGCCGCAGCACCCGCAGCGCCTCCGCCAGCGCGCGCGGGACGTCGGGCAGCGAGCACATCACCAGGGAGAAGACCGCCGCGTCGCACGCGCCGTCCGCCACCGGCAGCGCCTCCGCGGTGGCGTCCACCACCTCCACGCGCGGTCTCACCGCATCGTCCGAGGCCGCGGCCAGCGCCGACGCCCGTAGCCGGGGCTCCGGCTCCACGGCCGTCACCCGCGTCACACCGGCCGGATAGCGGGCGAAGTTCAGGCCGTTGCCGGCGCCGATCTCCACCACATGGCCCGTGAGCCCCGTCAGCAACTCGGTGCGGTTCTCGCGTACTCCGGCGTGTGCGTCGGCGTTCACGCTCAGCCGCTCGTAGAAGCGGGCGAACAGCGGGCGGCGTACGGTGCTGCGGGCCGCCCGCGGTGCGTCACGTCCGGGCATCGCGTCCCCTTCCGTCGGGATGGCCCGATTCTGCCCGCCCGCGCGGCCGTTCGGGGCGCTCCGGTGCAACCCGGGGCGGTGCGGCGGGAGTTCGGGAGGGCTCTCAGTCGGCCTCGCGGGTGCCGCCGAGCGCCGGGGCCAGCCAACTCGGCGCCGCCGTACGGAAGTCGGCGCCGTCCAGACCGCCGGCCCCCTCGGGCACGGAGCCCAGCAGCGGCGCACCGGCCGCCGTCGGCAGATCCGCCACGTTGNCGGCGCACCGGCCGCCGTCGGCAGATCCGCCACGTTGCAGCGCGTCGCCAGATCGGGTGCGGCGGGGAAGCTGCCGATCACCACGCCCGGTGTGCGCAGTCCGCGGGAGCGCAGCGCTTCCGCCGTGAGCGCCGTGGAGTTGAGCGTCCCCAGCCCGGCGGCGGCGACCACCACCACCTCCGCGTCCAGCAGCCGTGCGGCGTCCGCGAGCGTCGAGCCCGCGGCGTCGTAGCGCACGAGGAGCCCTCCCGCCCCCTCGACCAGGACGACGTCGTGGCGTGCGGCGAGCCGCCGTGCCGCCGCGGCGATCCCCGCCGGCTCCACGTACGGCAGCCCGGCAC
>NZ_LJGW01000248.1 GCF_001751255.1 Streptomyces nanshensis | reverse complement strand
ACAGCGGCGGCTTGACTTCAGCATTGGGAAGCCTCTCCCTCCGGTCCCTGTCCTTCTCCTGCTCGCGCTGTCCCCTCCGCACGGTCCGCTCCGTCCGACCGGCCGGACTTGGCCGCTCCGTCCGACCGGCCGGACCCGTCCGTCCGGTCCTCCCGTAGCCACCTCTCCGTCTCCACCGGCGGCGGCCCGGCGGCCCGGCTCAGCACCTCCGCCGCGTCGCGCGACGGCGTCTGCGTGAGCCATACGTCGGAGTTGCCGAACAGTCCCCGTCCGGCCCGGCCGGAGAGCGAGGCGCCCAGCTCCCCCGCGAGGTCGGCGCGGTCCGGCGGCGGGAAGCGGTCCGCCAAGTCCCGTGAGACGGCGGTGACATCGTCGTCCGCCTCGATCCTGCGCAGCGCCCGGGTGAGCGAGCGGGCGACCGGCGGCGTCAGCGACGTCGGCACCGCCAGCGCGGGCGAGAGATACATGGGACGCCGCTCGGTCTGCCGGGACAGGCCCCAGGGACCGACGTTGCTGCGGGTCATCCGGTAGACGACGTAGTCGGCGAGGTGCCGCAGATCGTTCACGGTGGGCAGCTTGCGCTCCCCGAACGCCGCGGGCGTCTTCTCCAGTTGGACCCAGGTGCCCTGCGCCGTACGCCCGTGCAGCTTCTCCCGCACCACGTCGCCGCGCATCCCGATGTCGGGGTAGCGGTCCTTGTCGATGTCCCGGTGGTGGCTGGAGAGGCGCGGTCTGCTGCCGTCGGCCGTGCGCCAGGCGTCGTAGAGCTGCGGATCGTCCACCAGGACGTGGCCGCCGCACAGCACGTCGTGGAGCTGCGGCACCTGCAAGCCGTTGCGTTCCAGGTCGGCGAGGATCGTCGCCTCCTCGGAGCTGAGGCGGGCGACCGCCGCCAGCAGGCCCTTCCGGTACGCGCCCGCCCGCGCGGTGATCTCGATCATGAGGCGGACCCGGCGGCGCTCGGCCGCGGCCTCCGCCTCATCGGGGCCCGCGGCCCGTCCGGCAGTCCCGGACCGCCCGGTACGCAGGGACGACGCCGACGACGACGGCGTGTGCTTGCGGTTCACCCCGCCAGTACAGCACGCGGAACGCCACTCCGCGCGCGCGGGCCGACCGGCCCGTAAGCCCTGGTCGGAGCGGCCCCGCCCCGGGCGGGAAGCGGCCATCGGAGGCCCCTTCCCGCAGTGCCGCCCGCTAGCTGCTCACCCCGCGCCCCAGCTCCCAAAGCTGAAGCAGCGACGAGGAGTTGAGCGCCCACTCCACCCCCGTGATGTCGTCGTGGGCCGCGACGAAACTCTTGCCCTGCCACAGCGGCAGCACCGGCACGTCGCCGGCGACGATGTCCTGCGCGCGGGCGAAGCTGTCCGAGGCGTCGGCGCGGTCGGGCTCGCGCCGGGTCCGCGGTATCAGCTCGTCCCGGATCTCCTTGTTGCTGTACGCGGTGTTGAGGACGTTCTCCTTCTCCAGGAAGGGGGCGATGAAGTTGTCCGCGTCCGGGAAGTCCGGCAGCCAACCGAAGCCGTACACCTGGTACTTGCCCTGCAACGACGCCGAGCTGTACGACGTCGGCGGCTCGCCCTTGACCGTCGCCTCGAACAGCCCGGACTCGTTGAGCTGCTTCTTCAGCACCGCGAACTCGTTGGCCGCCGAGCCGCCACGGCCGACCTGCGCGTAGTGCAGCGTGATCTTCACCGGGGTCTTCACGTCGGCCTTGCGCAGGGTGCGCTTGGCCGCCTTCACGTCCGGCTCGCCGTACTCGTTGAAGAAGGAGTTCTTGTGCCCCAGCAGCCCGCCGGGGACCAGTGAGTACAGCGGCTCGGCCGTACGCTCGTACACGTCGCCCACGAGCTGCTTACGGTCGACGACCTGCGCGAACGCCTGCCGCACCGCCTGCCGTCCGACCGTCTTGTCCTTCGTGTCGAAGACGAGGTATTGCACTCCCTGACCCGGCTGCTCGACGAGCCGGATGCGGCTGTCCTGGTCCGACTCCAGCCGCTCGATGTACCGGGAGGACAGACCGCGGTTCATCATGTCGACGTCGCCGGAGTCCATCGCCTTCTGCAGGGACTCCGCCGAGCCGAAGAAGCGCAGCTCCACCTTGTTGTTCTTCGGCTCGGAGCCGCCCTGGTAGTCCGGGTTGCGGGAGAGGAGCACCCGGTGCTTGCGGGTGTCGAAGTCGTCGATGACGTACGGGCCCGAGGTGGTCCCCTTGAAGCTCTTGACGAGGCGGTCGGCGGGATAGGTCTCGCTGTCGACGATCGCGGCGGCCGGGGTGGCGAGCTTGTACGGGAAGGTGGCGTCGGGCTTCTTGAGATAGAAGACGACCCTGCGGCCGCCGTCGGCCTCGACCGTGTCGACGTTGCTGAGCAGCGACGCGGGGCCGCTACGCGAGTTGATACGCAGCAGACGCCGGACGGAGAACGCGACGTCCTCCGCGCTGAGTTCGTGCCCGTTGGAGAAGGTCAGACCGTCCCGCAGTTCGCAGCGGTACTCGTCGTCCCGGTTGTCGGCGAAGCCGCACTTCTCGGCGGCGTCCCCGACCGGCTCGGTGCCCGAACGCGGCGGACGCAGCAGCGTCTGGAACGTATTGCGCATCAGGTTCCAGGAGTTGAGGTCGTAGGAGGCCGCCGGGTCGAAGGGCGCCGGGGTGTCCTCGGTGACCGCGATGCGCGCCGTCGTACCGATGACGATGGCCTTCCCCTTGTCCCCCGTTCCGTCCACGCCGCCGCTGCACGCGACGAGCACCGAGGCGAGCAGCCCGGCCAGTGCGGGCGAGGTGAGACTCCTGCGCTTCATGGTCGGCGCCCTCCTTCGTCCGGCAAGAGTCTGTCGCAGAGGCGAATGGCGCAGAGAGATGTTGTAACTTCCGCGGTGACAATGCGCGATGGGACGGCGCGGAATGCACCGGAATGCGGACGCCGGAGCGAATGGCACGTCAGTGGACAGGTTCGGGCGTAATCACTCGCGGTTCGCGTGTCCGCCGGCCCGGCGTCCCCGGTGCGTACGGGGAGGCTGCCGGCGACTCGTCCATTGACTGACCTCACTGCATCAACTCCGGTGCCGTGGGGGCGAGTTCGTTCTTCAGTCTGCACCAGCGGGCACCGGATGACACGGGAGCCGTGCCTACTCTCACAAGGTTCTGATCGCGATTTCAGGATGCTTGCAGCGATTTCCCGACATCACAGTTCGGGCAAGTCCGGCGCGAAAGCAGAAAGGCGAACGGCTGTTTTCGGCCGCTGTTTTCGGTGAGGGGCGTGAACTCCTCGCGGAGGGCCGGATGTTCGCGTTCGTACGGGAGTGATGCGGGGCGCGTACGGGAGCGAGGCGCGGCTCGTGCAGGGTGATGCGCGGCTCGGTCGTACTCGGTGGGCGGAGTCCGAGTGTCTGTACCGGTTTCGTAACTGCCGTTCCCTGTGCCGGAGTTGACCGTATTCTGAGCTTCTTCCGGACCCGGTGGGGAGTCCGGCCCGAACACCGAGGGACGCACCATGCCCAGAATCCGTACCGTGGCAGCCGCTGCCGCCCTGGCCTGCGTGGCCGGAACAGCCCTGGCCACCGCACCGGCCCAGGCCGCCGGCTCGGTCCACATCTACAAGGTGTACTACGACAGCCCCGGCAGCGACCGCGGCGGCAACAGCAGCCTGAACGCCGAGTACGTACAGATCAGGAACAGCACCGGCTCGGCGTTCCAGATGAAGGGCCACACCCTCAAGGACGCCTCCAACCACCGGTACACCTTCCCGTCCTACCGGATCAGCGCGGGCAAGACCGTGAAGGTCCACACGGGCAAGGGCACCAAGTCCGCGGGCCATCTGTACATGGGCCGCTCCTGGTACGTCTGGAACAACGGCAAGGACAAGGCGAGCCTCTACAAGCCCTCGGGCGCGCTGCGCGACTCCTGCTCCTACAACTCCACCCGCGCCGACTACAAGATGTGCTGAGCCGCCCCCACCGCTCACGTACGCCGCCCTCGCCGGAACGGCCCGCCGTCGCTCGAAGGTGCCGAGTTCCCCCGTACGCACCGGAGTTGAGCCGGCGGGCCGGTCCCGCCCCGCCGTTTAATCAGAGGCGGGCCGACGCGGGCTGGGCGATAATGATCGCGATCAACGAGAGGCCCGCAGCGGGCAGCAGCCCGTGGGGCGTCTCACGAACACAGGGGGAAGGAGAGCCCATGCGGCGTCAAATCGCCTGCGCTGCCGCGCTTCTCGCGTTCGGCACGGTCCTCACCGGTGGTGGCGTGGCCGCCGCCGACTCGGCGGGACCGTCCGGCCAGGTGGCCACCAAGGGCGCGTTCAAGTGCGAGGAGTGGGGCCGGACCGGGGTGACCGATCGTCGCACCGCGGTCCACGTCGGCCTGAGCTCCAGCTCGAAGGTCGTCGGCTACCTCGCCAAGGGCGAGCGGGTCAAGGGGTATTACCGGTGCACGAACTCGGCGGGGAACATCTGGTACGAGATCACCGGTGACGTCGAGAACTCACCGCGGTTCATCTGGTCCGGGAACGTCTGACCTGACGCGCGTGTGACCGATCGGCCCTCCGGAGGGACACCTCCGGAGGGCCGTTCCGTTGCGGGTGCGCGGTTGCGCGCGCGGGCGCGCGGGTGCGCACGGGGCCGGGCGCGAGGGGCGGGCGATGAGTTCCGGCGCGGGGAGTGGTCTACCCCGTACCCACCCCGCCTGCCGGACCGAGGAGCAGCCCATGGCGAAGGTCGTCGCGGACATCACGATGTCGCTCGACGGGTTCGTGACCGGACCCGACCCGGGCCCGGAACGGGGCCTGGGCCGGGGAGCCGAGTCCCTGCACGCCTGGGTGACGAGCGACGACGGGGTCGACGGGGACGTGCTGCGGGAGGTCGCGCAGGCACCGGGCGCGGTGGTGATGGGACGCCGCCTGTTCGACGTCGTCGACGGGCCGTACGGCTGGAGCGACGAGATGGGCTACGGCGGCCGGTTCGCCACCAGGCCGCGGTTCTTCGTCGTCACCCACGCGCCGCCGGAACGAACGCGTCACGATCTCGACCTCGATCTCAACTTCACCTTCGTCACCGACGGCCCGGCCTCGGCGATCGACCAGGCCAGGACCGCGGCGGGCGACAGGGACGTCTACGTGATGGGCGGCGCCGACGTGGTCCGCCAGTGCGTCGACCAGGCACTGGCGGACGAACTGCTCATCCATCTCGCCCCGCTGCTCCTCGGCTCGGGCACCCCGCTGCTGACCGCCTGCCACCACCGCCGGCTCGTCCAACGCGACGTCCGCGTCTCCCCGAACGCCACGCACATCACGTACGCCGTGCGTTCCTGACCGCCGGTCCCCGCACAACTGCCGCGTACCGCCCGCCGATTGCACGGCGGAGAGCGGAAGCGGCCGGTGCCCGGCGGCCCGCTGGGGCAGGCTGGGGACGTGGACGGAACCGTCGCTCTTCGTACCGCGCGCCCGGAACATCTGCCTGTCGTCGCCGAACTCCGGTGGCGGTGGTGGCAGGAGACCGGGCGCGTGCCCGCGGTGTCCCAGGGGGAGTTCGTACGCCGCTTCGTGGACTGGGCGCGGCAGAACGCGGACTCCCACCGGTGCACGGTCCTGCTCCGCGGCGGAACGGTGATCGGCATGGCGTGGCTGGCGATCACCCATCGCGTCCCGCATCCGGGCGCCGTCGAGCGCTCCTCCGGCGACGTCCAGTGCGTGTACGTCGTACCGGAAGAGCGCCGGGCCGGCCTCGGCGGACGGCTCATCGCAGCGGTCCTGGCACAGGCGCGTGAGCTGGGAATCGAGCGCCTCGTCGTGCATTCCAGCGACCGCGCGATCCCGGCGTACGAACGCAGCGGGTTCGCCGTGTCCGAGCGGCTGCTCCAGAACGACATCTCCCGGCCACGGGAGGCCGGACTCCCCTGACCGCCCAGGGGCCGAACGTCAGGCGCCCGCCTCGCTGTTCACCGTCGCCGCCGCGCCGTGCTGCTGCGCGTCGGCCTCGCCGGTCTGGCCGGCCTCGTCGGCGGCGGCCGGGTCCGGTGCGTCGCCGCCGTGCTCGTGCCGGCGCCGGTGCTGCTCCGTACCGGCGTCCGCGACCCGCTGCGGCAGCTTCGCCGCGACGGCGACCGTCACCAGCGCGAGGACGGCCGCGACCCCGAACGCCAGCCGCATACCGCTCACTTGGGCGGGTACGGCGGCGACGCCGTCCGCCACCAAATGGCCGGCGCGCGCGGACATCACGGTCACCACGAGCGCCGTCCCGAACGCCGCCGCGACCTGCTGCAACGTCCCGAGCATGGAGCTGCCGTGCGAGTACAGATGCGGGGGCAGCCCGCCCATGCCGAGCGTGAAGACCGGCGTGAACGTCGCCGCCAGGCTGACCATCAGCAGCGCGTGCAGTGCGAGCACCTGCCAGTACGGCATCGTCATCGAGACCTGCGTGAACCCGACGAGGGCGAGCAGCGTGGCGATCGAACCGGGCAGCACCAGCGGCCGGCTGCCGAACCGGTCGAACAGCTTCCCCACGCTCGGCCCCAGCAGCCCCATGGCCAGACCGCCCGGCATGAACAGCAGTCCGGTCTCCAACGGGCTGAGCCCGCGCAGGTTCTGGAGATACAGCGGCAGCAGGATCATCGAGCCGAGCATCGCCAGGAACCCGACGGACATGAGGATCAGGGACAGGGTGTACGTACGGTGCCCGAGGATGCGCAGATCCATCAGCGGCACACCGCGGCGTTGCAGCGCGAGCTGGCGGAAGACGAAGACCGCGATCGTCGCGGCCCCGGCGACGACGATGCCGGTGCTGAGCCCGACCCTGCCGTCGCTGTCGCCGAAGAGGCTCAGGCCGTACACCAGACCGCCGAAGCCGAGCGCCGCCGCGCCCACGCTGAACCAGTCGATCGAGCTGACCTGCGGATCGCCGACGTTCTCCACATGGCGCAGCCCGAACACCGTCACGAGGGCCGCGATCGGCAGTACGACCACGAACAGCAGCCGCCAGGAGCCGAGTTGGAGGATCAGCCCGGACACCGCGGGACCGAGCGCGGGCGCCACCGAGATCGCCAGGGTGACGTCGCCCATCACCCGGCCCCGGTCCTGCTCCGGCACCACGATCATCAGCGACGTCATCAGCAGGGGCATCATCACGGCGGTGCCCGCGGCCTGCACGATCCGGCCGAGCAGCAGCACCTCGAAGGACGGCGCGACGGCCGACAGCAGCGTGCCCGCGAGGAAGACGCCCATGGCTATCGCATAGGCCCCGCGCGTGGTGACGCGTTGAAGGAACCAGCCGGTGACGGGGATGACGACGGCCATGGTGAGCATGAACGCCGTGGACACCCACTGCGCCGACTGCTCGGTGACGCGGAACGATTCCATCAGCCGCGGAATGGCGTTGATCATGATGGTCTCGTTGAGAATCACCACGAACGTGGCCAGCACCAGCAGCCGCACCACCGTCGGTGTACGGCCCGCCCGCACGGCCGGTCGTTCCTGGATCGCTGACATCGCGGCACCTACTCGGATTCCTGGTCACGGTCACCAGGCAGCCAAGGGGCCGCCGGCACGGACGTGGACATGGGCGCCGGTACCGACCGGCACACCTGGCAGAACTCATCGTTCGGCCCGAGTCTTCCCGATAGCCGAACGGATCTCCTCCGGATTTTTTGGGGGCGCGGCGGGGGAGGGCTGTCCGGGGCCGTCGCACGGAGCCGTGCGATGACAGCGGCGTACTCAGGCAAGGAAGCGATCGGATGAGCGGATGACGGTCCTCATCGTCATGGTCTTCGGGATCCTCATCGCGCCCACGGAATGCGGCAGATGGATCCTGTCCACGCCGGGTTCAGTGATCGATTCGGTGAACGGCATGCACCTGTAGTCCCTGCCGTACGACCAGCCCCTCCCGCACGGCGCCGGAAGCCGTCACAGAGTCTTCTTGGGCGGTATCCAGTCGAACTTGTTCCGGATGTGCGAGGCCATCTTCGCGTCCAACTGCACATGCAGTTGCGTATGTCCACAGGCCGCGCAGACGTAGGCGTCGAACACCGGCTGCTTCGAACCGAGTTTGCCCGCTCCCGTCGCGCGGAGCCCGGACTGCGCCACGTACTCGCCCCGGTACACCTCGCCGCCGCCGCACGCCCCACAGCGCCCGTAGCGCATATCCCCTTGAGTCATGGGGACGAGCCTAGATCCTGCGTGGTGAGCCGCGGCGAGACAGTCGGCGACGACGCCTGCTGCGGCCGACTGCGGCCGACTGCCAAGAGCCCCGGGCCCGTTGGAGCACCTCCCGCCCCGGCGAAGCCGCAGTGAACCCCGTACAACCAGCTCCGCCCCTCGACGGTCACACCAGACATCCCGGACGCCGTCGACCGAAGGGGAGCCTCCGTGAGACACAGCCGCCGCATCCTGACCTGCGCCGTCGCAGCCGCCACCGCGGTCACCGCCGGGTTCGTGTTCCCGTCCGGCGCCACCGCCACCGCCACCGCCACCGCACCCCGTACCGCCACGAGCGACTTCAACGGCGACGGCTACGCGGACCTCGCCGTCGGCGTCCCGGACGGCACCGTCGGCGGCCACGCCAAGGCCGGCTATGTGAACGTCGTCTGGGGCGGCCCGAAGGGCGTCGGCGCACACGGAAGCATCCGTGTCACCCAGTCCACGCCCGAAGTTCCCGGTACGCCGGAGGCGGGCGACCGCTTCGGCGCGTCCGTGGCCCTCACCGACCTCAACGGGGACGGCATCGCGGAACTCCTCGCGGGCGCCCCCGGCGAGGACGTCACCGACCGCGGTAAGGACGCGGGCCTGGTCATCGCCGTCGGCGGAGCGAAGAACGGCCCGGGGCCGGGGTCGTCGGTCCTCAGCGGGCCGTCGCCGTCGGCCGCGTACGGCAGATCGGTCGCGGCGGCCGATCTGACCGGCGACGGCAACAAGGAGATCGTGATCGGCGGTACGGACAAGGTCGTCGCCCGCGTCGCCCAGGGCGAGGACAGCATGGTCACCACCGTCGTCGCCGCTCCGACGGGCGGCCGCGCCCCCGTCCTGGCCACGGGCGACTTCGACGGCGACGGCACGGCGGACCTGGCCGTGGCGTACTGGACCGCGGGCGCCCCCAGCACGCAGTCCCACGTACGGCTGTGGAAGTGGGACGCCGAGCGGTCCGCGATGGCCAACTTCTGGAACACGGACAACGCCGGCGTCACCGCCCTGGCCGCCGGCGACTTCGACGGCGACGGCCACGACGACCTGGCGCTCGGCGAGTGCCGTGAGATCGCGGACGAGAACATCGACGACCCGTGCGGCCCCGAAAAGCTGGCCAAGGGCGGCGGCGTCCACGTCCACTACGGAAGCTCCGCGGACGGTTCGTTCGGCAGCCGCGCGCAGACCCTCAACCAGGACACGGCGGGCGTCCCGGGCGTGGCCGAGAACGGCGACCGCTTCGGCGCGGCCCTCGCCGTCACCGACGTCGACCGCGACGGCCGCGACGACCTGATCGCGGGCGCCCCCGGCGAGGCCATCGGAAGCAGAGCGGGGGCGGGCGCCGCCTGGCTGCTCCACGGCGGCGCGCGGGGCCTGCTCGACGCCGACGGCACTGCCACGTCCGTCACGTGGAACCAGGACACGTCCGGCGTCCCGGGCGTCGCCGAGGCGAACGACGCCTTCGGCACGGCGGTCGCCGCGGGCGACTACAACGCCGACGGCGTCCCGGACGTCACGGCCGGTTCCCCCGGCGAGAACGCCTCCCTGGGCGCCGCCTGGCTCCTCCCGAGTGGCTCGTCCCGCAACGCGACGGCCTTCTCACCCCGCACGCTCGGCCTCCCGTACCTGTCCACCGCCCAGAAGTACGGCAGCCCACTGACGAGCCGCTGAGCACTCCCAACGTCGGCCCGCCGTCCGGTCGTTGGGCCGACCCCTCCCTGCCGGAGCACTCGATTCCCTGCCGGAGCACTCGATGTACTCCTCGCTGTTCATCCCTCACCGACGAGCTGATGAACACGACAGCGGCGTGCTGGGCTCGAACCGTAAGCCACACGCACCGTGGGCCCGCCGAGGGCCCGCCTGTCGAGCAGGGAGATTCCATGACGGGAATGCGGACCAACCTCAAGCGTCTTCTGGCCGGTGGCGCGATCGTGGGCGCGATCGCGGCACTTCCCCTGGCCGGCGCTTCGACGGCACACGCCGCGGACGGAGGTCCCACGCCGAAGAACGCCCTGGCCTGTACGACGCGCGCCGAAGGCAGGGACGCCTTCGTCGACTGCACCAACCCCACCAACGTCACCATCGCGTTCCGTGCGGTCGTGGTGTGCGGTACGGGCCTGGACGGAAAGAGCGACTGGATCACGGTGAACCCGGGCGAGAAGGGCTGGGTCCAGTACCGCTGCGGTGAGTCCAGCACGGGCGTCGGAAGCATCAACTGGGAGGAAGGCTGACGGCGTTCAGCAGCCCGTGAAGTCCACGGCACGCTAGCGCTGCCGCTGCGACACCGCCCCGCCCCCGTACCGGACAGGAAGCCCGGCGCGGGGGCGGCGGCACGGGCGACGCTGAGCGCTGCGGGCGTCGCGGGCGTCGCAGCCGCGGCACCCGCCCAACCGGCCCCGCCGGGCGGTGATTTCTGCGTTCACCGTGCCGGGAGGGGCTGCTGAACAGGGTGGATGCGTTGTCGCATGAGTACCGGACATCGGGGCGCCGTCGTCGGGGACGGGCGCGGCTCGATGCACACCGGAAAGTTCAGGAGGGACGTCATGCGCCGTACTTCTCGTCGTGGCCGCGCCGCGCTGTTGCTCACTGTCTTCATCCTCACGGGCTGCACGTCGGAAGGTGCGGCGCCGGAGGGTGCCGCGAAGGACGGCGGCACACCCTCCGTCGCAGCCGGGAAATCCTCGGCCAGTCCTTCTCCTCGGCCGGAACGCACGGGCGTAGGCCCGTACCGGCCGGGTGACTGCCTGGAGGTCAAGGACAGCGTGACGAAGGTGAGATGCGATCGGCCGCACGAGTACGAGGTGATGAAGTCGGAGTCGTTCGCGTCGGATGTGCCGGGCGACTATCCGCCGCCGGTCGACGAGTACGCCTCTCCTCGCTGCGACGCCGCCGCACCCGGATATCTGGACGGCGGCCTGGAGTGGGAGGCCAGCCGACTCGACGCGGTGGCCTTCTGGCCGACGGAGAAGCAGTGGAGCCGCGGCGACCGGTGGTTCGCCTGCCTGGCGTCCGAACGCGGGCCGAAGGACGACCCTGTGCGCCGCGAGGGTTCGCTGTACGCCGGTCTCGCTCACGGTCTCGGCAGTCTTCAGGCATGTATCAAAGACGAGACGAAACCGGGAGGGCCGAACGACATCATCCCCTGCGACGAGCCGCACCGCACCGAAGCCGTCCCCGGAGTCGTAGACCTCGGTGACCCCGACGGCCCGCCGCCCAGCGTCGAGAAGATGGTCCAACGGACCAAGGATCACTGCCCGAAGGCGGTCAAGAAGTACCTCGGCGGCGACAAGCCGGGCGTCCAGGCACACTGGCTCATGCCCAGCCTCGACCAATGGTCCGGCGAACACCACACCGCCGTCTGCTACGCCGTCTCGAAGAAGCCGCACTCGGGCACCTTGAGGGGCCGCTGACCGGACTCGGGCCGCCGTCCACGACCTTGCGCATGCTGCACCGCACCGGGGCGGTGCTCGCCCGGGCCAGGCCCGCCCACAAGAGTCTGAGACACCGGCACTCCCCAGAACTGCGCCTCCTCAGCGCCGCGTTCGCGCATTCCAGCATCTCTGGGGCAATTCCCCCTACGCCGAACCACCAACTAGCGGTGTATACCTGCCCATCACCACCTTTGAAGCCCCACTTGACGCGCTTCGGCTGGAATTCCTGGGGTGTAGCCCGGATCACTTGACGCCCTGTGCACACACCATGAACATGAGCCGGGCAAGAGAGCGCTCTCATCCCCCACCATCGTTCACTCTCTGAACTAGGAGAGCCCCATGCCCAATCCCCCCACAGACGCCAACGACGGCCCCTCTTCGGGGCCTTCACGTCGCAAGGTTCTCGGAGCGGCGGCCGTCGCGGTCCCCGCCGCCGCGGGGCTCGCGGCGACGCTCCCGTCCCTGGCGTCAGGCGCGCCCGCAGCCAAGAAACTTCCCGGCGGCGGCGACCTCGGCCCGAACGTGCTGGTCTTCGACCCGGACACGGCCGGGATTCAGGACAAGCTCGACGAGATATTCAAGAAGCAGGAGAAGGCCCAGTTCGACGAGGGGAGGTACGCACTTCTCTTCAAGCCGGGCAAGTACAGCGGCCTCAACGCTCAACTCGGCTTCTACACCTCGATCATGGGCCTCGGCCTGTCGCCCGACGACACGACCATCAACGGTGACGTGACGGTCGACGCCGGCTGGTTCGACGGCAACGCGACGCAGAACTTCTGGCGTTCCGCGGAGAACCTCGCCCTCGTCCCCAAGAACGGGACCAACCGGTGGGCGGTCTCCCAGGCCGCCCCGTTCCGCCGGATGCACGTCAAGGGCGGCCTCAACCTGGCCCCCGACGGCTACGGTTGGGCCAGCGGCGGCTACATCGCGGACAGCCGTATCGACGGAGAAGTCGGGCCGTACTCCCAGCAGCAGTGGTATACACGCGACAGTTCGGTCGGCAAGTGGAAGAACGCCGTCTGGAACATGGTCTTCTCCGGGGTCGACGGCGCCCCGGCGGCGTCGTATCCGGACCCGCCCTACACCGTCCTCAAGACCACCCCGATCTCCCGCGAGAAGCCCTTCCTCTACCTGGACGGCAAGGACTACAAGGTCTTCGTCCCCGCCAAGCGCACCGAGTCCAGCGGCACCACCTGGGACAGCGGGACGCCGAAGGGCGAGTCGCTGCCGCTGGACAAGTTCTACGTGGCCAAGCCCGACGACGACGCGAAGACGCTCAACGCCGCCCTGGAGCAGGGTCTGCATCTGCTGCTGACGCCCGGCATCTACAAGGTCGACGCGCCCGTCGAGATCAAGCGGGAGAACACGGTCGTCCTCGGCCTCGGCTACGCCACCCTCGTCCCCCAGGGCGGCGCCACGGCCATGAAGGTCGCCGACGTGGACGGCGTACGGCTCGCCGGCATCCTCATCGACGCCGGCAAGGAGAACTCCGAGACCCTCCTGGAAGTCGGCCCCAAGGGCGCGTCGAAGGACCACTCCGGCAACCCGACGTCGGTGCAGGACGTGTTCGTCCGGATCGGCGGCGCCGGCGTCGGCAAGGCCACCACCAGCATGGTCGTCAACAGCAACGACACCATCGTCGACCACGTCTGGGTCTGGCGCGCCGACCACGGTGACGGCGTCGGCTGGGAGACCAACCGGGCCGACTACGGCGTCCGCGTCAACGGCGACTCCGTGCTGGCGACCGGTCTGTTCGTCGAGCACTTCAACAAGTACGACGTCGACTGGCACGGCGACAAAGGCCGGACGATCTTCTTCCAGAACGAGAAGGCGTACGACGCTCCCAACCAGGAGGCCATCCAGAACGGCGACACCAAGGGCTTCGCCGGTTACCGCATCGACGACAAGGTGACCACGCACGAAGGCTGGGGCCTCGGCAGCTACTGCTTCTACAACGTGGACCCGAAGATCCGTCAGGGGCACGGTTTCGAGGCGCCGGAGAAGGAAGGCGTCAAACTGCACAACCTGTGCGTCGTCTCCCTCGGCGGCAAGGGCCAGTACGAGCACGTGATCAACAAGACCGGCGACCCCACCTCGGGCGAGGACACGAAGCCGTCCACCGTGACGTCCTTCCCCTGACCCCGCCCGCGGCGGACCGCGCCGCCCGGACCGGTGGCACAAGGGAAGAGGCCGTACCGCATCGCGGTGCGGCCTCTTCCCGTCTCCGAGCCGAAGAAGGCGGCGCACAAGGACGGCGACGCGCCTTCAAGTGCGGCGCTGGTGCAAGACCTTGAGAGCGGGTGAGGGGAGTCGAACCCGCGCTCTGCGCTAGGAACCACCGCGTCCGCACGCGCAGTTGAGTCGCCGACCGGGAGCATCCGCCGTCACGTCGGTCTGGTTGCCGACCTCGATGGACTGCTGTTGACCGGGTCATACTGGTGCAGTGAACCGCTATCTGCTCGACAACAGTCGCCCGGAGGCCGGCGAACGGTTCGCGGCGCTCGCCGAGTTGTTCGACCCGTGGACCTTTCGTCACCTCGACGACCTCGGGCTCGGTGAAGGATGGCGGTGCTGGGAGGTCGGCGCCGGCGGCGTCTCGGTGCCGCGCGGCCTGGCGGAGCGCGTGGGGGCCGGCGGCCGGGTGCTGGCCACGGACATCGACGTGTCGTGGGCGGAGCCTGCCGCCGGCGGCGCGCTCGAGGTACGTCGGCACGACGTGATCGGCGACCCACCGCCGGCGGAGACGTTCGATCTGGTCCACGCCCGCCTGGTCCTGGTCCACCTGAAGGATCGCGCGGCCGCGATGCGGGTCATGATCGATGCGCTCCGGCCGGGCGGATGGCTCGTGATCGAGGACGGGGACCCAGCCCTGCAACCACTGGCCTGCCCGGACGAACGCGGCCCCGGCGAAGTGCTGGCGAACCGGCTGCGATCCCGGATGCGCACGCTGATGGCCGAGCGCGGGGCGGACCTCGCGTACGGTCGCACGCTGCCCCGGCTGCTGCGTGAGTCAGACCTGACGGACGTGGGGGCCGAGGCCTACTTCCCCGTCGCGTCACGCGCGTGCACGGTCCTGGAGGCGGCCACGGTCCATCACGTCCGCGACCGACTCCTGGCCGCGGAACTGGCGACGCCCGAAGAGATCGAGACGCATCTCGCGAATCTCGCCCACGGCGACCTGGACCTGATGCTCGCACCGATGATCACCGCCTGGGGCCGCAAGCCGGCTTGATACTCCGGACAACGGGCCGCTGCGTTCCGGTACAGATGAGCGAGAAGGTCCAGGACCCGATGGCCGGTTCCCCCAACAAGCTGTTCCACAGCTTGTTCTGAGTCAGGATCTACGCACGACACGCATCGCCAGACCTGAAGCGCGCGGACGCCATCCGGGCGCTTCGGGGCACCCCCCACCTCCCAATCCAGGAGTCTGCAATGCGACTTCGAATATCTCGAAAACCGACCAGAACCCTCATCGCCCTGCTGGCGGTGGTTCTCACGGGGGCGCTCATAGCCACCGCGAACGCCACCGCCTCTCCCTCGGGCCCGCCGTCCAAGACGGCCGCGGACAAGGACATCAGGCAGTACGAGATCCACGGGCCCTCCAGCGTCGCCGACCGTACGGCACTCGCCGCCACCGGTGTCTCCCTGGACGAAGTCCACGATCACTCCGTGGTCGTCAGCGCCGACTCGGCCCAGGCCGGCAAGTTGCGCAAGCTCGGGCACAAGCTGAAGAAGCTGAGCGGGCCCCCTGCCCGTACAGGCGGACAGGCCCGCAAGCCCGGCGACTTCCCGCCCGAGGACTCCGGCTATCACACCTACGCCGAAGCGATGAAAGAGATCGACAAGCGCATCGAGCAGAACCCCGAGATCATGAGCAAGAAGGTCATCGGCAAGTCCCACGAGGACCGGGACCTCATCGCCGTCAAGATCAGTGACAACGTCAAGAAGGACGAGGACGAGCCCGAAGTCCTCTTCACTCACCACCAGCACGCCCGCGAGCACTTGACCGTCGAGATGGCGCTCTACCTGATGCGTGAGTTCGGCGAGGACTACGACTCGGACGAGCGGATAAAGAAAGCCGTGGACGGCCGCGAGATCTGGATCGTCCCCGACCTCAATCCGGACGGCGGCGAGTACGACATCAAGTCCGGTTCCTACGAGAGCTGGCGCAAGAACCGGCAGCCCAACTCCGGTTCCGATCAAGTGGGCACGGACCTGAATCGCAACTGGGACTTCAAGTTCGGCTGCTGCGGCGGCTCTTCGGACGATCCCGGCGACGAGACCTACCGAGGCAAGTCCGGCGAGTCCGCACCGGAGGTGAAGGTCGTCGCCGACTTCGCACGCTCCCGGGTGGTCGGAGGCAAGCAGCAACTCAAGGCGGCCATCGACTTCCACACCTACAGCGAACTGGTGCTCTGGCCCTACGGGTGGACCGACGACAACACCGCCGAGGGCCTCACCCAGGACGACCACGACGCATTCGAGGCCGTGGGCAAGAAGATGGGTCAGAGCAACGGATACACCGCCGAGCAGTCCAGCGACCTCTACATCACGGACGGAGCGATCGACGACTGGCTGTGGGGTGACCAGAAGGTCTTCGCCTACACCTTCGAGATGTATCCGACGGACAGCGGCGACGGCGGCTTCTACCCGCCCGACGAGGTCATCGAGCGCGAGACGAGCCGCAACCGGGACGCGGTGCTGCAGTTGATCGAGAACGCCGACTGCATGTACCGGTCCATCGGCAAGGAAGACAAGTACTGCAAGGACAAGTAAGCCGCCATGGACGCGGCCAGGGGTCGGGCACGTACTTCACGCGCCCGACCCCTCGTTCGTTCACCGGGGACTGCCCAACGCCCGGGTGCGCTCCAAGAAGAGGACAACAAGGGTGCTGACAGTTCTTCAGGCGGTGAGACCGCGCAGTGTTGAGTCGCTCCTCAGGGCTATCCTGAGCCGCAGGGCGGAGGTGTGGGTTGAGCAGCGGCAATGTCAGACAAGGAGCCCGGTCGAATGGTGACCGGCCCCAACGCTGCTCGGGCAACATGTCGGGTGCGCTTGACTTGTTGTCGAGCTTCGGAACAACCAAATACGACTTAGACGAGCAGATTCGCCCAGTAGCAGTCGAGATCCATGGAGCATTGAATGCCACGCCATGCCACGTCGAACGCGCCGGTCTTCAGTCTGTACTACATCGCCATCGATACCGAGGCCGGCGTGACGCCGGAGCAATTCGAAGCCTTTGTTCGCCATAAAGGCGTGCACATACCCTGCTACCCCGGATGGCGCTGGACGCTGCTGCGCGGCCTGCGTGGCGAACGAGCCGGCCAGTACATGATGCTGTTCGAAATCGATGACGCCGGGCAGCGCGACCGCTACCTGGCGGCTGACGGAAATCAAACAGAATTGGCACGCCAGTTCTGGCGCGATCGTCGCGAGGCCCGGGAGCTTGTCCGCGAATGGAGGGAATACGCCACATTCAGCGAATTGCCCACGATCTATACCGACTACCGCTTGCTGGCGGAAAACAAGAAGAGCACCGTCGCCGATGGTCCGCGTTATCAGGAGCGCAGCCCAGGAGAAGAACCTGTCGCCCGGGTGATCGGCATCCACAATCTCGCGCTGCGCCCCGACGTCCGGGCAGATGCCTTCGAAAGCTTCATCGCTGAAAATCATCATCGCATCGAGGACTATCCCGACTGGAAATTCCGCCTGCTGAAAGGCGAGCGCGGAAACCGGCTGGATCAGTATGTAGTGTTGATGGAGATTGCCAGCCTCGAGGCACTCCATGCGTTCTATCCTGATGCGGACATCGCGACTCCTGAGGCTGCTGCATTCGCCAAGGCCTATCGGGACACGAAGCAGATGTACGAGGAATGGAAGCAGTTGGCTTCGTTCTCCGGCTCACCACAGATCTACACCGATTACCTGTCGGTGGCGGAAAGCCTGAACTGACGCAAGTGAGGTAATCTCACCAACTTTCAGTTGGGTTGCCGTGTTCGAAATGGGTGAGTACAAGTGCGCCTTTGACGATATGGCTGATCTTGGCACGCGACGCTTAGAACCATCGGAACAGTCCGCACAACAAACAAGGCCCAGGTCTTCGACCTGGGCCTTCGTCTTGGAGCGGGTGACGGGAATCGAACCCGCGCTCTGAGCTTGGGAAGCTCATGTTCTACCATTAAACTACACCCGCGTAGAGCCGTACGATCGTCGGCTTCGCCGCCGTTACTCTACCGCATGCGTGACCCCCGCCGCACAGGGCGAGGGGTCTTTTTGCTGCTCCGGTGAGGGGTGGAGGCCCTCGGGGCAAGGGAGTTGGGGCGTAGCGTGGGTCGGGGGAGGCGGACGGTCGGGTGTCGGATGGATCCCCTAATGTGGCTTTCGTCGGTCAGTTGCTGATCAGCTACTTGGGGAGAGGACGCGATGGAGGCCACCGTCGTTCAGTGCGCTGAGGGGCACGTGTTCAGTACCTCGACGTTCCCGATGCAGAACCTGCGGAGCGGGCGCATCGGGCCGGGGCGGTTGCTCAGGTGTCCGCGCTGTGCGCGGCTGCGGCAGGCGGTGCCCCTGCCGCGGTCCGACGCGGAGAACCGTTGAGGTAGTGCGGGCATCCCGGGCGGTACGGACAGTCCGGGCGGCGTGCGGGTTCGGGGCCGGTGCGATTGGGCCGGCCCCTCGCCGTACGCGTAGTCTCTGGCCGTGCTTCTCTCTGACAAGGACATCCGGGCGGAGATCGACGCCGGCAGGGTACGGATCGATCCGTACGAGCCCGAGATGGTGCAGCCCTCCAGCGTCGACGTCCGACTGGACCGCTATTTCCGGGTGTTCGAGAACCACCGCTATCCGCACATCGACCCCGCCGTCGAACAGCCCGATCTGACACGGCCGATCGAGGCGAAGGGCGAGGATCCGTTCATCCTCCATCCCGGGGAGTTCGTGCTCGCGTCGACGTACGAAGTGGTCACGCTGCCGGACGATCTGGCCTCGCGCCTCGAGGGCAAGAGTTCGCTGGGACGGCTCGGGCTGCTGACGCACTCGACCGCGGGCTTCATCGATCCGGGCTTCTCCGGGCACGTCACCCTGGAGCTGTCGAACGTCGCGACGCTGCCGATGAAGCTGTGGCCCGGCATGAAGATCGGGCAGTTGTGCATGTTCCGGCTGGCGTCGCCGGCGGAGCATCCGTACGGGTCCGCGGTGCACGGTTCGCGGTATCAGGGGCAGCGGGGGCCGACGCCGTCGCGTTCGTTCATGAACTTCCACCGGACGCAGGTCTGATCGCCCGGGGAGGGCGTTGAGAGAGACCACGACGAGGCAGGACGGTCAGAGAGAGGGAGGCACGGGCGTGGGCGGTGCAGCGCGGGAGGACCTCACGTATCCGCTCTTCGGCGACGCCGTACGGGAGTTGGCGCAGGCGGTCGCCGACGACGGCTACGCACCGGACATCATTCTGTCGATCGCGCGCGGCGGTCTCTTCGTCGCGGGCGGGCTCGGCTATGCGCTGGACGTGAAGAACCTGCACGTCATGAACGTCGAGTTCTACACCGGCGTCGGGCAGACCCTCGACATGCCGGTGATGCTGCCGCCGGTGCCCAACGTCGTCGATCTGAGCGAGAAGAAGGTGCTCGTCGCGGACGATGTCGCGGACACCGGCCGTACGTTGAAGCTCGTACAGGACTTCTGCGCGGAGCACGTCGCCGAGGTGCGCAGCGCGGTGATCTACGAGAAGCCGCAGTCCGAGGTGAAGTGCGAGTACGTGTGGCGGCGTACGGACAAGTGGATCAACTTCCCCTGGAGCGTGCTGCCTCCGGTGCGTGCGGCGGGTGAGACGGTCACGCCGTCACGCGAGGCGCTCTGAGCGTCGTACCTCGCAAGACCGCACCGCGTGCGTCCTTGTGCATCCTCGTGTACGTCGTGCTGCACGGTGCACCGCACCCGGCGTACCTCGTGCGGGTGTTATGTCCCGTCCGTGCCGTTGACCCCCGACGGGCCGTCGTGCCACGCGGGTTGTGCGATTCCGGTCGCGACCAGGATCCGCTGGCCGTTCTCCGTACTGCCGATGTGGGTGGCCATCGTCAGCGAGGCGTGTGCCTCGTCGACGCTCGAGCCCGGAGGTATCGCGAGCAGCGCCAGGTCGCCGAAGGCGCCGCAGCCGACGAGGACGGTGTCGTCGCCGAGCGGGAACCAGTCGACCTGGACGAGGCGTCCGCCGGCGACGAGGGGCTCGCCGAGGCCGTCCCAGGCGTCCGCGTCCAGGCCGATGCGGTCGACGGATCCCACGTGCTCGCTCAGTACGGCGATCAGACCCGGCAACTCGGCGTGGACGTCGCGGGAGTGCGGCCACCACGCACCGTCGAAGAGTCCTTGCCGGGACGGCCCGGAGCCCAGCCGCAGCGCCAACAGGCCCGGTTCGACGGGCAGATGGAGCGCGCTCAGCGCGGAGAGGTCCGGGGCCGGGATGTTCGGCCCGGTGTCCGTGCCGACGCCGAGGCCGCTTCGGGCGCCGGGGCCGACGCCGACTCCGGGGCCGACACCCGGGCCGGGTCCGATCGCGGTGTCGGTGCCGTCTGCTCGTATGCCGTACGGGATGGCCGACTCGACCTTCATGGCGTCCGCCCCTCTGTCGCCCGGAGATCTGATGGGCGGACGGCCGGCCGTCTGGGACCGTGCTGGACCGGCCGCCGCCCGCGATGGGCGTTTTCGCCCACTTTTCTTCAGCGTACTGCCGGGTGGAGCCGCGCCTCTTGGGCCCTTCGGACCCCTTTCTACCTGGGAAGACGCCGTGTCCAGGCTTCGAGCGGCGGACGGTCGGGGACGGGGGTGATCTTGCCCAGGCTCTCCCACTGCCAGGACGTCAGGGCGAGGCGGGCGGGCTCGTCGTCCTGATCGATCAGGGTCACGGCGAGGGTGATGCCCGACGGGGTGAGCAGACTCTCCTGGAGGCGCGTCGCGATGCCGCGGCGGCGGAAGGACGGCGCGACCATCAGCTCCGTCATCACGAACGTCCGCCCGGCGGCGGTCAGTTCGGCGGCTTCGGCGGGCAGTTCGCCGTGCAGTCCGTGCCACCACTGGTCGGTGCGCTCCGCGCGGTAGCCGTAGACGCTGCCGGCCAGGGCGCCGCCCATGGTGGCGGTCACCAGCTCGAAGCCGGTGCGCTGGACGTGCTCGCCGAGGCGGCGCAGATACTCCTGACGGTCGCGGAACTCCTCGCCCGCCGTGCCCCGGTACGCCTCCACGTACAGATCGGCGACGGCCTCACGTGCCGCGTCGGCCTGCCACCGGCTCAGTCGCCGCAGGAACACCTCTGTCATCTCTCGGCCCTCCCCCCCCTCGGCCGCTTCCCCGTCGGCGACCGGTCCCGGCCCTGGCTGTGGCCTTGAACAGGACTGACCGACTGTGACCGGAACCGCACAGGGAGAAGCGGAAAGTATCGAGAATACTGCGGTTCCGGGGAATTGAGTGTGCTCGTTCGCGCCATGAAGTGGCGGCGGTCGGCGTGGAGTTGGCGGTCCGCGGACGGGACGCGGTCCCGGGGCCCGGGCCGGGGAGCTGTGTGACGCGGGCGAATCGGGCACCCGTGTCCCCCTACGTACGCATATGGCGCCGGCTCGGCGCCGTCCGGCCGGAGGAGAGGAGCGGCCATGCTGGACATCCTCGTCACCGTCGGCGTGATCCTCATCCTGATCGCGCTGGCCGCGCTGCTGCTGCATCTCGTCGACGAGCATCAGCGGCAGCGGGTCGCCACCGCCGACTACGAACGGTTCCACCCCGGGGATCCCCGGCCGGGCTCGTCCGGGGAACCGGCGTCCGGGCAGGACTCCGGTCAGGCACAGCAGCAGGAGCGGCGCGGGGAGAGCGATCCCGGCCCCGGGATGTGACGAGAGAGGAGCCCAGGGGCGAAGGGGCCGGGCGCCCGGTGTCTAGAGCGTGCCGAGCTTGATCAGCACGAGCAGCGCGACGAGTTGGACCGCCGAGGCGCCCAGCGCGCGCGGCCACGGTATGTCGTGCGAGCGGCTGACCATCATCGTGAACAGCGCTCCGGCCGCGACCCAGGTCGCCCAGCCCAGTGCCTGCACGATCGGCGCCGTACCGCCCAGGAAGAGCGCGACGACGAGCCGCGGCGCATCGGTCAGCGACATGATCAGCATCGAGAGGCCGACCGTCGGCCCCCAGGCACCGTCGCCGCCGAACTGCCGGGCGAGCGTGTGCGTGACCGCGCCGAGTATGAGCCCGGCCAGTACGACCGCGATGCCCGTGCTCAGTACGTACGGGACGGCGCTGGAGAGCGTCGCGTGGATGACCTCTTCGCGGGCCTGGTCGAGGCCGAAGATCGCGAGCAGTCCGTAGAGGAACGTGACGATGATCGCCGTGCCCCACACGCTGTGGTCGCGCATCTGCCAGAAGGTCGCCGACGGGCGCAGCAGGATGCCGCTCAGCAGGTCCTTCCAGTGCAGCCGGGGGCCGGAGGGCGGTGCGGGACGGGCGTAGTCGCCGCCGTAGCCGCCGCCGTCCGGGCCGTAGGCGCCGTGCACGCTGAACGGCTCGGGGACGGTGAACGAACGGGTGTGACCGGAGGCGTCCGCGTAGGGATCGGAGGCGGGACCGCCGGGCCGCGGCTGGCGGGGACCGGGACCGCCCGGACCGCCCGCGTACGGACCGGGGCCGAACTGGCCGCCGCCGGGCTGCTGATGGGAGCCGTACTGCTCACCGAAGTACTCGGGTTCGCCGTGGCCGCCCTGTGTGCGGGGCCACTGCTGGGGCGGGCGTTGTCCGTACGCGCCCGGTCCGGCTCCCGGCGCGGGGCCCGGACCCGGACCGCCCGCGCCGCGGCCCCGGCTCTGCGGTCCGCCGTACTGCCCTTGCTGCTGCGCGTTCCGGGAGCCCCGGCCGCGTCCCATCCTGAAACCAGCCACGTCCTCGAACGTACCTTGTCGATGCGACAGTGACGCCGGGGTGGCCGGCTTGGGAGCCGCATTGTGGCAGATCCGGTACAACCCGTAAGGCTCACCCCTACGGGACCCGTGGGCGGGGAGGGGGAGGGGCCGGGCTACGAGGTGCTCGGCTGCGAGGTGCTCGGCTGCGAGGTGCTCGGCTGCGAGGTGCTCGGTTGCGATGTGCTCGGCCGTGCCCCTGCGTTCAGCCGCCGGGCAGCTTCACCGCGAGCGTCACGACGGCGCCCGAGTCGGGGCCCGCCGGTTCGACGCTGAGCCGGTCGGTGACCAGGCGGGCGAGCCACAGGCCGCGGCCGGCGGTGGCTCCCGCGACGCCCGGGGCGAGTTCGGGGATGACGTCCTCGGAGAAGCCGGGGCCGGAGTCCTCGACGCGGCACTCCAGTTCGCCCGCGAGGTGACGCATCACCAACCGGCCCATGCCGCCCGCGTGTTCGACGGCGTTGGTCGCCACGGCGTCGACGGCGACCACGAATTCGCCTCTGCGCGGCTCGGCGAGCCCGGCGGAGGCGGCGCACTCCTCGACCTCGATACGGATGCGCGGAAGGTCGCGGGAGGTGAAGTGCAATCGGCACAGGCGCTCGTTGGTCAGCATGCGCCCATCTCCTCGACGGTGGTCGGCCTACGGACCGGGTCCTCCCCCTGCCGGCACGGCGTGCGGGCCCGGTCGCTTGTGCCCCGCACGGTATCGGGCGAACTGCTCTGCGTGCAGGGGCGTAAGCGCCGGGTTTCCGCGGAGGGCGCCGTGACGGGAGTGGTGGACCGTACGGTCATGGTCCGTACGGGGACGACGCCCCGTCTCGTGCGGACAGGGGGCACGGGGGAGCCGCGGACGGTCTCCGCCGGTACGCCACCGCCGTCCAGCAACCGGGGTCGCCTCCCTCTGCTCGGCGTCAACTCCGGCAGATCTCCGGCACTCGCGCTCCGGCACTGCTTTCTGCCGCTGGTCAGCGAGGCTAAGGCGCAGGGTCCCGGTTGGGTATCCCCCGAAGGGGATTGACGTGTGAAGAACGCTAAGTGACCGAATTCGAGCGGACCTTGTCGCAAACGAACGGAGCCTGCCGTTCCGTGACGGCAGGCTCCGCTGTGTCGTCTGTATCTCACGCATCTCCACGAACGTCCGTCCCGGGGAGGGAAGGACGCCGTGTCCGGTCTCACTTCGCCGGTTCGGTCTCCGTGCTCTCCTTGCCCGCGTCGGGCTTGCCGCCGTTCTTCTCGCGGGCGTCTTCCTCGCCGGCGTCCGGCTTGCCGGACGCTCCGTCCGCGTCCGACGCTTCGTCCTCGTCCGAGGGCTCGTCCGCGGCGGCCTCCTCCTCCGGCGTACGGACGGAGTCGAGCAGCAACTGCGCGACGTCCACGACCCGCAGCTCCTCCTTGGCCTTCTGGCCCGTGGCGGAGCCACCGTCGGCTGCTGCCTTCTTGCCGTTGACGGAGTCCGTCAGCATCACGAGGCAGAACGGGCAGGCGGTCGAGACGATGTCCGGGTTCAGCGAAAGGGCCTCGTCCACGCGTTCGTTGTTGATGCGCTTGCCGATGCGCTCCTCCATCCACATGCGGGCGCCTCCCGCGCCGCAGCAGAAGCCGCGCTCCTTGTGGCGGTGCATCTCCTCGTTCCGCAGACCCGGCACCCTGCCGATGATCTCGCGCGGGGGCGTGTAGACCTTGTTGTGCCGTCCCAGGTAGCACGGGTCGTGGTACGTGATCAGGCCCTCGACCGGTGTCACCGGCACCAACCTGCCCTCGTCGACGAGGTGTTGCAGCAGTTGGGTGTGGTGGATGACCTCGTAGTGGCCGCCCAGTTGCGGGTACTCGTTGGCGAGCGTGTTGAAGCAGTGCGGGCACGTCGCGACGATCTTCTTCTTCGAGGCGGGCTTCTTCGTCGACTCGTCTTCGTCATCCTCGCCGAAGGCCGCGTTGAGCGTGGCGACGTTCTCCTCGCCGAGCTGCTGGAAGAGGAACTCGTTGCCGAGGCGGCGGGGCGAGTCGCCGGTGCACTTCTCGTCGCCGCCCATGATCGCGAAGTTGACGCCCGCGATGTGCAGCAGCTCCGCGAAGGCCTTGGTGGTCTTCTTCGCCCGGTCCTCCAGGGCGCCCGCGCAGCCGACCCAGTACAGGTAGTCGACCTCGGTCAGATCCTCGACGGTCTTGCCGACGACGGGCACCTCGAAGCCGGTCGCCTCCGCCAGCTCCTTCGTCCACTCCAGGCGCTGCTTCTTGGCCAGGCCCCAGGGATTGCCCTTCTTCTCCAGGTTCTTGAGCATCGTCCCGGCCTCGCTCGGGAAGGCGCTCTCGATCATCACCTGGTAGCGGCGCATGTCGACGATGTGGTCGACGTGCTCGATGTCGACGGGGCACTGCTCGACGCACGCGCCGCACGTGGTGCACGACCACAGCACGTCCGGGTCGATGACGCCGTTCTCCTCCGCGGTGCCGATCAGCGGACGTTCGGCCTCCGCCAGCGCCGCCGCGGGTACGTCCTTGAGCTGCTCCTCGCTCGCCTTCTCCTCGCCCTCCATGGTCTTGCCGCCGCCGGCGAGCAGATAGGGGGCCTTGGCGTGCGCGTGGTCGCGCAGCGACATGATCAGCAGCTTCGGCGAGAGCGGCTTGCCGGTGTTCCAGGCGGGGCACTGCGACTGGCAGCGGCCGCACTCGGTGCAGGTGGAGAAGTCGAGGATGCCCTTCCAGGAGAAGTCCTCGACCTGGGAGGCGCCGAAGCGGACCTCCTCCTCGTTGTCGTCGTCGAGAGCGGTCTCGAAGTCGATCTCCTTGCCGCCGGAGACCATGGGCCTCAACTCGCCCAGGGCGGTGCCGCCTTCGGCATCGCGCTTGAACCAGATGTTCGGGAAGGCGAGGAAGCGGTGCCAGGCCACACCCATGTTGGTGTTGAGCCCGACCACGATCATCCACACGAAAGAGGTGCCGATCTTGATGAGCGCGACGAGGTACGTCAGGTTCTGCAGCGCGCTCACGCTCAGTCCCTTGAACGCGGCGACGAGTGGATACGACACGAAGTACGAGGCCTCGTAGCCGTGCACGCCGTGCAGTGCGCCCTCCAGCCCGCGCAGTACGAGGATGGCCACGCCGATGGTGAGGATCACGTACTCGACGAAGTACGCCTGGCCCGCCTTGGAGCCCGCGAAGCGCGACTTGCGCCCCGCCCGCGACGGCAGGCTCAGCAGCCGGATCACGATGAGCGTGGCGATGCCCAGCACCGTCATCAGGCCGATGAACTCGGTGAAGATCTCGTACGGCGCCCAGGTCCCGATGAGCGGCAGCGTCCAGTCGGCCTGGAAGAGCTGCCCGAAGGCGTGCACCAGGGTCAGGACGAGCGTGAAGAAGCCGACGGCGACGAACCAGTGCGCGAAGCCGATCACGCCCCAGCGGTTCATGCGGGTGTGGCCGAAGAACTCACGGGCGAGCGTGAGCGTGCGCGCGCCCGGGTCGTCCGTGCGCGTGCCCGCGGGCACCGGTGAACCCAGCCTGACGAAGCGGTAGATCTGCGCGATGGCACGTGCGAACAGCGCGGTGCCGACTGCCGCCAGCACCAACGAGACGACGATCGCTGCGAGTTGCATGAGGGCTCCTCGGGCGGCCTTCGGGCGAGACCTGATCGAGTGGCTTACTAAGCGGTAACTTATCTGATCCGTACGAGACTACCCACTCCCCGGCGCCCGCTGGTACCCGGGCGCGCGGTGATCTGCGTCGCGGGGCGGCCGGCGGGGAGGGTGCTCGTCGCGGCCCGGGTCGAGGGTGCGCTCCGTGCCTGGTCGGAGCCGGGTGCGCATAAAGAAGGCATAAGAGTTGAGCGGACCTCGCTCATGGCATTTGACGGGACCGGATCCGGCGGGCATTCTTGAGTCAGCTTCACTCAAGACATTAGCTGGAGGAACCGAAATGGCACGTGCGGTCGGCATCGACCTGGGTACGACGAACTCCGTCGTCAGTGTTCTCGAGGGCGGTGAGTCCACCGTCATCACCAATGCCGAGGGCGCCAGGACCACGCCGTCCGTTGTGGCCTTCGCGAAGAACGGCGAGGTGCTCGTCGGCGAGGTCGCCAAGCGGCAGGCCGTGACCAACGTCGACAGGACGGTCCGGTCGGTCAAGCGCCACATGGGCACCGACTGGAAGATCAACCTCGACGGCAAGGACTTCAACCCGCAGCAGATGAGCGCCTTCATCCTGCAGAAGCTGAAGCGGGACGCGGAGTCCTACCTCGGCGAGAAGGTCGAGGACGCCGTCGTGACCGTCCCGGCGTACTTCAACGACGCCGAGCGTCAGTCCACCAAGGAGGCCGGCGAGATCGCGGGCCTCAACGTGCTGCGCATCGTCAACGAGCCGACGGCCGCCGCGCTCGCCTACGGCATGGAGAAGGAAGACCAGACGATCCTGGTCTTCGACCTCGGCGGCGGCACCTTCGACGTCTCGCTGCTGGAGATCGGCGACGGCGTCGTCGAGGTGAAGGCCACCAACGGCGACAACCACCTCGGCGGCGACGACTGGGACCAGCGCATCGTCGACTACCTGGTCAAGCAGTTCCAGTCCGGACACGGCGTCGACCTGTCCAAGGACAAGATGGCCCTCCAGCGCCTCCGTGAGGCCGCGGAGAAGGCCAAGATCGAGCTGTCCAGCTCCACCGAGACCACGATCAACCTGCCCTACATCACGGCGTCCGCCGAGGGTCCGCTGCATCTGGACGAGAAGCTGACGCGCTCTCAGTTCCAGCAGCTCACGGAGGACCTGCTGGAGCGCTGCAAGACCCCGTTCCACAACGTGATCAAGGACGCGGGCATCCAGCTCTCCGAGATCGACCACGTGGTGCTCGTCGGCGGTTCGACGCGTATGCCCGCCGTCGCCGACCTGGTCAAGGACCTCACCGGCGGCAAGGACGCCAACAAGGGCGTCAACCCGGACGAGGTCGTCGCCATCGGCGCCAGCCTGCAGGCCGGTGTGCTCAAGGGCGAGGTCAAGGACGTCCTGCTGCTGGACGTCACCCCGCTGTCCCTCGGCATCGAGACCAAGGGCGGCATCATGACCAAGCTGATCGAGCGCAACACCACGATTCCCACGAAGCGTTCGGAGACCTTCACCACGGCCGAGGACAACCAGCCGTCGGTGCAGATCCAGGTCTTCCAGGGCGAGCGTGAGATCGCCGCGTACAACAAGAAGCTCGGCATGTTCGAGCTGACGGGTCTGCCGCCGGCGCCGCGCAACGTGCCGCAGATCGAGGTCACCTTCGACATCGACGCGAACGGCATCATGCATGTCTCCGCGAAGGACCTCGGCACCGGCAAGGAGCAGCGGATGACCGTCACCGGCGGTTCCGCGCTCCCGAAGGAAGACATCGAGCGCATGATGCGCGACGCCGAGCAGTACGCGGACGAGGACGCCAAGCGCCGCGAGTCCGCCGAGACGCGCAACCAGGCGGAGCAGCTCGTCTACACGACCGAGAAGTTCCTCAAGGACAACGAGGAGAAGGTCCCCGGCGAGATCAAGACCGAGGTCGAGACCGCCGTCGAGGACCTGAAGGAGAAGCTGAAGGGCGAGGACACCGCGGCGATCCGCGAGGCCAGCGAGAAGGTCGCGGCGACCAGCCAGAAGCTCGGTCAGGCCATGTACGCCGACGCGCAGGGCGCGCAGGAGGCCGGCGGCGCCGAGGGTGCCGCGGCGGGTGCCGGTGCCGGCGAGGCCAAGGCGGACGGTGACGAGGACGTCGTCGACGCCGAGATCGTGGACGACGACCAGAAGCCGAAGGATGGTGCAGCGTGACGGAGGAGACTCCGGGCTTCGAGCAGAAGTCCGACGTCCCCGCCGACGCCGTACAGCCCGATGACGCTGCGGCGCAGGCCGCCGGGGGCCCCGTCGACGAGACGGGGGGCCCGGCGGAGCCGGCCGGGGACGTGGCCGACAACGAGCAGGACGGGCCGAACGGCCCGGACGCCCTGGGGCGGAACGCCCAGGAAGCGGCCCTGACCGCGCAGTTGGACCAGACCCGCAAGGCGCTGCACGAGCGCACGCAGGATCTCCAGCGGCTCCAGGCGGAGTTCCAGAACTACCGGCGGAGAGTCGAGCGGGACCGCGCGGCGGTGAAGGAAGTCGCCGTGGCGAATCTGCTCACGGAGCTGCTTCCCGTGCTCGACGACATCGGGCGTGCCCGTGACCACGGCGAACTCGTCGGCGGCTTCAAGTCCGTCGCCGAGTCGCTGGAGATGGTCGCGGCCAAGATGGGCCTGATGCAGTTCGGCAAGGAGGGCGAGCCCTTCGACCCGACCGTGCACGAGGCGCTCATGCACTCGTACTCGCCGGACGTCACGGAGACGACGTGCGTGCAGATCCTTCAGCCCGGGTACCGAATCGGCGAACGGACGATCCGGCCCGCGAGGGTCGGCGTCGCCGAACCGCAGCCGGGCGCGCAGGGCACGACAGGCGAGGAGTCCGCCGACGAAGAGGAGAGCGGTGGCCCCGACCAGGGCTGACCAGGCCGCACAGGCCGATGACCAGGGCACACGCGGGCACGGCACCGGGGAGGAGGGGCGCCGCGGATGAGTACGAAGGACTTCATCGAGAAGGACTACTACAAGGTTCTCGGCGTCCCGAAGGACGCCACCGAGGCCGAGATCAAGAAGGCGTACCGCAAGCTCGCCAGGGAGAACCATCCCGACGCCAACAGGGGCGACGAGAAGGCGGAGGAGCGTTTCAAGGACGCCTCCGAAGCCTATGACGTGCTCGGCGACGCCAAGCGCCGCAAGGAGTACGACGAGGCGCGCGCCCTGTTCGGCAACGGCGGCATCCGGACCGGCGGCCCCGGTGGGGCCGGCGGGCCGGGCGGCTTCAACTTCGATCTGAACGACCTCTTCGGAGGCGGTCAGCCCGGCGGCACCGGTACGGGCGGCGGCGCGGGCGGCTTCGGAGGCGGTCTCGGCGACGTCTTCGGCGGCCTGTTCAACCGCGGCGGCGCCGGTACGCGTACGCAGCCGCGCCGGGGCCAGGACATCGAGTCCGAGGTGACGCTCAGCTTCACCGAGGCGGTGGACGGGGCCACGGTCCCGCTGCGGATGTCCTCCTCGGCGGCGTGCAAGGCGTGCGCCGGCACGGGCGACAAGAACGGTTCGCCGCGCGTCTGCCCGACCTGCGTCGGTACGGGCCAGGTCTCGCGCGGCGGCGGTGGCGGCTTCTCCCTGACCGATCCCTGCGTCGACTGCAAGGGCCGCGGGCTCATCGCCCAGGACCCGTGCGACACATGCAAGGGCTCGGGCAGGGCGACGAGTTCGCGCACCATGCAGGTCCGCATCCCCGCGGGCGTCAGCGACGGGCAGCGCATCAGGCTGCGTGGCAAGGGCGCCCCGGGCGAGCGCGGCGGTCCCAACGGCGATCTGTACGTCGTCGTCCACGTGGACCGCCACCCCGTCTTCGGCCGCAGGGGAGACAACCTGACGGTGACGGTGCCCGTCACCTATCCGGAGGCGGCGCTCGGCGGCGAGATCACGGTGCCCACGCTCGGCGGTCCGCCGGTGAAGCTGAAGCTGCCGCCGGGCACGCCCAGCGGCCGTACGATGCGGGCGCGCGGCAAGGGCGCGGTCCGCAAGGACGGCACCCGCGGCGATCTGCTGGTGACCGTCGACGTATCGGTTCCGAAGGATTTGAGCGACAAGGCGAAGGGCATCCTGGAGTCCTATCGCGAGGAGACCGCCGCGGAGGATCCGCGTGCGGCCCTCTTCAAGGCCGCGAAGGGAGACTGAGGTGAACGGCCGAGGCGGACGACGCAACCCCTACCAGCTCACAGACGACTCGCCCGTGTATGTCATCTCGGTCGCCGCTCAGCTCTCCGGCCTGCATCCGCAGACCCTGCGCCAGTACGACCGCCTCGGCCTGGTCTCCCCCGACCGCGCGGCCGGGCGCGGCCGGCGCTACTCGGCACGCGACATCGAACTCCTGCGCCAGGTACAGGAGTTGAGCCAGGACGAGGGCATCAACCTCGCGGGCATCAAGCGCATCATCGAGCTGGAGAACCAGGTCGCCGCGCTCAAGTCCCGCGTCGTCGAACTCCAGCAGGCGGTCGAGGGCGCCGCGGCGGCGATGCAGCAGCGCGAGGCGCAGGTGCACGCGTCCTACCGCCGCGACCTCGTCCCGTACGAGGACGTACATCCGCAGTCCGGTGCGCTGGTGGTCTGGCGGCCCAAGACGCAGCGGCACGACTGACGAGAGACCGCTGACGGCTGGGCGGCTGACGGGGACGCGGCACGGAGCCGCCCCCGGTCCCCGTTTCCCCGCCGAACTCCCCTTCGCTTACCCGTACTTCGTCGCGCTTCCTCGCTCTGGCCGACGTCCGTGCGGCGGGCGCCCTGGGCGACCTCGCCGTCCCGGCCGTCGGGCCGGAAGTCCAGGTGCAGCCGGTTCGTGCCGCTCTTGTGCTCCGGTAGGCCGACGAACAGCAGCCCCGGGAGCCGGTCCTGCGCCGGACGGATCTCGAACTCACCGCCGGGGACGCCGTCTTGGGGACCGCCCTCGACGGAGCGTACTGCCGACGGCCGCCCCGGGCGGCGGCCGGGGAATCGCCGGGGTTGACCC
Source organism: Streptomyces nanshensis (assembly GCF_001751255.1). Classification (GTDB taxonomy): domain Bacteria; phylum Actinomycetota; class Actinomycetes; order Streptomycetales; family Streptomycetaceae; genus Streptomyces; species Streptomyces nanshensis_A. Next base: position 7,808 of record NZ_LJGW01000248.1, on the reverse strand, counting down.
GATCAGGTGTGTGCGGTTGGCCTTGGGGTCCGCTTCGGCGGAGCGTATACCCATGACGTCGACCCGCGCGGCGCTCGCCGCCCTCGTGACCTGCACCACCGCCCTGGCCCTGATGGGAGCGAGCGCCCCCGCGCCGTACCCGCCCGCATCGAAGGGGGACCCCTGGCCGCAGGGGACGGTCCGTACGGTCGGGAAGCTGGTCGCCCAACTGCCGGGCGGGCAGGTCGAGTCCTGCTCGGCCGCCATCGTCGATTCGCCGAGCGGCAGCGTCGTGGCCACCGCGGCGCACTGCATCTCCAGCCCGCAGCGTCCGCGCGAACCGCTGGCGATGTACTTCCAGCCCGGCTACCGCGGGGCGGACGCGGCGGCGGCCGGCAGCCGGGCGGGCAAGGGGACGGCGTCCGGGCCGGGCCGCGGCGACGGCCCGAAGAACGTGCTCGCGCACGGCTGGAAGGTGGCGTCCTGGAAGACGGCGCCCGGCTGGGACTCCGGCAAGGACCTGGAGTCGGTCCTCCCGTACGACTGGGCGTTCCTGCGGATGCACAAGCGCGGCGGGCGCACCATCCAGGACGTCTACGGCGCGAACAAGCTCCGTACGGAGCCGGTGCGCGGCGGCGCGACGGCCACGCTCGGCTATCCCGCCTCCGCCCCGTACGACGGGGAGACGCTGCACTACTGCTCCGGCAAGGCGCACCAGTACCGGAGCGGGGAGATCGCTGAGGCCAACGTCGGTGCCCTGGCGCTGCGTTGCCGGCTGACGCAGGGCGTCAGCGGCGGGCCGTGGCTGCGCGGCATCGACCGTGCGCGGGGCGCGGGCACGCTGGTGGCGGTCACATCGGTGGGCTCGGACGACGAGTTGCTGGGGCGGCCGTATCCGCGTTCCGCGCGGGCCCTGTTCAAGGAGTTCGGAGCCGTACACAAGAAGGGCTGAACCGGACGGAGTTCAACGGGGACCGGGTCAACCGGCGCTGCAACGGGCGGAGTTGAGCCGGACGGAGTTGAAGCGGGCGCGGCCCCGGGCGCGGTCCGGGCCGTGCCGTCCGCCGGCCCGGACCGGCCCCATCCGTATATCTGGCGGGGCCCCGCAGGCGTCCCCGTCTGCCCGTCAGGAGACACCCCTCAGGAGACGCTGCCCAGCGTCCGTTCGACCGTGATCTCGATCAGTACACGCTCGGGGTTGGGCGCGGGCCGGCGCCCGTAGCGCTCCTCGTAGCGGCGCTCGGCGTCGGCGACCGACGCGGCGTCCTCCCGGATGCGGGCGCGGCCCTCCAGCGTCGACCACCGCCCACGGTCGACCTGGCACAGCGCGACCCGCATGCCCTCCTCGCCCGCCGCCGCGATGTTGCGTGCCTTCCGGCTGCCGCGGCGGGTGACCACGCGCGCGGTGCCCAGCGGCGCCGGGACCTCCGGTTCGTACGTCACGCTCACGGGCACCACGTGCGGGGTGCCGTCGGGACGCAGCGTCGTCAGGGTCGCGAAGCGGTACTCACGCCAGAAATCGGCGAGTTGGGTCTCGGTCTCGGACGCGGACTCGGACGCGGTCTGGGACGCCGGTGCGGGCTGCTGGGGCTGCGGCTGCTGTTGCGATTCGGTGCTCGTCATGGGAACGAATCTAGCGCCGCGATAGTTGAGTGGAGTAGACTCAACTTGCTAGAGGCTGAAACTAGCAGCAGCAAGCGACAGGCACAGCGACGCAACAGCCGCTTTCGAAGGAGGCACACACGCCAGTGGACGCAGAGCTGACCAACAAGAGCCGGGAAGCGATCAGTGCTGCCAGTGACCGCGCGGTCCGCGACGGACACCCGGACATCACACCGGCACATCTGCTCCTCGCTCTGCTCCAGGGCGAGGACAACGAGAACATCTCCGACCTGATCTCCGCCGTCGACGCCGACCAGGCGGCACTGCGCTCGGAAACGGAGCGCCTGCTCGCCGGGCTCCCCAGCGTCCAGGGTTCGACGGTGGGCAAGCCCCAGCCGGACCGTCCGCTGCTGGCCGTCGTCGCCGACGCCGCCCAGCGCGCCAAGGAGTTGGGCGACGCCTACGTCTCCACCGAGCATCTGCTGATCGGCATCGCCGCGAAGGGCGGCCCGGCCGGCGAGCTGCTGAAGGAGCAGGGCGCCACCGACAAGAAGCTGCTGGAGGCGTTCCAGGCCGCGCGCGGCAGCCGTCGCGTCACCAACCCCGACCCGGAGGGCACGTACAAGGCGCTGGAGAAGTTCGGCACCGACCTGACGGCCGCCGCCCGCGAGGGCCGGCTCGACCCGGTCATCGGCCGGGACCAGGAGATCCGCCGCGTGGTGCAGGTGCTCTCGCGCCGTACGAAGAACAATCCGGTGCTCATCGGCGAGCCCGGCGTCGGCAAGACCGCCGTGGTGGAGGGCCTGGCGCAGCGCGTGGTGAAGGGCGACGTGCCCGAATCGCTGCGCGACAAGCGGCTGGTGGCCCTCGACCTCGGTGCGATGGTCGCGGGCGCGAAGTACCGCGGCGAGTTCGAGGAGCGGCTCAAGACCGTGCTCTCGGAGATCAAGGAGAGCGACGGGCAGATCATCACGTTCATCGACGAGCTGCACACGCTCGTCGGCGCGGGCGCCGGCGGCGACTCGTCCATGGACGCCGGCAACATGCTCAAGCCGATGCTGGCCCGCGGCGAGCTGCGCATGGTCGGCGCCACCACCCTCGACGAGTACCGCGAGCGGATCGAGAAGGACGCCGCCCTGGAGCGTCGCTTCCAGCAGGTGCTGGTGGCCGAGCCGACCGTCGAGGACTCCATCGCGATCCTGCGCGGACTCAAGGGCCGCTACGAGGCGCACCACAAGGTGCAGATCGCCGACAGCGCGCTGGTGGCCGCCGCGACGCTCTCCGACCGCTACATCACCTCGCGCTTCCTGCCGGACAAGGCCATCGACCTCGTGGACGAGGCCGCGTCCCGGCTGCGTATGGAGATCGACTCCTCGCCCGTCGAGATCGACGAACTCCAGCGCGCCGTCGACCGGTTGAAGATGGAGGAGATGGCGCTCTCCAACGAGACCGACCCCGGCTCCGTCGAGCGCCTGGAGCGGCTGCGCCGCGAACTGGCCGACCGCGAGGAGGAGTTGCGCGGTCTGACCGCCCGCTGGGAGAAGGAGAAGCAGAGCCTCAACCGCGTCGGCGAACTCAAGGAGCGCCTCGACGAACTGCGCGGCCAGGCCGAACGGGCCCAGCGCGAGGGCGACTTCGAGTCCGCCTCGCAGCTTCTGTACGGGGAGATCCCCGGCGTCGAACAGGAGCTGGCCGAGGCGTCGGCCGCCGAGGAGGAGGCCGCCGCGTCCCAGACCGAGCGGGAGACGATGGTCAAGGAGGAGGTCGGCCAGGACGACATCGCCGACGTCGTCGCCTCCTGGACGGGCATCCCCGCGGGCCGGCTCCTGGAGGGCGAGACGCGCAAACTCCTGCGCATGGAGGAGGAGTTGGGCAAGCGTCTGATCGGCCAGCGGGAGGCCGTACGGGCCGTCTCCGACGCCGTACGCCGCTCGCGCGCCGGTGTCGCCGACCCGGACCGCCCCACCGGCTCGTTCCTCTTCCTCGGCCCGACCGGCGTCGGCAAGACCGAACTGGCCAAGGCGCTCGCGGACTTCCTCTTCGACGACGAACGGGCCATGGTCCGCATCGACATGAGCGAGTACGGCGAGAAGCACTCCGTGGCCCGTCTCGTCGGTGCGCCTCCCGGCTACGTCGGCTACGAGGAGGGCGGCCAGCTCACCGAGGCGGTGCGGCGGCGCCCGTACACCGTCGTGCTCCTGGACGAGGTGGAGAAGGCGCACCACGAGGTCTTCGACATCCTGCTCCAGGTCCTCGACGACGGGCGTCTGACCGACGGCCAGGGCCGCACGGTCGACTTCCGCAACACCATCCTGGTGCTGACCTCCAACCTGGGCAGCCAGTACCTGATGGATCCGCTGGAGAAGGAGGAGGACAAGCGCGAGAAGGTGATGGCCACCGTCCGCTCGTCCTTCCGCCCGGAGTTCCTCAACCGCCTCGACGACGTGGTGGTCTTCTCCGCGCTCGGCGTGGAGGAGCTGAGCCGCATCGCGCAGTTGCAGATCGACGCGCTGCGGCGGCGGCTGTCCGGCCGGCGGCTGGAGCTGGAGGTCACGCCCGAGGCGCTGTCGTGGCTGGCCCGCGAGGGCAACGATCCGGCGTACGGGGCACGGCCGTTGCGCCGCCTCGTGCAGACCGCGATCGGCGACCAGCTCGCCCGGGAGATCCTCTCGGGCGAGGTGCGGGACGGCGACACCGTCCGCGTCGACCGCGCCGACGGCCTGGACGGTCTGACGGTCGGCTCCGAGAGCGGCTCGGAGAGCGGTTCCGGCAGCGGATCCGAGAGTGGCTCCGACAGCGGCTCCGACGGTGGCGGTGCGGAGTCCGACGGCCGCGCCGCGACGCCCGCGGACGCCTGACCGGCGGCGACGCGGACGGCCGTGGACGGGCTTCCGCGTCGCTTGCCAGGACGGCCCCGGCATGGGAGAGGATGGCGGAATCCGTACGAAGGGAAATCACGGTGAGCATCGATCCGTCCTCGATTCCGAACTTCGGGGGCCAGGAGCCCGACCCGGAGGAAGCCGCTCCGGCCGGGCCTGTCATCCCCGACCAGGAGCTGGTCAAGCAGCTCCTGGACCAGATGGAGCTGAAGTACGTCGTCGACGAAGAGGGTGACCTCGCGGCGCCGTGGGAGGACTTCCGCACGTACTTCATGTTCCGGGGCGAGGAGGAGCAGCAGGTCTTCTCGGTCCGTACGTTCTACGACCGGCCCCATCCGATCGAGGACAAGCCCAAGTTGCTGGAGTCCATCGACGACTGGAACCGGCGGACGCTGTGGCCGAAGGTCTACAGCCACACGCACGACGACGGCACCGTCCGGCTGATCGGTGAGGCACAGCTCCTGATCGGGACGGGCGTCTCGCTGGAGCACTTCGTCTCCAGCGTCGTGAGCTGGGTGCGCGCGTCGATCGAGTTCGACAAGTGGCTCGTGGAGCAGTTCGGGCTGGAGAAGGACGCCGAGTCCGGTGACGAGCCGGACTCCGGCTCCGAATGAGACGGCGGCTGTGCGCCGCGAGGCGGGCCGGGGTGCCGACCCCGGCCCGTCCGCTGTGTGCGGGGTGCGTGCGGGTCGCCGCGATCCGTACGTGCGCCCCGGCGCGTACGGCCCGGGGACGGTGACGCCCGCGTACGGCGGCCCGCGTCCGCTCAGCGTTCGGTAACGGTGAACCGGCGCAGCGCGAGCGCCGGGTTGACCTCGCGCACGCCCGCCAGCCGCTCCCGTGTCGCGGTGGCGAGTGCCGTGCCGGTCTGCTCGCCGAGCGAGGCGAGTACGACGCCCATCGGGTCGACGACCATGCTGTTGCCCACGCCGACCGGTGCGCACTGGTCGGCGGCGGCGACGTACACCGTGTTCTCGATCGCCCGCGCCCGCAGCAGCGTCACGAAGTGGTCCTCCTTGAGCGTCCCCGGCACCCACGCCGCGGGGACCAGCACCACGTCGGAGCCCGCGTCGACCAGGCGGCGGGTGACCTCCGGGAAGCGCAGGTCGTAGCAGGTCTGCATGCCGAACACGAGACCGTCGGCCTCGAACGTCCCGAACTCGCCGACGGGGCCCGCCTGTACGACCGCGGACTCGGTGAAGCCGAACGCGTCGTAGAGGTGCTGCTTGCGGTAGACGGCCGCGACGCCGCCGTCGGGGTCCGCGGCGAGCAGCGTGTTGTGGATCGTGCTGCCGTCCCGCTGCTCGTTGAGGCCGACGACCAGATGGATGCGCAGCCGTGCGGCCGTCTCGCGCACCGCCGTCGCGTACGGGCCGTCGAGGGGCTCGGCGGTCTCGACGAAGCGGCGGTCCATCGCGGGCGCGGTGTACATCGCGTACTCCGGTGCCACGACGACCCGCGCGCCCCGCCCTGCGGCCTCCTCGGCGAGGCGCCGCAGGACGGCGAGGTTGGCCTCCTTGTCCGTGCCGGGTGCGAACTGTGCCACCGCGATCTCGCCCATGTGCCTTCTCCCTCGGGGGTGTTGGGACCGGCCCGGCGGTGCGCCCCCGGGTGTCAGCCGCCCGCGGCGGCGCCCTTCAGCCGTACCGCCGCGTCCGCGAGCACCTGCGGCCGCTTGCAGAAGGCGAAGCGTACGAAGGGCGCGCCCGCCTCCTGATGGTCGTAGAAGACCTGCGTCGGTACGGCCACGACACCGCAGCGCTCCGGCAGCGCGAGGCAGAAGTCGATGCCGGAGGTCTCGCCGAGCGGCCTGATGTCGGTGGTGACGAAGTAGGTGCCCGGCGCTTGGAAGACGCCGAAGCCCGCCTCGGCGAGACCGCGGGAGAGCAGGTCGCGCTGGGCGCGCAGATCCTCCCGGAGTCCCGTGTAGTAGCTGTCGGGCAGGGCCAGCGCCTCGGCGACCGCGTACTGGAACGGCCCGGCCGAGACGTACGTCATGAACTGCTTCGCGGAGCGCACCGCGCCCACCAGCTCCGGGGTGGCCGTCACCCAGCCGACCTTCCAGCCCGTGAAGGAGAAGGTCTTGCCGGACGAGCTGATCGTGACCGTCCGCTCGCGCATGCCCGGGAACGAGGCCAGCGGAAGGTGCTCGCCCTCGTAGACCAGGTGCTCGTAGACCTCGTCGGTGACGGCCAACAGGCCGCGTTCGACGCACAGTTCGGCGACGGCCGTCAGCTCCTCGCGGCTGAGCACCGTGCCGGTGGGGTTGTGCGGGGTGTTGAGGAGGATCAGCCGGGTGCGGTCGGTGACGGCGTCGCGCAGCTCGTCCAGGTCGAGCCGGAAGGTGCCGGACGCGGCGTCGGGCCGCAGCGTGACCGGGACGCGGGTGCCGCCCGCCATGGCGATGGCCGCGGCGTAGGAGTCGTAGTACGGCTCCAGCGCGATCACCTCGTCGCCGGGTTCGACGAGGGCGAGCAGCGCCGCCGTGATGGCCTCGGTGGCGCCGGCGGTGACCAGCACCTCGGTCTCCGGGTCGGGGTCGAGGCCCAACTGCCCGTACCAGCGCCGCTGATGGGCCGCGATCGCGGTACGCAGCTCGGGGACGCCCGGTCCCGGCGGGTACTGGTTCCCGCGGCCGTCGCGCAGCGCCCGTACGGCCGCCTCGCGCACCTCTTCGGGTCCGTCGGTGTCGGGGAAGCCCTGCCCGAGGTTGATCGCGCCCGTACGGACGGCGAGGGCCGACATCTCCGCGAAGATCGTGGTGCCGAACTCCGCGAGGCGCCGGTTGAGCAGCGGACGTTCCGGGACTCGCTGGTCAGCAGTCATGGCCGTCATCCTCCGGTACGCCCCGGTGTTCATCAACTCCCGGGGCGCTCCCGTCGGCGGTCCTCTCGGCGCCCCCTCGGCGCCCCCGTCGGCGATCCGGGGCCGGGCCGCGTGCGGGCGCGGGCGTGGCCGTAACCTCTCGTCTTGCTCAACTCCCGCTTGCCCCACGGGATCCCGGGCAGTAGCGGTGCACGCCGGTACGGTGCCGGCGAGCGGACGCCCGGGGAACGCCGGGGCGTGCGGACGGCGCGGCAGAGAGCGCAGCACAGAGCACGGCAGAGACACGGCAGAGAACAGCGAGAGCACACGAGAGCACAGCGGTGCGAGCCGGCACCGCGGAACGAATGGGGGAACGGCCCATGGCCGGAATGGCAGAGATCTTCATCGTCATAGTCCTGGTGGTGATCGTCGTCGCGGTCGTCGCCGGACTGGCGAAGAGTTCGCGCGGGGGCTCGGGCAAGGCGCGGCGCCGCGGCTACAGCGGCGGCGGTGGCGGCACGGCCGCCGGCGGCGCCTGGTGGG
>NZ_LJGW01000218.1 GCF_001751255.1 Streptomyces nanshensis | reverse complement strand
CCGCCCAGCCGGGCGGCGTCTCCCCCTGTTCCGTCGCCGGAGTGGAACGGCGGCGGCGGCTACCTCAGCTCTTGCCGGACCAGAAGCGCGTCAGCCATGCGTGCACCTCGTCGACGTCCCGTCCCTCCTCATCGGTCGCCGGGAACGGGTCCTGACTCGTCTCCGGGGTGAACCGGCGGATGTAGCCCTTGAGTCGGTCGACCGGCACGTCGAACGTCTCCGCCAGCGCCTTCGGCCCCATCCGCTGCGGCGGGGCAGGGGATGCGGTCGCATCGAACAGGTCCTGCACCCCGGCCGGCTTCACGCCGATCTTCTTCGCCAGCCAGGCCAGGCTCACCTCCGCCCCTGCTGCCAAGGCCACACGAGCCCGCTCCAGAGCGTCCCGCTGCCGCACGGTCAGCCCGTGCTCGTCCTCCAGCTGCGCCGCCTCCGTCTCCTCGAAGGCGTTCGCCAGGATCCACTGACGGACAGCCGTGACCTTCCGGGTGCCGTCCGGGTCGCGCGGCGGCAGCGGATCCTCGCGCCGCAGGAGCCACGAGCGCATCGCTGCCCACTCCCGCCGGCCGTTGGCGTCCTCCGGCGGGGGAGGGTCCTGCGGATCCGCGGCCTTGATCTTGAAGTAGAGCGCCCGGGGGTTCGCCAGGCCGAGCTCGTCTGCCAGCTCACTCATGGACAGCCGCAACCGTGTCGGCCGCAGTGCACGAGCCACGTCCGTGGCACCCTGCGGGCCGCGCTTGCTGTGCCGGGCCATCTTCTGATCCAGGTACCACTCCAGCACCGCATCCCGGTCCCGCAGGTTGGTGCGCCCCTGCGTCTCCACCACCTCCGGGACGTCCAGATTGTCGATCCAGTACTGGACGGCCTGAACGCCCCGGCCCGTCGCGTCGGCGATCTGTTTCGTAGTGACGCGCCCGGGCAGCCGGCGGAAGCGCTCGGTCACCTCGTCGGGTGTGAAGGTGGCGGCCATGCCTGCTCCAGGAGACGTGAAGGTCTGGGTAGGCCGAGCAGCGTGGAGCGGCTCGACACTTCTACTGATTCAATAATTTACTCAACAAGGGTGGGGCTGTGTCAAACAGCCGGTCGACTGCGGGGCAGAGCGCCGAATTCGTGGCGGCGTGCGGGCGGGCACAGCGGACTCCGTCGTGGTGCCGGCGCGAAGGGGCCGGTGCACAGGGGGCACAGGGGGCCGACGCGTAGTGAATGCCCCGCCGCCGCGGCGGTGCTGTCTTCCCGGCCGTGCTCCTCGGGTGGTGAGCCCGGACGGGGCTTCGCCACCCGAGCGGCCGGGGCCGGGGCCGGGGTCAGCTGACGGTGCTGGGCCGGGTGTCGGGGATCGGGGGCAGCCAGGAGACCGCGTTGGTCGGGAAGGACTGGTTGACCGGGACGAGGTCCTCGCCGCTGGTGTCGTCCAGGGCCGTGACGTTGATACCGACGTCGGGGATGTCGCTATCGATCGCCGCGATGCGGCTGCCGCAGTGGGGGCAGAAGGCGCGCCGGGCTTCGCCCTCGAACGTCGTGTACCACGTCGGTTCACCGGCCTCGCCGGTCCAGGAGACCTCACAGAAGCCGGCCCACCACATCACCGGCGCCCCGCCGAGCTTCTGGCAGTGCCCGCAGCTGCACAGGTGCGGGCAGATCGCTGCACCCTTCACGGTGAAGCGGATCTTCCCGCACAGGCAACCGCCGGCGCGCTCCTGGGTTCCCTCGGCGGGGGTGGCGTTCATCAGGTCATCTCCTGTGCACGGTGGGCGATTTGAGTCCACCAGTGTGTCACCGCCTCCATGATCTGCAGCAGTCCGCCGCGACCACGCAGCCGCGGTCGCTCCTGCTTGTCGGAGCTGCTGCGCTACCGCGCCCACGCCCGCCCGTTGCTGTGCGGGCAGCGGCAGCAGCCCTGGTCCAGGGGCGATCGGGCGGAAGGACTGGCTGCCGGGGCAGCGCGCCGCCGGCACCATCGAGCAGGCAGCAGAGCCCCGCGGGCTGCCTGCTGCGAACGAGCAGCGCCCTCGCCTGCTGCCTCAGCTGCCCGCGCAGCCGCTACCCGAAGCAAGAACCCGCCGCGGCCGTCCCTGTCCGCTTTCGTCTCTCCGCAGGAGCCGGGGACACGAAGAGTCGCAGAGACCGGACCTCAGAGACCGGAGGGAACTTCCTGCGGGCACGTCCCGGCAGGAAGGGCTGTCGTCGGCAGCTCGCGGATCAGGGCAGACCCGCCCCGGGCGATGGCATCCCGGAGTCCGTGCACGGCGTCGTCGAGGTCGAATGCGGCGCCCGTAGCCACGGCATCCTGGAGAATCTGGGCCCGGCTGCGATGCGCTCAAGATGCTGCGTCACCGGCGCCCGGCGGGCCGGATGTTGTGCACGGTGGTCTGCGGGGCGTCCGCGTGGGCGGCGTAGGCCCCGCGGACGCCTGCGTCCCGGCGTACGGCGCTGAGGGCCACGGCGAGCAGCTGCTCGAAGGCGGGAAGCCGGATCTTCGATGAGTCCCGGTGGCGACACGATGCCTGCCCCGCCGACCTGTGTCCTGTGAGTGACGGGATCTTTGTCGCCGAAGTCGGATCGGCGGCTACGGTTACGCCATGACGTGGAACTGGCTGCAGATCGACCTCACGCAGGCGCTCGGAGCTGGACGAGCCGAGGTCACCTGCGGCCCGGGCCGCCTCATCTACGAGGCAGCCCGCCTGGACGTCCAGGAGCGCCTTAACGAGCTCACCGGCCAGGACGCTGGGTTCCGAGGCGCAAACCGGTCCTGGCGCAAGGGCGAGGACTTCGTGATGGCGAAGGGCTTGCACATCTGGGCCGTATTCGAGGAGATCCCAGGCGAGCCGTCCGACACCACAGGCCGACGGTTCGCCGAGAAGATGATCGCTCGCCTGCGCGCCGCCGACCACGACGCCACCAGAAAGCCTTGACGCATCGATCACACGTCGCCGTCACCCGCGTCGGTCCAGCGGCCACACCACGCGCGCAGGGTGGGGGAGAGGCGCGCCGTCCGGCTTGCCGGCTGTCACGCCCGGGTGTCACGGCGCCTGTCACACGGTCGCTGCCGGGCGCGCTGACCTGCGGCGATGGGGCTTCGAGGCTGCTCCCCCGGGCTCCGTGGCGAACAAGGGCGGGAGCGTGACACCTGAGCGCCTGCGGGCGCCCCGGCGAGCACGTCGCTGACTAGCGAGCGTCCTCATGTGGCGGCCGGGTGCGCCGCGGCCGGGGCGGGTTGGTTCGCCGGGCTCCGTGCGGCTCGCCTTGCTTCAGCCCGCCGAGCCGCTGCCTCGGCGCAGTCCGCCTCCGTCGAGCAGCGTCAGCTGCTCGTCCTCCTGGCGCGCGCGAGGCAATGCCTCCGCGGGCACGGCTGCGGCGTCCTCCGGAACGTTCTCGCGAATCCACGCCTGGACAAGCCGAGCAGGATTCATGAGGCGCTCGGGTTCGACGAACTCACTGTGTTCACCCGAGATCGTCCGGCTGATGTGTTCGCGCCATGCTTCCTCGCGCGCCTCTGCCCAGGCCACGAGTTCGCTGTACCGGGCTCGCCGGGCTGAGGCCGCGGCGCTCCCGGCCTCCTCCACGCGCTTGCCCCGCAAACCCGCGGCCTTCGCTGCCGCCCGAGCGGCCCGCGTGGCGCGCTTGTCTCCTTCGGCCAGGGCCTCCCGCGTACAGGGCAGCCCGCACGTCCGGCTTCGGGTCGGCCTCCCCGGCCAGCAGTGCCGCGGTGAGCAGCTCCCCCGACAGTTCGTACGCCCGGTCCTGCCAGTCCACCCACGTCCCCTTCTCTTCGGCGAGCAGGTGGGCGACCGTCGCAGCGTCCCTGCCGAAGGCGTCGTCTCCGGTCAGCCGGTGCATGAGGTGCTTGCCGCAGACGATCACCGTGCCGAAGGACGAGCCGGCTTCGTCCAGCACCTCGACCACGAACCGCACGTCCGTGGCCTTGCACTTCCCGACGAACGGCGCACCCACCGCGCACGCCTCGTCCCGCTCCTCGTCGACGGAGGCAATCCGCAGCCGCTCGGTCGGGACCGCGGCCAGGCCCGCATGGGTCGCGCACCACGCTCGCGCTGCGAAGCGGTGATCGTAGGCCTTGCGGTCCGGGTTCTCCGGCAGTGCCCCCGAGCAGTACTCCTCCCAGCCCCACCGGTACTCGCACAGAAGTCCTGATCGGCCGAACCGGCGCACCAGGACGACACCTTCCTCCAGCTCCTCGGTCTGCAGCGTCACCGAGAAGGTCACGGGTTCCGTCAGCCAGTGGCCGTGCCGCTCCCACCGCCCGGCGGCCAGCGCGCGCGAGGCTCCGTCGCGTCGGATCCAGGCGAGCGCCCTCTCGAGATCGACGTCCAGGCCGAGCCAGCAGTAGCCGCCGTTCGATGACGACCAGCGGAACGGCATGCGAGCGACCTGCCACTGGCCCGGCGCGCACGACACCTCCGTGAGCCGGTAGCCGTACCCCTCGCGCGTGACGAACTCCCAGTCGCCGCGCTCCTGCTGCTGCTCGCCGACGTAGGGCTGCACGGACTCGTGCGGGAGAAGGTCTCCGCGGAACTCGGAACCCACCGTGCACTCCTGGATGTTGGGTCCCCGCCCTGCGGGGCGGGTCTGGATCGGGGTCGGGCGATGGAGCCAGGAGGAGTGCGTCAGCGTCGGTGCGCGCAGTGGTGGAGCAGCCCCAGGAAGAGGAAGGCGGCAGCGGCGATGAAGTCCCCCGCCGCGGGCAGCGTGGAGGGACCTGGCGTGACCAGCAGGCCGATGAGAAGGCCCGTCGCGCCCATCAGCATCAGCAGGTCGCTGGCCAGCGTGAGGACGGAGCGGACGCGCGGAAAGACGCGCGCGGGCCGGTGCACGCACGCCCTACGCAGCGGCGTGCTGGCGCGGATCGCGGTCCCCACCCCGACGAGGAGCAGAACCACCAGCGCGAGCGCGGCCAGGGGCTTGACAGCCCCGAACACCAGCGGAGGCACCGTCGCGATGAGGGCCATGTTGCGGAGGGTGGAGCACCGGCGGTGCCGGAGGAGCTGGGCCGGGCGGGGCTCGGGGTGCACGCAGGCGGACATGAGCGGACTCCAGTTCCGGGATCGGGGATCGCAGCTGCTGGTTCGACGCTTGCCTCGCCGCCCCAGCTATTCACTAGTTTACTTACACAGGAGAGGTAGTCAATAGTTACGCGTCACCTTAGTGTCGTGCTGCACTCTCGGTGCGCCCAGGACGTCCGATTGCCGGCGCGATCCAAAGTGCACACGATTGACGTATGACCCCTCTCTTAGTAAACTAATGAATACGCGAGGGAGGGGCCCTCTGCGGATCGGACCGAGGAGGAAGCATGAGCACCAAGCAGCGCACCACCGGACGCGTCCAGGCCGTGCAGCAGCTTCGACGGTCCGCTGCGAGCGGCAAGCACAAGGACCGCCGTACCAAGCGGCTCCGCTCTCGTGGAGACAGCCGGAGGGCGGCCATCCGCGCGGCATCGTGATGAAAGGGCCGGCGGTCACTCCAGCCGCCGGAGCCCTCACAGGGACGTCGCCTACCGGTCTGCCGCGGGTGGGCCTGTGCTGTTGCTCCCGCCTCGGACCGGTGCCCCGCAACGCCAGCGCGCCCCGCGGCTTGCGGCGGTTACGCGCGGGACGCAGACCGATCGCGGGGCTTCGCGCTGCTACCGCGCTGGCGGCGCGGGCGTGTCCACAGCCTCACCGCTCCAGTCTCAACCCGGGCGCACCGGACCGAGACGGATCCGCAGGCGCCGTCGGATGGCAGGCAGGGAAGCGGCATTCCGGCCGAGTGGACAGGGAGGTCCCGTGAGAGAACCGCGCAAGTCCAAAGCCCAGCAAGCCCGTGCATGTGATGCGGTCGCCCACATCGCCGTTGTGGAGACGGCGGTGATCACGGAGATGGTTGCGGCGGCGGCCCACTTGGAGAGGGCGGTCAAGCGGACGGAGGGCCCGCACGTGGAGGTCCGGACGAACGGCGGTGCGCCGGACGTTGCCCTGCACGGCGCCGACGTTCTCGCCGCCGCCCAAAGGATGCGGAAGAGCCTGGATCAGCTCATCGCACCGTACGCCGAGGAATCGGCTGACCGCTCCGCATCCGCGAGCTGACCTCGAGCACGGCTGGTGCCGTGAGTCCTCGCGTACGGACGCGGCAGAGCAAGGAGGAGGCGCCACCCGGCCGGCGCCGGAAACATGAAGACGGGGTCAGACGACAGGACCGAGGTCCTCCACTCCCGAAGGAGTGGTTTGCAAGATCGTCTGACCCCTCGCTACGACCACCGGAACCGCTCGGATCAAAGAGCCGGGGGAGCCGGATAACCGTGCGGGAACTATAGCCGCACCGCCCGGCGGCGGGTCAATCACGCACAGCGCGTCGAGCCGGCTGCCGTCCCGGGGACACCAAGCCGCCGGCCGGACCAGGGCGCCGAAAAGGGGTGGCGGGCCTGATGGGAATCGTCTGCTCGGTCCGCCGCGCAGAGGCCCTCGCTGAGCGCCCCCGTCGCTTGAAGTCGCCCGGCCCTCAGGCCGTCCGACTGCCCGGCTTGAGGGCCGGGCCGAGTCCGGCCGACGTTGACACCGGTCTACCGGAGCGGCTGTAGCGCAGCAGCCAGTCCCGGACCGCGACCCACTCACGGCGTCCATCCTCGTCGGCCTCGGGGAAGGGAGCAGCGCTCGACTCCGGGGTGTACGTGTTCGCGTAGTACCGCACCGTGGCGGGCGTGACCTTCAGGGCGCGCGCCGTCTCCGCGTCTGTCAGGCGGTCCCGGTGTGGCGCGGCGTTGCGGGCGGCCTCCGCCAGGCCACGGGGACCGCGCCGGTCCGTACTCGCGAACGGCTGCTTCAGGTACCACGCCAGCACGGCGTCCTTGTCGCGCAGCTTCGTGCGGCCCTCGCGGGACGGTGAGCCGGGAAAGCCGGGGAGACTGACCCAGTTCTGGACACCCGGGATGCTGCGCCCGGTTGCTGCGGCGATCTGTTTCGTACTCACCAGCTGGGGGAACGCGGCGAAGGCCTCGATGACCTCCGGGGGACTCTTCATGGCGGACTCCAGGTGTGCGCATGCGGATTGAAGGACGGGGAGCCGCCGGGGCTCCCCTTGCTTCTCGGTGCGGGCACGCTCGTGCGGGGACGAGCTGGGCGCGGTCAGCTCCAGGCGACCTCCCGGCCGTGCTCGGCGCACCACAGGGCCAGTGCGTGCAGCTCGTGCAGGCGCAGCTGAAGGTGCCCGGCGGTGCGGCCGCCACGGAAGTGGCGCCCGGTCCAGTAGCCCTCCCGTCCGGCGTCCTGCGGCGTGAGAGCGAGGGCGATGAGCACGCGTCCGAGGAAGTCCCCGGCGGGAAGCTGCCCGTACGCGTCGACGGCAGGGATCGGGATCGCCGGGCCGTGCTCCTCCGGCGCCGCCTGGTCCTCGTCGGGCCAGACGGCGCGGCCGGAGGCCACCAGCTCTCCCGCGAGGTCCTCGCCCCGGGGGAGGCCGAGCAGGTCGAGCAGTGCCACGGCGTTGAGGTCGTTGAGGTCCACCTCGGGTGCGTCGCCGCCCTCGTCGACGCCCTGCACGTGGAGGGGGTAGTCCGGGCAGATGTCCGGCATCTCGCACCCCTCCAGCGCCCGGCCCGCAGGCGTGCCGGGGGCCGGGAGGGCGGTGCAGGCCGCCTCGTAGCTCGCGTACCGCACGGCCAGCGCGGTCGCCGCGTCACAGCCGCACGTGACCACGTGCGCGGTGGGGGCCTGGAAGCTCGCGGTGAACGTGAGGGACACGAGAACTCCTTCGTGGAGTGGATGAGTCGGGGCGGACGGTCGGAGCGGGGAGCCTCAGCCCTCGGGCATCAGCAGGTCGGCGGCATCCTCCACGGCGCAGATCGCCGGGACGAGGATCAGCCCGCAGACCTCGCGGCCACGCAGTCGCAGCTCCACCCAGCTCAGCAAGTTGCGCACGGCGCGGGTGTCTCCCCGGGAGAGCTGACGATGGCGAACCTTCAGCCAAGGCAGGCCCTTTCGCGCGGCCTCGCGCTCGCGTTCGTCCCGGGCCGTCAGGGCCTTCAGGCAGGGAACCAGCAGCGTGCGCGCCTTCTCCCACGACTCCTGGCGCTCTACTTCATCGAGCAGGAGGTAGGCCACCTCGCGCAGGTTGGTCGCGATGCGCGCGGGGTCGAAGTCGTCCTGAGCGGCGTCCATCGGTACGCGGGTCCCTTCCGTCGGGGGTGATCCGTAGCGGCCGGGACGGTGCTTGCTCACCGACCCAGTAAGTATTAATTTACCTATCTAGGCATGCAGTGTCAAGTGAAAGGAGTCATCCGCAAGCGTGGGTGGCCACGCTGCCGTGTGGTCGCCGGCGCTTCCGGATGACTCCGTGAGCGCACGGCCGTTTCAGGCGCTGGGGTAGAGGGTGATCGCGGGGATCGCTCCGGGAGGTGCGGCGTCTTCCGGGTGGCTCTCGTCCGGCTCGTAGGTGTCGCCGATGCTGCTGCCCTTGCCCGTGATGTCCGGGGCGAACAGACGGGCGCTGGTGAACCACAGCGGAGAGACGCCACCGTCGAGAGGGGGATGATCCATCGGGGCGATGACGACGAGCGGATCGCCGTCGATCTAGGCCAGCGCGTCCAGCGTCGCGCGCAGTTCACTCGCGCGCATGCCCCGTACCTCGACCGGCCAGGCAGACGTCCAGCCGTCGGCGACATGCGCCGGCAGCGCCTCGGCGGCGTCCGGTCCCTCCGGATCGTTGGGCGCCGCCGTCAGGGTGCGGCAGTCGTACCGCTGTCCGGCGCCGCCGCTCTGGCTGTAGCTGCGGTCGGCCCGCCACAGCCCGGCGGGGATACCGAGGACGGCCTCGTCGAGGCGGATGAGGGTGCCGCGCGGAAGGTTCCGGAAGGGGGTCTCCCCGTCGACCTGGAGGGCGTGCACATCGACCTCTACGGAGGTCGCCTCGTCGTCGGGGCAGAAGTACGGGCTCATGCGGACAACTCCTGTGAGTGAAGGGGAGGAGGGAGAGGAAGGGCCATCGCGCGGTGCGGCGGCTCTCGCGGCCGGCCACCTCGGCCCGCGTGGGGTGGCGCAGGCCGAGGTCGTGGAGCGGGGTGTGAGGCGCCGGAAGATTCCTCAGGTGCGCGGGCGGGAGGAGGGCTCTGCCACGCGGCGCCACTGCGGGCGGCATTCCTCGATGTGACCGTCGGCGCTGGCGCCGGGCTTGGTCTTCTGGAAGTGCCGGCGCCAGAAGCTGACGCGGCCGCGGGCCTGACCGGGCTTGGCGTAGGGGCCTTCGTAGTGGGTGTAGGTCGCGCCGTCGGCGTACGTCTTCGTGATCACGGCGCGGTAGAGGCTGGCGTCCTCCGCCATGCCGATGTCACGGGCCATGGTGTCCCTCCTGGCGTGGTGGTGTGCGGAGTTACGGCTGGGAACAGGCGGAAGCGTGCGCGGCGGCAACGCTGTTGAGCACGGCGAGGCAGTCGAGATGCTGTGCGTCGCACAGGTGCTCGCCGCAGGTGACGTGGCGCAGTTCGAGATCGGTCTTGGCCGGGTCAGGGGAGGCCGCGAGCTGGTAGTTCCAGAGGTTCACGGGCCGGGGGTCCATCGTCGCGGTGCTGATCAGGAACTCCCTCTGAGAGGCAGGGCAGGAAGGTGTCGCCGGCGGCGCCTTCCGGGAGGCCGGACGGCGCACGGAGGTGAGAACGTGCCTGCGGTACCCGGGGCGTCAGGCCGGGAGGGCGTGGCGCGGGAGGATCATCGCGAGCTCGTCCGGGTCCCAGTTGAAGGACTCGCCGTCCATCGCGAGGCTGTCGCCGGTGTCGCTCAGCTTGGGGGAGGCCGCGTACACCGCGTACGGGTGGCCGCCCCAGAACAAGCCCTCGCCCGCGGGCGTGGGCTGCTCGCAGTCACCCAGGTACCAGTCGCCGGGCTGTACGTCGCGGGCTCGCACGATGCGCAGCGCACCGGGGTCGGTGCCGTCGGGCAGCTGCTGGTAGGGCATGCCGATGGAGTCGACCAGCGGCCGTTCGGTGACGATGACCGGGCAGAACTCTGCGTCGATGACGGCCATGGCGGGCTCCCTTGCCTCGGGGATCGGTGGTGCGTGCGGCCGGCGGGCGGCTTGCTCCGCCCGACCAGCAAGCATTAATTTACGCTAGCCGGGGTCGCATGTCAAGGCGAAAGAGCGGTGATGGGGTCGGCTGTGCCGCGACCCCGCAGCAGGCGGCAACCAGATACTCCTTTCCCGGCTGAGCCCCTTGCGTGCCGGTCGCTCAGCAGACCACCGGGCAGTGGGACCTCGCCGGCCCCTCCAGCCGCCGCGACCCGGGCCCGGTGGTGACGACACGACCCATGACCGCCCGCAGGAGGTGCCACGAGCCGTTGCCGGACCTCGAGCGCGGGCGCAGTCTCGTACGGGCGCCGCGAGAGGTCCGGGATGAACCGGCCTCCCCGGACCCCCCTCACGCAGTGCGAACGCCCTTCCGTGTCCCCTCAGTCGGGGGACCGGTCCGCATGCAGCGGCCCGCCCGGCCGCAGCAGTCGGCCGTGGCGCAGCCGCCGAACTTCCACGTGACGACGACTCACGCAGCAGCAACCCGGCAGAGCCGTCGCCCACGCTGCCCGCTGCAACGCGCCGAGCTGCGCCGCTTGTTGCTGCAACCGTGACGCTGCTCTTCTCCGGTCCTGGGCTGCTTCCCCCGGTTGCTGCCGGTTGCAGCGCGCTGCAACACCACCCCGGGGGCCGGCCCGCTGCTCGCCTCCCGCCGTGCTGCCCGAACCCAGGCAGCACGCTCGCGCCTGGCCCGCCAGGGGAACGGGGCGGAGCGTGGCCGTCCTCGGGCCGGTGCGCGGGGGCGAGGCGTCCGGTTCTCGGTGAGCTGGCCGCCGGCGCCTGTCGCACGGGCTGCGGGCCGGGCGGGCCGGTACCTGGGGGAGGCCAGCGTCGGCGGGAGGTCGCGAGGGATCCGCGATGAACAGCCCGCGGGCGCCCAGCTGGCGGGTGAGGTCGCCGGGACTCGAGAGGCGCCGGCGCGGTCCGTACGCGACGGCGGCGAGCAGGACAGGCCGAGCGCTGCCACCTGGGAGCGACGCGAGGGTCAGGGTGTCACGCCGCCTGACACGCAGGGGTGTCACGCGATGCGACGTGACACCCCTGACCTGCACAAACATCTCGCCGAGCGGTGGCCCGCCGGGCTGCCGTGCGCGTGACACTCCGCGTGACAGCTCAGTGGTGCCCGGCCCGGCGGGGGAGGCGGCGAACACTGGTCGGAACCGGGAAGTCGGAGCATCCGAGGTGGAGGTTCGTGTCGTCCTCGGGCTGCGGGAACTCCGCCGGGTCGTAGAGCCAGGGGCGGCGCCGGGCGTCGGCCGCGCGGTCGACCGTGGGTCCCCACACGGGCTCACGGGGGCCGAAGGCCGCATCGTGCGAGTCGGCCCAGGAACCCGGCTCGTCGCCCCCGCCGATCCCGCTGAGGCAGGTCCAGGCGAGCGGGGTGAAGCGGCGTCGCAGGGGGTGCTTGACGTCCTCCCACTCGTACTCCGCTGCATGGAGTGCCTCGTCCAGGGCCTTCAGCTGCGGGATGCTCGCGCCGAGGTGATGCAGGAGGGGGCGTCCAGCCCGACGGGCTTGCCGTGGTAGACGAAGAGACGGAACTCGGGGTGGCCGTCGTCAGCACGGAGCGGGTTCTCCTCGAGCAGCGCGTGGACGGCGTTGTGGAGGTCGGTCGTCGTGTAGCGGGTGCGTGGCACGGTGTGCTCCTCGGCGGGTGTGCGTAGCGGCTGGCGGAGCTTGCATCTCCGCCATGCATTAATTTACGCATCGAGGTGTCAGTGGTCAAGTTCGCGACTGCGGATACCCGGACGGTCGCGCGAGACCTCCCGCGGCGCCCGCCGGACTGCCTCAGCAGCGGCGGGCGCCGGTCTGGGCAGGGCTCAGCGGCGGGCCCTGCCCTTGACGCGGTACATGGCCTGGTCTGCTTCCTCCATGGCGGCCGAGAGCGTGCGCTTGCTCAGATCGCTGGTGATGCACACGCCGACCGAGGCGGAAACCGGCAGCAGCTGCCCCTTGTGGGACACCTGCTCGCGCAGCGCCGCAGGCAGCGTGCGCGGGTCGGCGTCACGCGGGAGCGCGACGGCCACGAACTCATCCCCGCCCAGTCGCCCGGCCACGCCCCCGGGGGCGCACCACTGCGCCAGCCGACGGGCGGTGGCGACGAGCGCGGCGTCCCCCGCGTCATGGCCGTGCGTGTCGTTCAGCTTCTTGAAGGCGTCGAGGTCGATCAGCACCACGACCGCGTCGGAATGACGCTTCAGGAGGCGTTGCGCACGGCGCGTCCACCCGGTCCGGGTGTGCAGGCCGGTGAGCGGGTCGCGCCGGGCGGCAGCCAGCCGCCGGGCCAGGACGAGGCCATGGATGGTCCATCCAGCCAGAGGCAGCGCGGCCGCGATGAGGATGTCGGTATTGATGAGGCCTCCACTCCACAGCGGGTGGTCAGTAGCGGGCGGAGTGGTGCTTGCATCACCACATCCACAAGCATTAATTTACATCACGAGGTGACAGAAGTCAAGATTCACGATGACACGTAAGTATTGAGGTAAGACCCCTAGGTATGTAAACTAGTATCTGTCGGCGNGGCGAAGCAAGCGCCACGCCGACCGCTGACCCCGGGCCGGGACCGTGCCACGCCTCCGGCCCGGGGTGGACCACTTGGGACCGGACGAAGGAGCAAGGTCTTCATGGCTAAGGAGAGCACGGAGCGGGAGAGTGCCTACGCCACGGGGCGTGAGCCCGCGGAGAAGCGGGAGGACAAGACCGTCACCGAGCCCGCGACTCTCGAGCGCTGCGCCGAGGACTACAAGGGCGGCACCCGCAAGCCCGCATAGGGCACCCGGAGTGAACTCTGGGCCGGTCCGAGCCGAC
>NZ_LJGW01000224.1 GCF_001751255.1 Streptomyces nanshensis | reverse complement strand
AGTGTGAGCAGCCCGGCGTGCCGCAGGGCGCGCAGGGCGCGTTTGGCCTGGTGGACGCTGCGGCGCGCGCGGGTGGCGAGCCGGGTGAGGGAGGTGCGGGAGACGCACGCTTCCTGGTGGGCGCCGCGGGCGAGGGCGTGCGCGAGGGCGTGCAGGGTGGTGTGCCAGTCGGCGCGGGCGCCGGCGAGGGCGGGGTGTGCGCGGACGGCCATCCACCACTCCCCCGGGTCCGCGGACAGGCGTCGGTCTTCGCCGGTGATGCGCGCGAGGCGCCGCAGGGTGCTGATCCGTGCTGCCCGGTGCCGGTTTGGTGCGGAGGGCTGGAGATGCGCAGGAGTATGCGTCATGATGGCTTCGCCTGCCTCTCGGGGCATGCCAAGCCCCGTGGAGGGGTGGAGGTTCCTGGCAAGAACCGTTTGAAGACCCGGTCACGGCCGGGGCAGCGCGTCCGGGATGGGACGTGCTGAGACATGGGAGGGCTGCGGCCCGGGTGGTGGAGCACTCGGGTGTGAGGCCCTCGACGACCCGGCCCCCTGCTGTTCAGGGGGTCAGTCGTGTCAGTGGTGGTCTAACGTCACCGCGTCCTCTCCTTTTCTCGTGTGAACCCGCGGGCCCGCGGGCGCGGGTCAGGCCGCTTGGACCAGGGCGTCCCATGCCGCGGAGGCCGCGGTCGAGACGGCGTCGTGCATGGCTGTGAGCAGTTCCTCCTGGCGGGTGTCGAGTTCGTCGCGGGGACCGGCGACGCTGAGCGCGCCGGCCGGGCCGCTTCCGGGGAGGGTCCGCAGGGGGACGGCCAGCACGCGCCATGCCGGTGCGCTGGCGGGGGCGTAGACGAAGAAGCCGGGCTGCGGGGCGCGGGCGAGGAGGACGGCGCCGGGCGCGTCGTGGGGGGTGAGGACGGTGTCGGCGAGGAGATCGGCGCCGGGCAGCGTGCGGCCGGCGCCGAGGGGGACGGTGCCGTCCTGGATCGGGCAGTGGTCGGCGATCAGCCGGAGGTAGGGCAAGGAGCACCGGGCGGCCAGGCAGACGCGCACGCCGCGCTGTGCGACCTGGTCGTGTGCGAAGGCTGCNGCTGTGCGACCTGGTCGTGTGCGAAGGCTGCCAGGCCGGTGCGGTCGTGAACCTGGCGGACGGCGGCGGTGATCCGTGCTCCCCCGGGCCCGGTCGGGGCTCCGGGCCGCAGGTGCCATCCCTGCGGTGACCCGGCGCAGACGTTGGCGGCATGCAGGCAGTGCAGGCGGCGGCGTACGGTCTCCCGGCCCAGCGGCCCTTCCCCGGTGCGTGCCGTGTCCCGGCGGAGCACGGCCGCGCTGGCGGCGCTCTGGTCGGTCCGGGCGTGCAGGGCGCACAGCAGACGGAAGGTCGCCTCGGCGGCGTCGTCCTGGTCGCCCATGGTGCGCTCCGTTCCCCGTGCGGTCATGGCAGTTGGGCTGCCCGACCGGCGTGGCGGGCAGCGTCTGTGCAGGTGCACGCGACCTGCCTACACCGGGCTGCGGGCGGGGCACTACCGCCTGATCGGCATTCCTGCGGGGTGGCGTTCGGCCCCTGCCACACCCGGTCTTCACATACGGAATCACTCTGGAGGCGCCGGGAGCGGTACGTGTGCGCAGGTCACGGCGGTAAGGTGCGGTTCTTTGTCTCTGGTTGCGGAAAGTGAAGGGCGTCGGCGGGGCCGGACAATCGGGCACCGCGCCGGACGGACGGGCACCTTCCGGGGCCGGATCCGACACGATGGGCACCTCACCGGACAATCGGGCACCCCTGAAAGTCTTGCGCGGCACCTAGCGTCAGCGGTATCCGACCCGTCTGGAGGGATCGCCGTGCCCCACTCTGATCTGGCGGTGCTGGCCGACGAGTTCGCACTCGATCCGCTGTGTGCCTGGCTGACCGATCCGGCCGCCGTGACGGCAGGCCGTACCGTTCACGCCTGCACTCTGGCCGCGGCCGCGCGCTACTCGCCGCTGTCCCCCGCCGCAGAGGACGATCTTCCCGAGTGGCGTGTCGACGAGGAGGCCCATACGGCGCTGCTGAGCGCGCTCGGGGACTGCGACACGTTGATCACGTGCGGCAGCGCCCTGGAGACGGCCACGGCCGTCTCCTCCGATCTGCTGCGCCGTCTGGCCGACGGCCGGCCGGAGGGGCTGTGGCTCCAGCTCGGCCGGATCGAGTTGCCGATGGCAGCTCATCTCGCCGAACGGGCCCGCGCGGCCGGGGTCGCATTCGTGCACGCGCCCTACCTCCAGCCGGTCCGCGGCCGCGACCGGCGCCCGACGTGCGTGATCTTCGCCGATCAGGACGATGCGGGGCTCTCCCGTGCCCGGTCCCTGCTGGAGACACTCGCCCGCTCGGTGCACTGGATGGGCTGGCTGTCCTCCTCGGGCCCGGCCCGCTGGGTCAACGACCTGTCCGCGGCCTCCCGCGCGCCGCGCGGGCCGGTCTTCGCCTCGTAGACCCGGAGGTGTGTCATGGAGATCGCTCCCGGAATCACCGCCTATTTCCCCACGCCCAGGGATCCGGCCACCCTCGTGGACTGGGCGCCCGGCTTCACCCTCGAGGTCACCTCCTGGGGCTACACCCCGGACGGACGCCAGTTGCCGCGTTTCGCGTACGTCGAGGCACAGCCGGAGTCCTACCTGCACGGATCGCATCTGCTGATCGAGAGCGACCAGGAGATCGTCGTGCACACCGGGGAGCTGAACGACGAGGACGTCAGCTATCCGGCGGGGACCGTCATCCACATTCGGCGCGGCACCGCGCGCCAGCTCTCCTCGCGGCTCGGCTGTATTTTCACCCTCTACTGCCCCGACCTGCTGACGCAGCCGCCCGGCTCCCCGGCGGTCGAGGGATCCTCAGATACGGGAGCGGTCGTCGAGCGCGACGGAGGTGCGTCGTGACGCCGCACGTCTCCGCCCTGTATGCGGACATCGTCGCGCTGATGGCGCCGCTCCCAGCCCGGTGGTGGATGCAGAGCTGGCTCGCCGCCGAGCGTTTCCATCCCGACACCCGGCTCATGGCGCGCGAGATCGCCACCGACGCTGCGGGGGACGTCGACGATGCGCATCCCGCGGTGCTCGCCGCGGGCGAGACGCCGGACCGCGTCGTGCACAGCACCCTCGTCACCTATTTCCCGACGGCCGAGCTGACCCGCGCCGCCGTGACGCCGACGCTGCTGGAGCGGATGGACGACAGCCCGCTGTGGGTGCAGTGCGGCCCCACGGACACCGCCGATGCGCTGGACCTGGCCGAGCGGGCGCGCCGCAGCGGTGTGGCGTACTGCCACGCCCCGCTGCTGGCCAGCCCGGACCGCGGGCTTCGTCCGCGGTGTCTGGTGTATGAGCTTGAACGCGTTCGCGGCCGGCTGCACTTGGACAGCCCCAACGGTCGCGACCGGGTCTTCAGCCTCGTGGCCGCGCTCTCCAGCGACCCGGTGGAGAAGGGCTCCCTGTATTTCCGGCCGTACGGGCAGCACGACCTCCCCGACCAGGAACGCAACACCGGTTCCGGCCGCGAGGAGGAGACGTGAGCGCACCTCACCGCCGCCCGGCGCCGCGCCGCGCCGCCACCGGCCCACGGACGTCGCAGTGGCCGACGCCGGCCGGTACGGGCGCCCTGGCTCCGCCCGGGGCGGTCCTGACTGCGCAGATGCGGACCGCCGCAGTCTGCGCCCCGCGTGCTGACCGTCTTCGGGGGGACGGTCAGCACGCAGCCCACCGCACGGCCCGAGAGACCGCCCGCATCCGCGAGCCGCTCCGGCCCCTGTCACCTCCCCCGGCCGACCAGAGAGGTACGGGTTCGCCGTGAACAAGAAAGGCCAGTCGTATTCGAAGGTCTACGCCGTGCTGTCGGCGCTGGTCGAGCTGGGCCCGGGGATGTACACCACCACCTGCCTGACCAGGGTCTGCAACGAGACCTTCGCCCAAGAGCACACCCCGGCGGACGGGACCCCCGCCACCAGGACACCCATCATCAGCAGGTCCAGTGTCGAACGGATCCTGAGCGCGGGCTGCGACTGGGGCTACCTCGCCTACGACGCGTCGACCGGCCGCTTCGGACTGCCGCAGTGGGCGCAACCGCACTCCGAGCCGGAGGAAGCCAGTCTGCCGACCGTCACCAGCGGGCCGCTGGCGCACGAGTGCCGCACGCTGCAGCGCACCACATCTCAGGTCGTCACCGCGTACGCCCTGTCCATCGTGGACGCCCCGGCCACGCGGCTGATGCGGCACCACGAGGCGGGCACACGGTACGACTTCACACGGAAGCTGGCCGCAGACCCCACGGCCCGGCAGACACTGAAGCACGCCACGCTCGGCCAGGACGCCGCCGGGCTGGTGATCCTGGCCCACATGGCACCGCCGCGCACCGAGCGGCTCCGGATGATCCGCTCCGAGGGCTACGCCCTGTCCCCCTCTCCGGTCCCCGGGTGGGAGACCATCGCCGCACCGCTGTGGTACGGCCGCAGCGCCATGGGCGCCCTCGCACTGCACGCCAGCACCTGGTCGATGCGCCGCAACCGCAGCAAGTACATCCACCTGGTGACGCGGAGCGCGGCCGGACTCAGCAACATTTTCGACAGCTCGACCGCAGCCGCGGCCTGACCGGTGTCCGTCTCGGTCCCCTGCCCGGCCGCGCTCCGCCCTGCGCGGTCCTGACGCACCCGGTTCGGCCCCCGACGAGGAGCCGAACGAGCACGGCCCCAGGCTGGTCAACGCGGCAGCTCGTACGGGAACGGGCCGGTGGCGCTGACGGTGGCAGCGTCCGTACGGCTCTCACAACGTGCCGCTGTCCTCGGCGGAGGCGGGGTACGCCTGTGCCTCCCCCGGCCCGACGTCACCCCTCACCTGCCGTTGAGACACGCGCGTCAAGACGATCCGTTTCATGTTTGCAAAACGCCCCGCCGGCGAACGACGGGACGTCGACACGGACCGGCAGGCTCCCCGAAAGACTGCGGCGTCGTCACCGGGTGACGTCCTGCCGGGGCTAGTCACCGTCTGGTGAACGCTGATGCCTCCCCGACGGCGTGCGGCGCCACGGTGGCAGGTCTCTCTCCCCATGCTCGTCCCACTCCCGCCCGTCCCGGGCGGGGATGCGACAAGAAGGGGATCTTCATGACACGCAGAGTGATCCGGCGGGCCGCCGTCGCCACCGCCGCCGCGCTGATGACGCTCGCCGGCGCACCGAGCTCGGCCCTGCACGGTGCCGGCTCCCGGGGCTGAGACCACGCTCCGCCCGCCCCGTACGGGGCTGTGAGCAGCCGCGCCGTGCGCGTGCTGCGTCCACGTTGAGCGGCCGGACCGGCAGACGCGCCGTGGTGCCGTCTGCCGGTCTGCGGCCCGCCGGATCTGCCCGCCGTCCCGTGAGGGGCTGCCGGAGGCCCGTGATCAGTGAGGCTCGTTGATGAAGACCAAGGATCTATCTCCCGCTGCGGTGCCGGTCCGCGAAGCCGTGCGCGTCCTCGCCGGTGCGGAGGCGTGTGCGTTCCTCGCGGTCCGCTGGCCCGCGCTGTATGAGGAGTGCCGGGAGGCGACCCCGTATCAGTCCCGGGAGTGGCTGTGCGGATGGGCGTCGCAACTACCCGCCGGGGCGCAGCCGCTGGTCGTGGTGTGCGAGGGGGCCGGGGGGCCGGTCGCGGCGCTGGCGTTGGTGCGCGAGGCCGGTGTGGTGCGGGCGCTGGGCTCCCCGGTGGCAGAGTGCATCCGCCCTGTGGGACGCGCGGCGGAGGACGCCTCGGTGGCCGGGGCGCTGGTGCAGGAGTTGCGGGCCATGGTGCGGGCGGGCGATGCGGTGGAGGTGGCCGATGTGCCGCGCGCGAGCGCTCTGGGTCGGCATCTGGCGGGCGTTGCGGGGTGGCACGGCAGCATGGTGCCGTATGCGCGGGTGACGCTGCCGGTGATCTATCCGGCGATGGTCCCGGAGATCCGCCGGGGGCACGCGAAGCGGAAGTCGCGGTGGACGAGGCTGACGCAGCACTCCCGGGTGGTCGTCCGGCGCAGCCGGGGCCCGCGTGAGCTCCTCGCGGACTGGGAGGTGCTGCTGCGGCTGCACGAGGAACGCTTCGGTGACCTCCCTGCGGCCGCACGGGAGTTGCGGGCGGTCCTCGGCGGCTGCGCCGGGATCGCGTTCATCGCGTCTCTCACGGTCGAGGACAAGCCGGTCGCGGCGCAGTTGTGCCTGCATCGCCGGCACCGTGCCTACAGCCTGCTGGCGGCGATGACGGCCGATGCGGAGATCTGCCGGGCTGGGCCGGGTCATGCCCTGCTGCGGGAGTTGTGCGATCTGCTGCACGCGGAGGGCTTCGCCTCCTTCGACCTGGGCCGCACGCGCGTCGACGAGAACGGCGGCGGCGGGCAGGTCGCCTACAAGGAGGCGTACGGGCCGGGCTGGGAGGACCTGGTGACGGTCACGAGCCGGACGGCGGAGCAGCCGCCGCCGCGGGCGGGGCGGCTGAGACCCGTGCCGCCTGCTGACCTCCCTGTTCCCTGATGTCGAGGAGAGACCCCATGCCTGATCTGCCCCTGCCCGCGCTGCCCGAGGATGCCGCAGGGCACCAAGCGGTGCCGGGACTGCCGGGTGAGCCTGCTACCCCCAACGTTCCGTGGTTCGGGGCGGCGTGGTGACGGCGGCAGGCAGCGGCTGGGGCGGTGTGCTGCGGGCGCGGCACGCCCTACGGCTGCTGGCCGGTACGACGGTGGGGAGGCTGCCGCAGTGCATGGCGCCGCTCGTGCTGGTCATCGCCGTCCGCGCCGAGCACGGCAGTTGGGCGTGGGCCAGTGCGCTCGCCTCGGCGTTCAGCGGGGGCCTGGCCGTGGGGCACCTGGTGCTCGGCCGGGTCACGGACCGGATCGGGCAGACGCTGCCCACCATCGGCGGGGCGCTGGTGGCGGCCATGGCCTATGCCGTGCTGACCGTGCCGGGATGTGCGGTGGCCGTCAGCGGCCTGGTGCTCGCCGTGGTGGCGGGAGTGGCGACGCCGCCGATGGAGGCGTCGACGCGAGCGCTGTGGGCGACCGTGGTCGAGCCGCGGTTGCTGCGGGCCGCCTACAGCGTGGACAACGCGGCCGGGGAATCGGCGCACATCGCGGCTCCGCTGCTGGTGCCGGTGTGCATCGCGACCGGCGGGCCGCGCCTTGCTCTGGGGGGCATGGCGCTGGTGGGCGCGCTGGGGGCGGTGGTCGTCGCGACGTGCCCGGTCTCGCGCCGCTGGGTGCCGCGCGGGCCCCGCCGCGGCAGCGGGCTCGGGGCGATGGGTTCGGCGGGCATGCCGGGGCTGGCCCTGCTGCTCGCGCTGGTCGGCGTCACCGTCGGCGGGGTGTATGTGGGGGCGACGATCGCCGCAGAGGAGTCGCAGACGCCGTGGCTGGCCGGGGTCATGCCCGCGGCGCTGTCGGTCGGAGTGATAGCCGGGTGCGGCCTGTATGGCGCGCGGGCGTGGCCGGGCACCGTGGCGCGGCACCTGGTGGTGGTCTCCGGAGCGTTCGCGCCGGTGTGGCTGCTGCTCATCGCGGCGAGGACGCCGGTCGCGATGGTCGCGGCGACGTGCGCGGCCGGGATGGTCTTCGGGGTGCTGCACGTGATCGGCGTGCAGGCGATCGACCTGCTCGCGCCGCCCGGCTGCGTCACGGAAGCGCAGGCGTGGCTGGTGGCCAGCGTCGGCCTCGGCATGGCCGGCGGCAGCGCGCTGGGCGGGGTCGCGCCGGGCCCGGTGGGCGTGGTGTCGCTGGGCGGCG
>NZ_LJGW01000107.1 GCF_001751255.1 Streptomyces nanshensis | reverse complement strand
GGCGATCGTCACGGCACCGATGACGACCACCGCGAGCAGAACGCGGTGTGTACGAGACAGGTAGAGCCCGCCCGGCGCCGGCGGATGCGGCGGCGGGTGCGGCAGCTCTACTGCCACACCGTGGGATTGACGCACGAACGACTCCTTAGTCATGGGTCCCGTCTCGATGCTGGTCCTCGCCGGAGAGGTACGCGAGAAATTTCTCGCGCAACTCCGCTTCTGTATCGCCGGCCAGCCCGCTCTGGTGTCTGAGCACTGCCTTGACGCCGATGCGGATGAGCGTGTTCGCCGTGATCCGCTCTCCCTTGTGGGCGCGTGCCGCCATCAACTCCTTCGCGAGCGCCTCCAAGTCGAGCTGGTCGCTGTTCGATAGCGGCACCCACTTCGGGGTCAGCTTGTTCATCTGCTCTCTGCGCTGCTCTGGCGTGAGCGCCATGTCGCCCCCTAGGGACCTTGGAGTCTGTGACTCCAAGACCTTATGACTCGGGGGCCGAGGTGTATCGAGGCAGATGCTCCCCACGCGCTCCCCCTCCTCTCGTTGTCGCGTACGAGAGGACAGTACCGCAAAACCCTTGAAGTTCAAGAGGCTTGAACTTCAAGGGTTTGAGGACTATGGTTCCTTTCGTAAGCGAGAAGGGCCGGGCTGGCAGGCCCGACCCTTCTCAGCCCGCACCGGCGTTGGAGCGCCCTGCGGGCCCTGGGACACCCCTGGACTGAAGGGATCTCCATGAAGAAGTCTGACAGCATCAGTACCAGCAACCCCCTGCAGGTGGCGATGGAGGCCCCCATCGCCGGACCGCGGCTCGTCGCCGTCGGCAAGGAGGGCCCCGCGTTCGAGCCGTGTGGCAATTGCCGCGGCTTCGAGACGGTCAAGGTACGCGTCGACGGCCGTCTGATCAGCGTGCACTGCCCCGTATGCGCCCAAGCCGCAGGGCGTGCCGCATGACGAAGCTTCCCGCCACCACCCCGGCCGCCAACGGCTTCGTATCCCCTTCCGCCGACGAGGACCTTGAGGACTACCGGAAAGCGGAGGAACAGCGGCGGTTGCAGCCCCACCGTCGCCGCGGCCTCGGCTGATTCCCGGCTCAGACCGGGACTCGCCGTGTGGGCGGAGGCGCCATCGGACTCCGCCCACACCCCGGTTCTCCCTCATCCCCCTCGTGACTGGAGGCTGCTGTGCCTGCATTTCCGCACCGGCGCGCCACCACGCCGGGCACCTACCCGTACCTTGAGCAGATCGAGGCGGTGGTTCCGTGATCACGCACGAACACCGCACAGCCCTCGCGGCGTCGGCCGCAGCGCTGACCGCCGCCGCCCTGGCAGCCACGGCCGGCGCCGGCTGGGGCCCCCTGCTGACCCTGGCCCTCATTGGCTACGGCACCGTCCTCGGCGCCGTAGTCGCGACCTCCGCACTGCGACTCGGCACGGTGCTGCGCGTCACGAGTCACGGCCTGGTCCTTGCCGCCGTGGTCACCGCGCTGGTGCTGATCAGCACCGCCCGCTCCGTGGCCGCGCTCACGGGGGTGAACACCTCATGGGCCGCCTGACCGGCAAGACCGAAGAGGCGCTCTTCGGCGCGATGCTGCTCCGGCCCGTAGCACTGCCCCATATGCGATGGGTACCTCCGGGCGCGTTCAGCCGTCCCGACCACGCCGCGCTGTGGCGCACGCTGCACGCTATCGACTTCTCCGACGTGACCACCTCCGACGTCCCCACGGTCGTCGGCGCAGCCGTCGACCAGATCGAGGAGGCGGGCCTCCGCGCCTGCCTCAGACCGGTCCGGCTGATGGAGTTCGTCAGCGCGTGCCCCAACCCCCGCAACGCGGCCCTCTACGGCGGGATGGTGCTGGACGCGGCCGCACACCGGACCGTTGAGGAAGCCGGGATGCAGCTCCGCCAGAAGGCCCAGAGCGCCGAGGTGGATCAAGCCGACCTCGCGCTCGCGGACGCCGAGCACGCCCAACAGCGTCTGCGCCATCTGTCCACGGCCTGGGAACAGGCCCCCGAGACGGTCCGCAACCTACTGGACACCCCCGCCCAGACGCCCGAGGTCGCGGAACGCAGAACCCGTGCCCGTACGGACGTTCAGGCCGAGGCGGACACCGTGGCGTCCCTGCTGGACCGGCCCGAGCAGATCCGGGACCTACGGCAGCTCCGGCCCGAGGACTTCTCCGATTCCCAACTGGCCTCCGCCTACGGAGCCATGTACGCCCTCGACCAACGGCAGGCACCGATCGACACCCTCACCGTCGCCTGGGAAGCCCAACGCCGCGGCGACGGGATCCGTGAGGACCTCCTGCAGACCCTGGAGCGCACCAGCGTGCCAAGCGCGGCCTGGAGCGGCGATCAGGTCCTCGCCATCGCCGCACTGGACCGGATGGACGCGGCTGGCCACCAACTCCGCAACCTCTCCCGGATACCCGCCCTGGCTCCCTCCGGCCTGATCGAGCATAGCGAGACGGCTCTCCAGCCCGTCGCCGCCGACCGCGACCGCCTCCACGCCACCCGCGAGGCGGACCCCGCGGCCCCCGATCCGGAGCCAGCCCCGCACGCCCCCGACCCTGCCGACGAGATGGAGATCGACGTATGAGCAACTGGGAACGCGCGGATCCCGCGATGTACCTGGCAGGTACCGCACGACAGGTGACCGCCCCGCACTACGGCGCCACCCAGCCGCTGCCGCCCACCCGCAGCCTGGCGGGATGGCTGCGGGAGAACGCCGCACGCCTCGCTCCCGGACTTGTCGCGAGCGCCGCGTGCGGCCTGGCCCGCCTGTGGCACGAGCAGCTTCCCCAGGGTTCGACGGAACCCCTGTGGATCATGGGCGCCTTGACGGCGCTGACGGCCTCCGGCGGCACCGTCGCCGCCGCCCAGCCGAACGGCGACCGGGGCATCGTCGGAGCTGCCTACGCCGCTGCCGCAGTCGCAGCTATGACCGGAGTCGCCGCGTACACGCCACGCTGGCCACTGGCCGTACTGCTGTGCCTTCTGTCCATCGCCGGCGCCTACGGGCTGTGCGCACCACACTGGCACGCCGAGCGCCGGGCCCAGCTCCACCACGAACGCGAGCTGGAAACACAGCGACTCCGCGGCGAGCAGTCCCTTGCTCACACCGCGCTTCAACTGCGCGGCGAAGCCGAAGTCGAGAAGTGGCGCGCACGCCGAGAAGAGGCCGTCGTCGACCAGATCACGCGCGCCTCCGACGCCCGCACTGCCCGCATCCTGGCGCCCGGAGACGAACTCAACGTCGCCGCCCTGCTCCGCGCCGCTGGGCACAACGCGCCGCAAGAACTGCCCGCCGGAGGCCGAGAAGCGCAGAACTCCTGATACGCCACCAGGCGAGCCAAGGGACTCGACGCCCCCCCCGCAGGGCGTCGAGGACCCAGTACGTGAAACCGACAAGAAGGGAATGAACGTGACCGAGCAATCAAGAAAGCGGGCTGACGAGGGAGATCAGGAAGTGGGCAAGAAGCGAGCGACCGCCGAGCTGATGCCCGTCCTCGCCGGGCTCGACAAGTCAGCCACCCATCTGGAGACCGCCGAAGCCACCGGCCGAAAGATCGGTCCCGGCGACATCGCCACGTACCAGTTACAGGCCGACCACGCCCGACATCTCCTCACCTCGAACGCCCTCGACCCGCGCGAGGTCAAGACAGCCGAACGCGAGCACCGCGGCGACGGCGAGCGCGGCTTCGCCGAGCGCGGCCTCGACCACACCATCCGCGTACGGCACTTCGAACCCGCGCCAGGAGCCGAGGACCAACCGCACAGCGACGAGGAGATCGAGCTGTAGAACAGGGGGGCACGAGCGAGGGCGCCGCATTCGCGCCGATGCTATCTGCGCGTCGTCGCGTTGCCGGGTATGGATGGGCAGCTTGGTCAGGCGCCCGACATGACAAGGCGGCCCCCTCACCGCCTCGGAGGGGGCCGCCTTGTCATGTCGGGCGCCTGCTAGTTCGTCGCGTCCAAGCGTCGTTCCTGTACGTAAGCGATGAACGCGGACCAGGTGGACGCCGGGACGACCAGGGCCGGCCCTGTCTTGTCTTTGGAGTCACGCACGCCGACTTGGTCGGTGAGATTCGCGATCTCGACGCATGACCCGCCCTGGTCGTTGCTGTACGACGATTTGTGCCAGGAAGCTTCTTCGGCCACGTCGGGGGCCGTCAGGTGAGTAGTGATGGCGTCTTCCGTCCTTGAGTGAGTTGGTGCAGGAACGTGGCTGTTTCAGCCGGAGCCAGCGCGCTCTCGCGCATGGCGTCGAACCGGCGCAGGGCTCGTGAGACCTCGCGCCGGGAATCGGTGACGCTGATGGTGTTCGGCATGTCCGTTTGGACCACCGGGGTCCGTGGCTCTTCGGTGCTACATGATCCCCGACCAGTTCCACGGTCGGGGACCGTGGCGACCACGCAGGCAGTCCACGCGGAACTGCGCCTGTTGTGCCCATTCGGGGTTGCTTGCGGCGTGTTGTGCGGCGTAGGTGACCATCCGGAGTTCCCGTGCTCTGGCAAGGAGTTCGTAGCCGTCCCAGCGGGTGACGTCGGAGCCGTACGCGGAGCAGAACTCGTCGTACTCGGCTGCGGTGACAGCGCCGGTAGTCCATCGACGGACGGCCGTCGAGACGAGATCCCATTCCGGCGGACCGAGTGAGAAGCGCTCCAGGTCCAGCATCTTCGGGCCGTCGACCGTACGGACCAGGTTGCCTGGCCAAGCGTCCCCGTGGACGGCGCACAGCCGCCCCGTGAGGGGCTGTGCGTTCCATGCTTCGGCTAGATCCTGGTGAAGACTCCGGAGCCATGTTCGGTCGGCGGTGCTCAGCGTCGTCGCGGCCTGGAGCCTTTCGGGGACGCGGACGAAGGGGTCGACGAGGGGGAGTTCGAAGTCCGGCCGGGGCAACGCGTGGAGCTGCCGGAGCAACTGCGCGACGTCGGCGGCCGATCCGTGCTGGTGCGCCGGCAGCTCGATCCAGAAGGTGACCGGACGGCCGGACACTTCCACAGGCTGGCCGGGAACGTCAGCCAGGCGCACGGCGGGCACGTCGTGCTCGGCGAGCCACGCCGCGACACACACCTCACGGCGCGCCGCGGCGCTCTGCCCAGAACGAGCGATGCGGACGATCGTGCGCTGCCGCGGGAGACGCCAGATCTGGTTCTCTGCGAGCCGTACGGGCTCGGGCTTCTCCGCGTGCAGCCCCGCGAGCGAACACGCCTGGACGACAGTCTGGTCAGCGGTTGGCGAGGGGACGGATGTCATGCGGATACGGTGGCGGTGATGCGCTTCCGCAGGGCGGAGGCTTCGGGGATGGTGGGGTGCTTGGCGGAGAACGCTGCCAGTTGACGCAGGTCATCCGCCGCACGGCGGGAGGTCAGGGTCCCGGCTTCGTCGAGGGCCTCATGGCCGACCGCGGCGGCCTGCCGGGGATCGCTCTTAGCCATGAGGAGAGAAGCGAACTTCGTACGACTGATGGCACGGGACCGACGGTACGCGTCGCCATGGCCCTTCACCGCCGTGTCGAAGCGCCGGGCTGCACGTCCGGGGTCTTGCCCGGCCAGGACCGCGAGGTCGAACAGCGCGTGGGCGGTGTCTCCCGCGTGTTGAGCAGCGTCGTAGTACCGCATCCACGGCGGGTCGTTCTCCGGGGCGGCCTGGGCGAAGGCATCGTCTGCCTGCCCGACTGCGGCCATGCACTCGCGGACGTGGCCCAGCTTGCCGAAGGCGCGGGCGCGAGCGGTGTGCAGCATCGCGCGCTCTGTCGGGGTGATGCGGTCGGCGCGAACGAGGCCCTTCTCCGCGTAAGTGAGCCCGTCGTCCGGGCGCCTGATCCAGATGGCCTGTCGTGCGAGGAAGCTGAAGCTCTTGGCCCGCAGGTGCCATTCGTCGGCCTCTTCCGCGCAGTGGGCGGCGAAGACGAAGGCATTGGTGGCCTGTTGGTGCGCGTACGCATCGAAGGCGCTGGCGCCCACGACGATGCCGAGTCGAGCGACGGCGGAGAGGAGGTCTGCGCGCAGGTGCTCAGCGCAGGGGATGCGGAGAAGCCCTTGCGACCAGTCCATGGCCGTGCCGGCGACATCGGCGACGAGCCCGCCGCCGCCGAAGCGGTTGTCCCACGCGCTGACGTCGGTCGCGATCTTCTTGACCTGCTCGATGTGGGGACTGCCGATAGCGTCCGGCAGCGTCAACTGCGTCGGTGCGAACGCCTCTATGGGGGTCAGCGCGGCGGCACCGCTGACGTGGAGAAAACTGCGTCGAAGCACGGGGTCGCTCCCTGGGCGAGAGGTCGAGTCGTCTCCGCCCAGGATGCGGCCTGAGCGGACCCTCTTCGCTCCAACTTGCTTGCCCCGGCGGCGTTCCCCGGCATCACGCCCAGATTCCTCGGCATCGGCAGGGTTGAAGACCATCGGCCATGCCCGTCCGAAGACCCCTCCCGTGTCGAGAACTTCGTCAAGACGATGCGCCAGATCGAGCTTGCACCAGGGGTAGCGCGCCTTTTCGAGATCCAGAATCACATCCCCGCTGACCTGGACTAACCGCCCCAACGCACTGGCGGACAGGCCCTCTTCCTTGCGGCGGTGACGAAGCTCCGCCCCGAACCAGGCGCGGGGCGATTCCCCTGGGTTGAGCTGCCTCTCTGGCTGCGGCATGGCCTGTTCTCCGAAGTCGTGATGCCGAGGGATCGAACCCTCGGCATCAGGCTCTGCACGCGAATCACGTGTTCTGCCTGAATGGTTGCTGACCGGTACAGCCCCAGTACACACCGCGACCGCCCCCTGCTGTAGGGGATTACGGAGAACGGACGGCAACCATGGGCGCACTTCTCGATACCCCCCACGTGGGTCTCACGACGCGATCCGCCTCCTCGTGCGGTAGCGGAACGCTCGACATGGTGTTCAACGTGGCGCCGGAATACCTGCGGACTGTGCGGGCCGTCCTCGAAGCGCACTGCCCAGTATGGGGCGTCGACGACGACACGGCCGCTCGATTGGTGTACGTCGTCAACGAGCTGGTGACGAATGTGCTGAAGCACGCCGAACCGGATGACAACGGCATGCGCCCGACGAGTCTCCTGGTGACCCGGGTTAAGGACGGGATCTCGGCCATCGTCAGCGACCGCGACCCTCGACCACCGATCGAGCGTGTTGCGAAAGACAGCGATGAAAGCGGCCGGGGCTGGGCCCTCGTACAAGCCCTCTGCGGCGCGGTATCCACCGGTACGACCACGCTCGGCAAAGACGTCTGGGTCTTCATCCCGACAGACAACGAGGCCGCCGCGTGACGGACAAGACCCCTTCCCCGACTGCCTGTTCGCCTGAGCAGCTCCTCGGCGGCGACTTCTCGTCGGCCGGAGTCTCGGAGATGTCCACCGCCATAACCCGTGTGGTTACCACTCTCACCGAGCTGCTCGCCGAACACGCCCCTGACGGCACGTGGCAGGGATCGCCGGACCCCGCCGAGCACATGACACAAGCCGGCTCCATGGTCGATCAAGCCCACAGGGCGCTGCGCGAGGCCCGAGGACGTCTCGATGTGGTCGAGACCAACGCCCGCGATCGACAGCGGGCGCGTAGATCCGCGCACGCCCCGGCACATGCACTGCTTTCGAACCACTCCTGCTGAGTCTGAGCCCCCGACCTACTCAGCAGGAGACCCCAGGTGGTCGGCCGACCGTCCAGGCCACTCGACGGTCGGCCGACCACCCCAGCATCCAGCCGGTGAACCCCGGTCCCGGTGGCCACCGTGTTCCGTACCGATCAGGAGTGACGATCTATGTCCGCGTTCCTCGCCGAGGCCCGGCGGGATCCCATCGTCGAGGCAGCCTTCCTCCTCGCTGAGGAGTGGTGCGAGGGCCACGTCATCGAGGACGAGGGCGCCGTCCAACGGGCGGTAAGGGTAGTCGACACCTTCGGGCGATATACCTCGTTCCCGCCGCACTACACCGTCGCCGGCCTGGTCCTGCACGACGCCCCGGATTTCGCCCCGCGCGCAGAGGTGGAGAGCCGTGTCACCAGTGCGTGCGGTCCCGACGTGCTGACGTTCATCGACAAGCTGCACGCCGAGCACCAAGTGCTGGCAGAACCCAGCGAGGAGAACATCCAGCAGCACCTCCAGATGCTGCGGGATGTGCCCTGGCTTGCTACGGCTGCCCTCGCGGACAAGATCGTCGCTTTCCAGCGGGTGGTCGGCCTCGCGGAGCGAGCAGCCGACCCGGGCGCCTTCTGGGCTGAGCGGCCGGCCT
This sequence comes from Streptomyces nanshensis, assembly GCF_001751255.1. Taxonomy (GTDB): domain Bacteria; phylum Actinomycetota; class Actinomycetes; order Streptomycetales; family Streptomycetaceae; genus Streptomyces; species Streptomyces nanshensis_A. The sequence continues at coordinate 38,628 of NZ_LJGW01000107.1, read as the reverse complement.
TCACTCGCCTGATGCCCTACTTCCGTCGCCTCCTTGACACGGCCCGCACGTACGCGCCGGCAGACATGTGCGCCGACTACGAGGCCCTGCTCGACCGGTGCCCGACGTCCTGAACTGCAACCGACCCCTCTGCTCAACCCCAGTCACTACCGAGGTCTCATGAAACTCCCGCCCTGGCCGATGATGACGGCGCTGTCATCGATATCCGGCGTCCCGTACGGGGACGCACCGCCGCCGAACCACGCGTCTGCCGGGGGCCGGGATGTCTGACAGCGGCCAGAACGGAGCCGTCGTCGCGGCGGCAGAGACCGGGCTGCGGCGTCGGCTGCGGCTTCTCGTCGGGATACCCGCGCTCGCGGCGGCGGGCGCTTCGGCGGCCGGGTGGGCGCTGCATGCCGGTGCCGGCATGCATCCCGGGTGGGTAACGGCAGCGACGGCGGCGGTCGCCGCGATGGCCGTCGCTGGGGTCGACCGTCACCTCGGGCAGGTCTCGCGGCAACAGATCGCCGAGGAGCGGCAGCGGCACGCGCTGCTCCGGAAGAAGTGGGCCGAGATCGAGCAGGCCGACGCCGCTGTCCAGCAGGCCGAGGCGGGGTACCGGCGGCGGGTGGCCGAGGTGCAGCAGCGTGAGGATCGCATCGACGGGTGGTTGAACAGGATCGGCACGCTCCTCGCGGAGGGCCGCATTCACGTCGCGGAGGCCCGGAAGAAGGCGTTGGTGGGGGAGCGTCCGGACGTTCCCGAGCAGCGGGCATGGACGAGGACGGGGGAGCCGTTCGCCGACATCGCGCAGCTCGGCGAGTGGCTGCGCTACGAGGCTGTCCTGGCTGTGGCCGACGTGTCCGAGCGCTCGCCGTCGCCGGCATCGACTGCGGTCGACTACGGCGAGGTGTTCGCGGCCCTCGCCAAACGCCTGCACTCGCTGGTCTCCAGGGCGCTGGCGACGCTGGAGGCCCTGGAGCGGGACACGGAAGACCCCGACGTGCTGCACAAGTTGTTTGAAGTGGATCATCTGGTGACGCAGCAGCGGCGGACGGTGGAGAGCCTCGCGATTCTCGGAGGGAAAACCCCACGGCAGGTGAAGCCGCCGGTGGATCTGCAAAAGGTGATCCGGCAGGCGACCTCCGAGGTCGAGCACTATCCCCGCGTTTCGTCGCCCTTGCTCAGCGGTGAGGCCGCCGAGCTGGCTGTGCCGGGGTACGCCGCTCCGGAGGTGACCCACCTCCTGGCCGCGCTGATCGACAACGCCACTCAGTACAGCCCTCCGGACACGCGGACGACGATCCGCGGCGAAACGGTCCCCGCCGGACTCGTCATCGAGATCGAGGACCGGGCCCTGCCCATGAGCCACGAAAAACGCGCGGCGCTGAACCAGATGCTGGACGCGCCGAGCGACGTCGACTTGCCCACGCAGGTCACGGGCGGACAGATCGGGCTGTTCGTCGTGGCGCTGCTCGCGCAGAAGCACGGTATCCGCGTCAAGATCCAGAGCAACATCTACGGCGGGACCCAAGCCGTCGTGGTGCTGCCGCCCGTACTGCTCGTCAAGCTGCCCGACGTGCAGGTGCAGCCTCTGCCGCCTCAAGCGCCCGCGACCGTGCTCCCTGGACCGTCGGCCAGGGACGCGCAAGCCGAGCCCGAGCACCAGGCCGTCGGTGAGGACACCTCCAGAACGCCTGTGCCGCCGCCCCTGCCGCGACGGACAGCGGCAGCCCCCGTACTACGGGCGGAAGGCTCTGCCGGTGAGCCCGCCGCCGCGGGCGGCCGGCCGCCGCTGCCCCGCCGGCAGGAGGCGACTTCGGCCGCTACGTACGCGGCCCGCCCGGGGCAACCGGCCGGACCGCCAACCGGCGGTCTCCTCGGGGCTTTCAAGCAGGGCCAGACCGCGGCCGCCCAGACGGCGGCCGATCAGAACCGTGACGACCGCGGCGCATACGAGACCACGCCCGCGACCGGTCACCGCGACGACGTTGGAGAGCGCAATGACAGCGAGTAGTGACGTGACGGAACAGACGCGCATCGACTGGCTGCTGGAAAGGTTCTTGACGAGGGTCCCGGAGACGGTCGCCGCTCTGCTGACCTCGCCTGACGGTCTCCTCCAAGCCAACGCGCACTTCACCGAGGAGCAGGCCGAGACGATGGCCGCGATCGTGTCCGGGCAGTATTCACTGGCCGGTGGCGCCACCAGGGTCTTGGACCCGCACGGCCAGGGCGCTGTGCGCCAGATCGTCGTCGAGCACGACGCCTACGTCCTGTTTGTCATGTCCGCCGGTGCCGGACTCGTTCCGGGTCAGCCCGCGCCGGCGGGCGAGGACCCCGAGACCGTGAGCACCCTTCTGGGCGTAGCGACCACCAGCGAGGCCGATGCGGGCCTGGTAGGGCACGAGGCGGCGCTGCTCGCGGGCGCGCTTGGCGAGCATCTGGTCATCCCCACCCGCCGAGGCAGTGATGACACCCAAGCAACCGCCTGACGAAGCGGAGGCGTGGGCTGTCGAGGAGACGCACACCCTCCGGCCGTACGCCGTCACGGGCGGCCGGACGGAGCCCACGCACTCACTGCACCTGGACACCCAGCTCGTGGCGAGACCCGGCGTCACGGCTGCCGCCGGGATGGTGCCGGAAGCCGACGCAGCTCTGGCCCTGTGCCGGGACGGCTTCCGCTCCGTCGCCGAGATCTCCGCCTACCTGGGTCTGCCGGCCCAGATCACCAAGATCCTCCTCAGCGATCTGATCGACGCCGAACTCCTCGACGATCTCGCCACCCTCCCGCCCGAAACACACTTCTTGGAGCAGGTTCTTGTTGCTCTCCGACGCAAGTGGCCCGACGCCGCAGGGGCCTCAGCCGCGTAGTGCCACTCCGCTGACGCTCAAGATCGTCGTCGCGGGTGGGTTCGGGGCCGGTAAAACCACGCTGATCGGGTCGGTCTCCGAGATCGAGCCGCTGGCGACCGAGGAGATCCTCACCCGTGCCAGCGAGGGCGTCGACCGGCTGGACGGCACACCGGGGAAGACCACCACCACGGTGTCCATGGACTACGGCCGCATCACGTTCGAGGAGCCGATGTGCATGCGGCTCCAGCTCTTCGGCACCCCCGGGCAGGACAGATTCCTCTTCACCTGGCCTGACTTGGCCTACGGCGCGAGCGGTGCCGTCATTCTCGCCGACACCCGCCGGCTCACCGACAGTTTCACCGCCGTCGACTACTTCACCGCGCGGGCGACGCCGTTCGTCGTGGCCGTCAACCAGTTCGCGGACCGCCGCTACGACTACACCACGGACGAAGTCCGCGAGGCCCTGGACCTGCCGGAGCACGTCCCCATCCTCCTGTGCGACGCCCGGCAGGAGATCTCCGCCGCCCGCGTCCTGATCTCCCTCGTCGACCACGCACTGAAGACCGCCCCGGACCGTCGTCCCTCCACGCTAGGAGCCTGATCATGCCCTTTGACCCCGATGCCGGCATGCACCTGCCCGAACCCGCCGCCGACGCCGAGCAGGTGAGGCGCCGTCAGCACGTACTGCGGGACCTCGGGCTCACGGCTCAGGCTGATCCGGAGTTCGACACGATCGCGGCCGCCCTCGCGACCGAAGCTGGCGCACCGTACGCCATGGTCAACCTCTTCCATGCGGAGCAGACGTTCATCGGACTGTTCACCGCCGACGATGTGCCCAACGTCAAGCGGACGATGCGCCCCGATCACGGATGGTGCCCCGACGTCGTCGAGCGCGCCAACGCGCTCGTCCTCCCCGACGTCATGAGCTACCCCAGGTTTGCGGGCAACCCCGTCGTCGACCGGATCGGCATCCGCAGCTACGCGGGCGCCCCACTCATCCACACCGCCCACGGTCAGCAGACCGTGCTCGGCACCGTGTGCTTCGTCGACCGCGTGCAGCGCCCCAACGAGACCGGAAGGCCCGCGCTGGAGCTGATCAAGCGGTTCCGCGACGAGGCCATGCAGGCGATCCAGCGGCGCACCCGCCGCGCGGACGAGCGCTAGCAGGAGAGGCGGGGGACGATGTCTGACTGGTTCCTGTCCGACGTGCACAAGGAGCTGCGCGCGCGGGTACGCGCGTTCGCGGCCGCGGAGGTCGCGCCGCGGGTCGCGCTGATGGAGGCCGGCGGCCAGGTCGACTACGCCCTGCCGGACCTGATCGCCCGGCAGGGCTGGATCGGGGTCACCATAGACCCGGTCTACGGCGGGATGGGCCTCGGTCATCTCGCGAAGACGCTCATCATCGAGGAGCTGTCCCGCGTCAGCCCGGCGGCCGGCGCCATCGCCCAGGCGTCACAGCTCGGCGTCGCCAAAATCATCCACTTCGGCACCGACGAGCAGAAGAAGCGGTGGCTCCCGCCGATCGCGGCGGGGAAGTGCCTGCCGACGATCGCCGTCACCGAGCCCGGCAGCGGCAGCCACGTCCTCGGCATGGCGATGGAGGCGAAACCGCGCCGACGGCATTGGGTCCTCACCGGCAGGAAAATCTACGTCGGCAATTCCCATGTCGGCCATCTGCACGGAGTCGTCGCCCGCACAGGCCGCAGCGACTCCCGTGACTCCCGCGCGCTGACCGCCTTCCTCGTCGAGGCCGACCGTGAAGGGGTCTCTCTCGTCCCCCACCAGCGGGCGATGGGCCTTCACGGCTTCTCCTTCGGCGAGATCATCTTCGACAAGGTCCTGATACCGGCGGAGAACGTGCTCGGGGAGGTCGGCGACGGCCGCGACGTCGCCGACTCCTCCAGCCTCCTGTGCGGGCGCCCGAATCTCACCGGCGTCGCCCTCGGCGCTCATCAGGGGAGCGTGGAGGAGACCGTCCGGTTCGTGGCCGAACGGGAGCGCTACGGCGCCCCGTTGGGCGACATGCCCACCATCCAGCAGAAACTTGGCGCGATGCAGTCGAGGCTGATGACGGCCCGGCTCACCGCCTACCACGCCGTGCACCTGCTCGACCAAGGGCAGCCCTGCGACGCGGAGTTGATGAACGCCAAGCTCGTCAACGTCGAATACGCGCTCGACTCCGCCCGCGAGGCCATGGAGATCTTCGCCGCGGCCGGGCTGTTCACCGACCGCCCCATGGAGCGGTTCCTGCGCGACGCGTTCCACATCTTCGCTCCGGCCGGCACCAGCGACGTCCAGCGGTTCCGCCTGGCAGAGCACGCCCTCGGCACCGCACACCGCCCCTGGTCCGAGCGCCTCGCCCACCTCACCCGCACCACCATCCCCGCGGGATGCGCACACCCCCATCCCGCCACGACGCAGGAAACGGAATCGTGAGCACGAGCACAGACCGCACCGCCACCCGCACCGACGCCCTTCGGAAGGCGATCGAGCAGGCTGCGCGGCAGACGCCACGCAACCCTTTCGAGGTCATTCATCTGCTGGCCGGAGGAAAGCGGGGGCCTGAAATAGCCCGCACCTTCGGGGTGGGTCCGGACGCCATCAAGGACGACACACGGCTACTGCGGATAAAAACCCGCAGTCGAAACAATGCCGAACTGGTCGGCGTGTGCTGTGTGCAGGGAATCGTTCCCCTGATTCCTCACCCCACCGGAATCACCAAGCGAATTCTGTTGCGGCATAGCGAAATCCTCGAATTGAAAGCCCTGGGATACACCTACGAGCAGACCGCGAACACACTCCGCATATCACTGAACACCGTCCAGGCGCACGCGAAGCAATTCATGTTCGACTTTTCTGCGCGGACGGCCCCCCACGCGGTCGCCTTGTACCGGCAGCGGATCAACAGCGTTCAGGGACACATCAACGTCTCCTGTGAAAACTGCCAGAGTTCCCAGTGTTTCTCTGTCTTCGACGTTCGGCAGAAGCTCGGCGAGCAGAAATGGAAATCGGACCAGTACGGCCAGTCGTTCTGGTGTCCGAACTGCCCGAGAGTCAATTCGAGTATCCGAGCGGCTCACAACGCTCGCCGCGCGCAGACCCCTCAATGACCGACGCCGATTCTGGAGCACCGATGTGCAGGCACGTACCCCGCTGTCCGGCCAGTGACGCCCCCGACTGCGAAGCCGCGCGGCCGGTGGCCCATTTCCCCGAACAGGGATGGTCATTCTTGTGCAATGGAGTCCTGCTGTTCGAGGACACCGGAATTCTGCTGCCGGACGGCGCCGTCATTCCACCGCACCGCGCCCAGGCCGCCGCATGACTGCACTGATCGACCCGGACGAGCCTTTCACCCCCGCCCAGCGGGACGGCAGGCCGGTCCCGTACATCACCAAATGGAGCGGTGAGCGCGAGCTACGGGTGGACCTGGGCCTGGACCTCAAACGTGAGCGGATTCGCTACCGCGATGAGGACCGCGGCGAGCGCGACGCGCAGGGGCGACTGTGGGTGCGGACGGTAGGCGGCTACGGCGATGGCGAGCCGGAATGGCGGAAGGTGTCGTCGTACCGGCAGCGTGAGGCGATGGAAGGACCTTTCTGCCAGGTATGTACCGGGCCGCCGAGCCGGACGGAAAAGGGAATTCTCTTCCTCCTTCCAGGACGGCACAAGATCGGGCAGTTGGAGGGCGTGGAGACGATTCATCCTCCTCTCTGCCTCCCGTGCGCTCGTGCCTCCGTACGGCACTGCACGAAGGGACTGCGGGTCCATACCGCCGTGCGTGCGAGGAAAACCCTGCGGTGGGGTGTCGTCGGCAGGGAATACCCCCCGGAGGACAAGGAGAAAGTCCAACTGGTTCCTCACAGGCCGGTCCGCCTGGTGAATGGCGAGGAGGCGCGCGTACCTGACGGCATGACAGCGCCCTACTACCTGGCCAGTCAGCTCATTCTGGTCCTCAGAAAAGTATCGGTCGTGAACCTGGATGAAGAATTCGCCAGGGAACTGGAAACGAAACCGCACCGATAGGGAAGGGCTTGCAGGGATTTATGAAGTTGATTAGCAGGGGAGACCGGCAGCTAATCTCGCGGGCCGTGACGGTGACGGACGGTCCGGTACTTCCCGAACCCAATTCCTGTGATGGCCTCCGCTTCCGCCTGGAGCACCTTCGCATCACCTACAAACTGGCCGATGACGGTCGGTGGGTCGTCGGCCCTCTCGACGTCGACGCTCGCGGCACGACCGAGTCGGTCCATCCGACCACGATCCTCATCACGCGGGAGCGCGGCGGGTGCCTCTACGGCTGGGAGGGAAACCGGGAGTGGGCGTTCCTCCACTGGATTATCGCCAGTCTTCGCCCTGACGGCCGGGCCGAACTGCCCTTCGACCCAACCCCCGTAGAGGAGATGTGAGCAGCCAGCGAAATGCGATCGACAAGAACAAGGAAGGAGGTGGAAAGGTGAATTCGAGAATGGAAGACGAATCACCACTCCGGGGGGAGTGCCGAGTGATGCCGCGGGAACCTCGCCGCTGCGGAGCCGGCCGCACCCTGGGTGGGGCCGTGCGCAGGGCCGCCACGGGGAGGGAGCCGCGGCAGTGGCTGCGGCTGCTGGCGCTCGGCCACTGTGTGTACGGCCTTCTCGTCGCCTACCTCTCCGCGCCGTCCGCCTGGACGCCACGGGAGATCGTGGCCCTGCACACGGTGATGTCCGCAGGGGCGGCGTGCAGCGCGGCAGGCGCCGTTGGCTTTCTCGGCGGCCCCCGCCGCCGTGGATGGTGCGCCGGTGCGGGCGTCCTGGCGCTGGCAGCCCTCGCCCGCTGTTGGCTCGCTCCCGATGTGGCGATCCTGCGGTGGATGGCCGGGGCTCTGGCCAGCCTGACGATCTGCCTCACCCTGGACGGTCTCCTGCGGCGCCCCACGGACGGCGGCGCCCATCTGAGAACTTCCGTGCGGCTCCTAGGAATTGCGGATTTCGGCCTGTGCATCGCCGCTTTTATTCCCCGGCCGTCCCTGCACTTGGGACTGGGGTTCTTCCTCCTCTGCATTCTCGTGCTAGGAGCAGGAGATGAATGGGCGAAACGCAATTTTCAAAAGGACCGTTCGAACGCGTCGGAGGTTCCTGGAGGAGAAGCAGGAGAAGGGCACCGGCCAACCCCGTGACGTGCAGGGCTTGTAGGCATCACCCATGCGGAATGTTTGTCATTCTTTCGCCGCAGGAAACGAGGAAATTCACGCCAGAAGCTGATCCGCTGGCTCGTATGCCAAGGCCGACAGGATCAGACCCCCGCTAGCTGGGGGTGGCTGGAAAGCCCCGTGTCGAGTGCAGTACACCGGCAAGACCAAGGAGGGAGTTGAAAAGATGAATTCGAGGATGGATGACGAGTCCCCCTGGGCGACCACTCTGTATTTCTTACTGCTGTCGCCCTTCTGTCCCGGGCTGGGATACCTCTGCCAGTGGTTTCGCAGATGACAGAACAGAAAGGACGCCGCAAGAACTGACAGTCTCCTCAGAAAACGAGCAACGCGCACTATGAAACAACCCGTAGCCCCTTTCATGATTCTCCCGCCCTTACGTATCCGGGTCATGTCGACCGTCACCGGCTACCCCGTAGAGATGCTGATGGACAAGCCCGCCCACGTCACCCGTATGAGCCGGTCGCCCACCGGGCCGCTGTGGGCATATCTCGACGCCGCCGGCCTCCTGCTCCTCATCGTGCCGAACATGGTGACCTCTCTGGCCCTCTTCGCGCAGTTGTGCGGGATACGTATAGGGGCCGGTATTCGGACGCTCCCCTTGACCCTGGAGTGGATATCCGCCGGCTGCGCATTCCTGTGGCTGGGCATTCTGGTCATCGGACGTAGGCCCCGGGGACGGACACGGGCAGCGGCGGCCGCCGTCGGTGCGACGGCCGTCTACGCGTCCACCCCGGCTGCGGGCCAGATACAGCACCCCTACCTCCAGTACGTGGCGCTGATCGCGACCCTGACGTGGCTGGTGCTGGAGGTCTGCCGCCGCCACGGCATCTGTCCCCGGTGCCTGGGCCTCGCTCCGCCGGACGCGAGGGACCAGCGTCAGCAGGCATTGATGGTGGGCTGGATGTCCGTCCAGGCGTACGTGCCGGCAGTCCTCGCCGTGGTCACCTTGCCCGTTCTGCTGAGCTGGTGGGACGGGGCGCCTCTGCTCCGGGCGCCTCAGATCGACGTGCTGGGGATCAGCCCCGACCGGCCCCTTGGCGGGGTCCTGAACCTGCTGCTGTGCGCCGGGGTAGTGGAGGACCTGATCGTGGTCGCGGGCGTCACCGCCGTCCTGACCTCCGCGGCCGCCTCCGCGCGGGTCGTCTACGCCACCGTGGGTCTCGCCGCCGCCGTCCTGCACCTCTACCTCGGGCTGCCCGGCCTGGTCTTCGGCATCTCCGATGCCCTCCGCGCCGGTCTCCTCCGCCGGTACGGACGCCTCACGCCCATGATCATGTCGCATTTGATATGCGACATTTTCGCGTTCGCCCTCAGCGGCATGTCCTTCCTGGCGACGCTTGCCGTGGGCGCCGTTCTCGTTGTGGCCTTCAAAACCATCGAACGGCTGCACGTGAGTGAAAGCGAAGAACTCAGGCAGAACTCGCCTGACCTGGAAATCAGTATCGATGCCGTGCCACTGTCCGGCGGGAAAATCCGCCAGTAAAACAACGGCCCCGCGATACCCCTCCTGCATTTCTTGCTAATTCCTTGAAAGGGACCCCTGTGACTAAATCTCCTCCCCCCGTGCCGGCCCCGGACGGCACGGAACACCGCCTTTCCCCTGCGCGGGCGTATGGCCTCGTCGCCGCCCTGTGGGGGTGTGTGGCCGCCGGACCCACCGTCAAGAACGTGGCCAAGTTCTTGCCGCTGGTCGGCTTGGAGCCTGCCGCGTGGCTGACGACGGCCGGTAAGGCCGTGGGTATCGCCGGTACCGGCGCCGCGCTGATCTGGCTCCTGGTCCTGATCACCCGCGGCCGCGTCCTCCCCGGGCCCCGAGGAGCGTGGATAGCCGGCGCCCTCGTGTGCGCGGGCGTCTACGGGCTCGATGCGGCCGGGACCTTCACCGGCGACGGGCCGTCGAAACTGATCGGCCCGCCGGCACAGCTCCCGGTGGTGGTCACGCTCACCGTCGGTGTACTCCTCGCAGCGGGTATCCGGCTGCGGGACATCGGGCTGCGCACCCCGTCGCGCACCCCGCTCTCCGCGGCGCCCGCGACGCTCGTCGGCTTCGTGGCCCTGGGCGTCATCGAGCTGGTCCCGGTCTGGAACCTCGGCGTATCGATGCTGGGCGTCCCGCAGTTGACCGGCATCAGCCAGGCCGAGGCCGCCGGGACGCCCGACGCCGCGTCCCTCACGGTGGGGATCTTCTGGTCCTCCGTCGTCGAGGAGTTCATCATCACCGGGGCCGTTGTGGCGCTCCTGGCCGCCGCCCGCCGTCCGCTCGGGGAGATCCTGCTCGTCAGCGCCCTGATGCGCGCCATACCCCACCTGTACACGGGGGTGCCGCTCACCGTGGCGGCGTTCGTTCTCGGTCTGGCGTTCGCCGCCATGGTCTACCGGCACGGGCAGGTGCTGCCCCTGATCGCCGCCCATTTCCTGTTCGACGTCACGAGCGGACCGCCCCTGATCACCGTCGTGCCGCCCGTGCTGGAGCTCAAGGCGTACCAGTGGCTCACGGCATTGGTCATAGCGCTCGTCGGGTGGCTGGTGCTCGCCGTCCGCTACCCGGCCCGCCCGCGTTTCCGGACCGCTCGGCCGGCCGACCGTGCCCCGCAGGCCGCCGAGACCGCGGATGCCGTATGAGCAGGGCGGTGAAACGGTTCCTGCTCATCGCAGCGGCGGTGATCGCCCTTCCGCTGCTGGTCATCCTGGTCGGGGCGGCCCTCTACAACATCGCCCATTCTCCCGCGGAGCTGCACGAGCTGCCGTCTCCCGGTTACCCGGCGACCGAAGGCGTCCCGTCCATTGCCCTGACGGCAGGCCCGTGCCCCGCCGTCTGATCCCCGTCCGCTGCCCAGCCGTGACGGGGCATCCGCTCGCGTCACGCTCAGTCCACACCCAGCACCCCCAGTGCCGAACCGGGGCCGAAAGTGATCATGAAATTCATCCATAACGCTGCCTACCGCATCAAGAAATACGCCGCTGGGGACCTCTCCAAGCTGAAGGGCAACGGGACCAGCCCCGTCAACTTCCGCTTTCCGCCCTCGCCCCTCGGGCCGGGGCGGGCGCTCCTGGACGCCACCGGTCTGCTCCTGGTCCTCTGCCCCTCGGTCGCCGGATCCGTCCTCACCTTCGCCCGCCTGTGCGGGGGGCCTCTGGCGGCCGACGCTCCCGCGACCGTGGCCACGGCCCTCCAGCCGATACCCGCCATCGCCGTCTGGGCCTGGCTCAACAGCCTGCTCCTCTTCCGCCGGGCTGCCGGGCCGGTCCTCGCAGCAGCCCTCATCGTCGGCGCCGCGGCGATGGCCGGCGTGACCTCCTACGGCGCCGTCGTGCAGCATCTGATGCTCGATCAGGTCGCGCTCATCGTCGGCCTCCCCTGGCTGGTGCTGGAGGTCTGCCGCCGTCACGGCGTCGGCCTCCGCGCCTACGGCGTCGCCCCGCCGGACGCGAGGGAACAGCGTCAGCAGGCATGGGCCATAGCCGAGACCTCCGCGGGCCTGTGCATACTGACCGGCGCCGGGGCGACGGCCCTCACCCTCCTGCTCGGCCTGTGGCAGGACGCCCCTGTCCTCCGGCAGACCCAAACCGACTTGCTCGGCCTGAGCGACCCGTTGCCCCTCGCCGCGGGAGTGCTGCTGTCCGCCGGCGTGATGGAGGACGTCATCCTCATCACCGGTGTCACCGCCGTACTCACGACAGCCCGACGCCCGGCATGGCAGATCTACACCCTCGTCGCCGCGGCCGACATCTGCATGCACCTCTACCTCGGTCTGCCCGGCCTCTTGATGGGCATCAACGCCGCCCTGCGCGCCTGGCTCTACCGCACATACGGCCGCGTCACACCGCTCATCCTCGGCCACCTGGCCGTCGACGTCGTCGGGCTGGCCATAACGCCCCTGCCCTTCGTCCTCAAGGCCATGACGATCGCCGCCGTCATCTTCGCCTTCGGCGGCATCGAACGCCTCTACGTGCCCAAGTCCCAACGGCACGCCGCCGCGGACGCCCCCGGCGCCCCGCCGGCCACCGCCGCCCAAGACCGCATCGACGACGCCATCGAGCTGTACCGGCGGGCCCTGGACGACGAGTTGGGCCCGCGGCTGCCCGGCACCGAGCTGTACCGGAGGGCCCTGAAGACCGCCGAACCCGGCGAAGCCGACGGCATCCGCACACCGAGCACAGACCACACCCCACACGAGAGGTAAGGAGCAGCCCAATGTCCGACTGCGACGTCCGGGTGGAGACCGAAGACGACCGCGACGCCGAACTCGCCGAGCAGGTCGAGAAAATCGCCGCACAGGTCATTCCCGTGCTGGAAGACGTCACCGGTCTTTCCGTCGGAGAGAAGCCGGTGATCCGCATCGTCACCCCGGCAGCCTGGGTGACCATCCGCACCGAATGGCGCGACCGCGTCCATGCCCGACTGGGCCAGGAATTCGATCTGACCGACGAGGAAATTCAAACGCTGGAGATCGAGGCGATCAGCGAGAGCAGTGAGCTGCCTCTCATGTGGGCGCTGGTCATGGGATCCACTCACGAGGACGAAAGCGATGAGCCGCAAGTCCTCCTGGTGCCCAGTGCGCTGCACCACTGCGGGTTCGAGGAACCCGAGCTGACCAAGGTTGCAGCGCGTGAGCTGACCCACATTGCTCAGCACCGCGCCGGCGACGGCGCCGCGTTCCGTGCCCGGAACTCCGTCTACCGAGAACGGATTGGACTCCAGGATATTCAGCCGGACTATCTTCTCTCCGGGCATTCCCGCTGGACGGATCTCGCGGTCACCAAGCGCCTCCTCGGACGGGAGGTGTCCGAGGACACCGGGCGCCAGACGGAATTCTGGTGGAGCACGGCGAAAGCCGCCGCCGGACGCTACCAGGAAAACCCGGAAAAGTTCCCTGGGAAAGATCTCGGGGTATACCGGGACGGCGCACGCTGGATCGCTGACGTGGTCGACCTCGCCGGGCGCGACGTACTCAACCGCGCCTGGCAAGACGTCTCCATGATCCCCACCACAGCGGAGATTGCCGACCCGCGCGCCTGGCTGGCCCGTGTCGACGGCACCCACTGAACACGCTCAGCACCCAGAGGCAAAGGGCAGCATCACGGGATGTCATCTGAATCCGAATTCCCCTCCCTGAAGCCGCACCAGCGACTCACAGGAAAGCAGCGGGAGGAATACACCGAGAAGGTCGTCAAACGCTATAAGAAGGGGTCGAATATCCGGAAGATCTGCGAAGAGACCGGCCGCTCCTACGGATTCATACACCAAATCCTCTCCGAGGCGAAGGTGCTGCGCTCCCGCAGCGGCAGAAAAAGCAAGAAAACACAACAATGACTGCCCGGACGGAACAACGGAAGCGTGGCCCACCCTCACTTCATATGCACACGTTCATCACCATTACGAATCCAGGTGAAAAAGGGCCATGGCAAACAAAAAGAACACCGTCCGCGCCGCGAAGAGCTCCATTCGCCGGGGGAAGCAAGAAGGCCCGGCGAGCCAGCAGCAGGGAGCCATTGTGGACCGTCACATTCGGGCCCATCCCGAACATTCCCACATGAGCGCCGAGGAGAAAGACACCCCCCAGTACACGCGGCGTTTCCAGCGCCGCGAGGGCAAATAGGGCTAAGAGCTGACCCCAGTAGTCCCGTCCGGCACGACCGGCGCCGGACGGGACCACCTCCGATCGAACTTGGTGAGGACCTGGAGACCGCCACGTGAGCACGGAAAACATCATCAACGGTGGCCAGGGCGCCCAATTCCGTACCGTGGTCCAGGCCCACGACATCCACACGCTGCACATAGTCCACCCCCCTCCGGCACCCGTGCCCCCGCACCAACTGCCGCCCCTGACGTCGGCGTGGGTGGACCGCGAGGACGAACTCGCCGACCTCACAGACCGCGTACGCCAGCAGCCGCCCTACGCCAGCACCCTCGCGTTGCTCTTCGGCGACGGCGGCGCCGGCAAGAGCGCCCTGGCCGTCCGCTGGCTCCTGGCCCACCGCGAGGAGACCCCCGGCGGGCAGCTCTACGTACACCTGGCCGGCGCACGGACCGCCGCGGGCGGCGCGGCGCTGCCGACGCTGCTGCGCCGCCTCCTGCACGACCTCGGGCATCCTCCGGCCGGGGACGCCGACGTCGACGAGCTGACCGGCCGATGGCGCTCCCTCACCGCCAGCCGCCCTACCGGTCTGCTGCTCGACGACGCCACCGACGAGGACCTGGTCCGCGCGCTCCTCCCCGGCGGAGACGGCCACCTGGTAGCCGTCACCTCCCGGCGCCAGCTCACCGGCCTGCTCCGCGACGGCGCCCGCCTCCACCCCGTCCCGCCGCTCACCCCCGCCGCCGCCGGCGCCCTGCTGCGCCGCCTGGTCGGCGAGGACCGCCTCCCCGAAGAGCCCGCCGCCGTACGGCAGTTGACCTCCCGCTGCGGCCACCTCCCGCTGTACCTCGGCCTGATGGCCGCCCAACTCGTAGCCCGCCCCGGCCTCCCCATGGCAGAGGCCGCACACCACACCGAAGGACCGTCCGTGCTTGATGAGATTGTCGATGCCCTGCACGCGCCCACCGCGCGCGCTTACCGGCTGCTCTCCCTCCTCCCGGGCCCCGACGTCGACGCTGATGCTGCCGGCGCCACCCTGGGCCTCACCCGGTACCTCTCCACGCAGACGCTGACCGACCTGGCCGGCGCCCGTCTCCTGGAGAACCGCGGCGTGCACGACGGTCGCGGCCGCGTCTTCGGCTGGCACGACGAGGTCCGCACTCACGCCCGGACCGCCGCATTCCGCGAGGAGAGCCCGGAGGACCGCAGCAGAGCCCTGCGGCGGTGGCTGGATTACCTCCTTGCCACCACGACGCAGGCCGAACGGCTCCTCACCCCCGCCCACCGGGAGGTCCGCCGCGACATCACCTTCTGGCCGGTGTCGCCCAACTTCCGCAAGGACGAGGAGGCGGCGCAGGCGTGGCTCGTCGCCCACCAGGACCACATCGCGGCGGCCGTAACGACCGCGAAGGAGCACGGCGTCGACACGATCGTCTACCAGCTCCCCCATGCGGCCTGGCCGCTCTGGCGCCTCCATCGGCCCCTGGAATTGTGGCTGGCCCTGCACAAGCAGGGTCTGGCCGCCGCGGTCCGCTGCGGGGACGACCTCGGACAACGGGAGATGCTCACCACCGGCGTCATCGCCCTCCGCGGCCTCCGGGACTACGAGGAGGCGATCGAATGGGCCGACCAGGCGTACAGCCTCGCGCGGGAAGCGGGCGACCGGGCCGGCACAGCGCAGGCGCTGTACGAACTCGCCGCATGCCACCACGAGATGGGCGACCACGAGCGCGCCGCCGGCTTTCTCACCGAGACCATCCGCATCCGCGAAGAGATCGACTACCCCCGCGGCGTCGCGCTCTCCCGCCACCTCCTCGGCGAAGGCGCGTACGCGACCGGACACTTCCCGCGCGCCGTCGCGGAGTTCGTCCTCGCCGCCGCCGGGCTCCGCGCCGCCGGCGACCGGTTCGACGCCGCCCGAGCTGACGCTATGCAGGGACACACGTGGACCGCGCTGAGGCAGTACGAGCGGGCCGAGGAACTGCTCCACGCCGCACGGGAGGAGATGCGCGCCGTCGGCTCCCTGCCCTGGGAGTCGCGCGTACTGGACATGCTCGCGCAGGCCGCCGCCGCCCAACACCGCATCGACGAAGCCATCGAGCTGTTTCGGCGGGCCCAGGAGATCGCCGAACCCAGCGAAGCCGACAGCATCCGCGCCCGCCTCGCCGACCTGACGCCCGAGGAGGACGGACGACAATGACGGACCTCGCACTCGCAGACGACGCCGTCGTTACGCTGCTACTCCCTCCGACGGCAGATCCCCCCCCGGCTCCAGCCCTGGGACCTCGCCGCTTGATGCGACTCAGACCGATCGGCGCGGGCCCGCGCCGAGACCGCAAAGCCCACGCCGTCAAAACTCGAGTACCTCGCCCCGTACTCCGACGACACCCAGATCGGGGAGGAAAGATCCCGCTGGCAGGCAGTTCGCGCACCCGCCCGGCGGGGGACGATCTAGGCTTTTCCGCGCCACCTGGCCGTCTTGACCCGGCTCTATGCCGTCTGCGGGCCGTCTTGATCCCCTCGGGGATGGACGCAGCGCCGGACCCGACCAGGACCACGGCGTCGAGTCGAAGGCCCGCGCCGTCCGCCAGCACCTCGCGCACACGAGGCAGGCCGTACGCCCGCCGCCCACGTCGAGGGGCGGCATACCACCTGACAACAGCCGACCGAGGGGGAAACACCCGGATGAACAACTTAACGATCATTGTGGCGTGCGTGATTGGCGCCGCCGGGGGACTGTTCGCCTTGGGCATGATGGCGCTCGACAGGGGCGCTGCCGGCACGACAGGGGCGTATATCGCACTGTCCGTCTTCCTCACGCAAGTGTCGGGCATCATGGGCCTTCAGGTCGCCGCGGAGCATGCCCCTCCCCGGGCGGGCGACTTCCAGCAGGCCGCCGTCATGTATCTGCCGTACCTCCAGCTCCTCGTCGGCGTATGGGCGGTTATCACCGCCATCCGCTGCTATCGCGCCCGTCGTGCCACCGGGAAGCCCAGTGCATAACCTCTTGATCATCGCCGCATGTGTGCTGGCCCTCGGTGCGGGGCTCACCCTGATTCCCGTACTCAGAGGCCGCAGCCCTGCGCCGAGGAGCGGGCTCCTCGCCGTACTCCTCGCCTTCGCCGCCAGCGGCGGACTGCTGTGGGCCGCCCGCTCCACCGAGCCCACGCCCGCACCCGCCGACACCGCCGCGGCCGCCCTGACCCAGGGTCTCGACACCACCGCCGCGTACCTGCCCGTCGCCCTCGCCGCCGCCTCCGTCGTCCTCGTCGTCGTAGCAGCCACGCGCGCGGGACGCAGGACTCCCCAGCACGACACCGACGACCCCATGGAGAAGAACCGTGCCTGACGTCCTCATCCTGTGCGCGGCGGGGGTGTCCCTCCTCGGGGTGCTTCCCCTGGTCCCGGTGATCCGGCGCGGCTACAGCGACACGCCCCCCTGGGGCCGGTTCCTGCTGAACGGCCTCGCCCAGTGGTCAGCCGCCGGTTTATACATCGCCTCCGGCGTCGCCGCCACGTGGCTCCCAGGATTCCACTTCCTCTGCGGTGTCTTCCCACTCATCGTCGCCATACGCCTCGGACGCCGCGACCCCATGGAGAAGAACCGTGCCTGACGTCCTCATCCCGTGCGCGTGGCTCGCGGCGGGGGTGTCCCTCCTCGGGGTGCTTCTCCTGGTCCCGGTGATCCGGCGCGGCTACAGCGACACGCCCCCCTGGGGCCGCTTCCTGCTGCACGCCCTCGCCCAAGCGGCCGGGGCAGGTTTATACATCGCCTCCGGCGAACGGACCATCACGGCCGACGCCGCCACGTGGCTCCCGGTCCTCTACTTCCTCGTGGCCGTCTTCGGCCTCATCGTCGCCATACGCGTCCGCCGCCGCGACACCACCCAGGACAAGCCCTGACACCGGCCGCATCCCACCTCGCCGGTGATGGTTGGGCGAAGACGTACCCGTCGCATGGCCTCTCGGCAACGGGGCGGTCTGCAAGTGCTGGGCTCGACCGGCGCGTTGGCTTTTCTACACTGGCCGTCTGCGGAGAGGAGCGACGACGTATGCGCAATGAGAGGTTCCAGGAGTTCGCCGTGGCGGCGTACCGGAGCGCGCCAGAAGTGGCAAGCGCTGAGCCGTACCGCGACGGCACCCGACGGCCGCTCGGCATCGAGGTACGGCTGACGTCGGGGGTCACCGTTCGGCACGCGATCACGATGGTGACTCCGCAGGGTGAAGATCTTGAAGCGCCGGAAAAGGTCGTCGAAGGCGAGCCGCCCGCGTTGATCGAGCCGCGTCCGGCGCCGAGAGGAGTCCGCGACCGGCAGACCGCCCAACTCCTCGCGTGCATCCTCGCGTCAGCGGGCAATAAGGAGATGGCTCGGGCCTACGCCTACGACCAAACCAGCATGCACCCCGGGCTCGGCGTGGAATGGCACAGCGGCCGGAAAACACACATGCTGCTGCTGTAGCCGCGGCGGCCGGGCCCCGATATGGAGGACCCCATGACCGTGGATCCCGCCCGCTTACACGCAGACTGCCCCCAGTGCGGGGCCCGGACGTCCGCCAAGAAGGGACAGCCGACGCCTCTGCACCAGCCGAAGGGGAAAACGGCGAAATGCCCCGGATCCGGCTCGCCGGCGAAGTAGACACTCATCTGGGGAACATGGGGCCTTGTTGGCGTCCGTACACCCGTACGGTCGACCGCACGCGCGAGCGAACCGCCCCTACGGTGAGGTTGGAGATGTGCTGCTCGCTCCGCCCTTGCCCGTCGCGCTCGCCCGTCGCGAGCGCGGCATGCCCCCACCGGGGCCGTGGTCGTTCGAGATCAAGCTGGACGGCTGGCGAGCGCTGCTCTTCCGGGACGAGGCGGGCGGAACCGTGCTGCAGGCCCGTTCCGGGCGGCTGATCAGCGACCGCTTCCCGGACCTTGTGCGCGCCGCGCAGGCCCTGCCACCGGGGCTGGTGCTCGACGGCGAATTGGTCATCTGGCACCGGGGCCGCGTCGACTTCTTCGCCGTACAGCGGCGTGCGCTCTCTCACCCGCGCCGAGCGGCGGCGCTTGCCCACGAACTGCCGGCGTCGTACGCCGCTTTCGACGTGCTGGAGGCCGACGGGGCCGACTGGCGGACCCGCCCCTACCGTGAGCGCCGTGTCCGGCTGCTGCAGCTCGACCTCGCGCCTCCGATCCAGCCTGTGCCCGCGACGACGGACCGCGCGATCGCTCTGGCGTGGTGGGAGAGGTACAGGCCCGACGTCGGCATCGAGGGCCTGGTGGTCAAGCATCTTGACGGTGCGTACCTGGGAGGCTCCCGGCAGTGGCGGAAGGTGAAGCACTGGGATGCGCGCTAATAACAAGCCCATGCGATTCTCATCACCCGGCGAGAGACAGGCGAGCTGCCAGAGTCGGCTACGTCGTGGCGTGCTGCTGATGTGCAGCTTCGACGGCTCGCCGTAGCCGCTCCAGCTTGGGCGGTAGCAGGGAGCGAAGGCCCGTGTATCGCTGGCGGCCGCGCCGGTAGGAGCTGATGAGGCCGTTCTCCTCCAGCGGCATGCCTGGCGGGCGGATCGTCGGTGTCTCCTCTTCGGAGACCCCGGTGTGATTCCACCGGAGCGACACCCACAGCTTCGAGGTGCCGTGGGAGCGCTGCACCAAGCTGTGCCGTACGGGGAGCCACCGCTCCAGAGCGGCACGGGTCAGCGCGGAGGTGGTGATCCACTCTCCCGGCTCGTCCGCAGCCTGGCCGGTCCCGTGCTGCGGGCGGCGCTCGATGTACACCTCGGTGCCCTCCGGAGCGAGGTGCGTGGTGCGCAGCGCGGCCAGCTCACCGCTACGGGCCGCGGTGTCCAGCTCGACCGCGAGCAAGGCCGTCAGCCGGGTCAGCCCCGGCGACATCGGCCCGCCCAGATACTGATCGAGCTGACGGCGCAACGCGGTGAGGACCGACGCATCGGCTGCCTCGCGCAGCGGCATCGCGCCGCTGCCCAAGTGCAGCACCGGGAGACCGACGGTCTCCCGCAGCAGGTCGAGACACTGGAGCCGCGCGGCGTTGCTCGTCGCCGTGGTGGGCGGAGTGCCTCCGGCCACGATCCGCTGCCGCAGAGCACCGGATTCGGCGAGTCGTACGTACGCGCCCAGCGCCGGTTCCTCGAGCATGCGCCGCAAGCTCCGGCGGGCGGTCACCGGAAGAGCACCCTGGTCCAGCGCCCGCTGCAACTCGCCCCGTACCCAGCGCAGTTGCCGGCGCCGGGCTTCACCGGTGCCGCCGAGCCTGTCGAGGACCAGGTCGAGATCTTCGATCGCGGGGTACGTGGCCACAGGGCCGATTGTTCCGTACGGCGAGCTGGACGTGCAGACGGCCGTCGGCCCCCCGTCTGCCGTGCCGACTGCCCGCGGACGCTGTCCGGGTCACGGCCCGACCGGTGGCGGGGAGGAGGCCGCCGAAAGGCCGGGGGAGATTTCCGTCCTCAGCCCATCGAAGCTTGGACCGCTGACGGGGCCTCGGCACGCTGGAACTGCCGCGTATCGACGAGACGGTGGGGAGCGCCAGATGTCCGAGAACCGAGAAGAACCGCAACGCGACACTCCCGAACTTCCCGCTGCGGAGGAACTCTCCGAGATATTGCACTTCTTCGACGACAAGGAGGTCATGGAATCCAAGACGGTCGGAGACACGCACTACACCCGCGGCTACATCCGGGACACGGAACACGAAGAGGTGTGGGCCGAGCGCGGCTCCGGGGCGATCGAGCCGGTCACCGCAGGCGACAGTGGAATCTCGGCAAAGGAGTTCTGGCGAGCCCTCACCGAGGACGACGCGCCGACCGAGCTGGGCGAGCAGATGCAGTTCGAAGAGGAACTGAGGAAACAGATCCCGGAGTGGGCCGATCGAGAGGTCGAGGTAGGGCGGGAGCTGTGGGAGCTCGCCGACCAAGCCGAGGACGCCCGCGAGGACTTCGAACAGGGGGATCTCACCCAGGAGCAGTACGAGGAACGGCTCCGGGAGATCGGCGAGGTCACGCAGCGACTGGAGGATGAACAGAAGACGTTCGCGATGGAGCGCGAAGAGGTAGAGGCTCGGCAACCGGTGCTGGAGCAGTACGCCCAGGAACTGGCCGCGGACGGCCTCACCTCCGACGCGCTGGCTGAACACGACTGGACTCGCGACGCGAACTCCTCGCAGCACGACCTGCACAGCGTCCTCGACTCCGCGCAGCAGCTCGCCGATCTCCTCAACCAGCACGCCGACCAGCAGTCGACGGAGCCGGCCGACGCAGCGACGCCGTCGGAGGACCCGCCGTCTCCGTCCATCGAACTCGGCTGCGACTTCGACATCGATCCGCCGTTCTGAGTGAGTGTTTCCGAACCTCCGTGTGGGATGGCTCGTTGTGGAAGACGTGCGGCTTGTCAGTGCTGCCCGGTATGCAGGACGCCCGCAGACCGTGAAGGAGTCTCGTGCACGTCGACATGGCAGTTCTTGATCAGGAGTGTGTTCGCCTGGCCAGCCTGATGGCTGATCGCGGCATGGAACAGCTCACCGTTCCTTCGGCCAGGACTCCGCAGGAGGAGGGCGCCGCCATCGAGGAGGAGTTCGCCGCCGAGCTGGAGAAGTCGTTCGCTCGGATCGCTGCTGCTGGTTCCGACGAGGAGTGCATTCTGCCGAGCCTGCTGATGGTGATGGCCAGCAAGCTGTCGATCCTCGCCGTCGACGTGTCGTTGCGTGGCGATCAGGACGCGGCGGAGGTGATCCGTGCGATCGGCGGCCGGTAGGGGAGGACAGCCCAGCACACTTCTGGACGGACAGGACGCCAGCGGAGGAACGAAGCCCCGGGGTGTGGCGGCTGCCGTGGTTCCTACGGGGCTTCGTCGTGTCATCGGTGCCCGCAATGGCGCTGCGGGATAACCGGACGTGTCAGTCCGGGCGGCCGCTTGAGTGCCGCAGGAGGGCGGCGACCGCGCCGGCGTAGTCGCGGGCCCGTTCCCATACCGCGTGGAGGTCTTCGTGCAGGTGGCGGAATTCCTCATCGCGGCCCGGCTCGACCCGAGCGGTCCCAGAGCGCGAAGCGAGATACCGGCCGGATGCCCTCGTCCCGGCTTCATTGCTCTGCGGGCATCGTGCTCAAGCGTGTAGGGCCTCGTCGTGTCCCGAAGCCCCGGAACCGCTCGGGGGTTCTGCTGTGGAGCGGGCTGCTATGCGAGGGCGCCGTCCCAAGCAGTTGAGACGGTGCAGGATGGAGCCGTGGTTCAGCCCGATGATGCGGGCCATGGGCCTGATGCCCACCCCTTCGGACGCGAGATCATTCAGGACCTGACTGACCTGACGGCTTGGGATGGCGCCTGCGCGGTAGCGGCGCCACGTGAGCAGAAGGAGTCGACGTTGCTCGGCGGTGGGCTCAAGCGGGACTGTCACGACAGAGTGGGCGACCCGCCGTACGGTGCCTTCATCTACGCCCAGAGGGGCGGCGAGTTGAGGCCAGGGCAACTTTCTGTCGTGGTGCAGGTGGTTCAGCAGGGCGTGGGCGGCGGTGGAGCCGAACCTTCGTGTGTAGCTGCGCCACGCTGTGCGCAGTTGTTGCGTTTCTTCAGCGGTCAGCTTCGGTACGCGCGGGGGCTCGCTCCGACCCTGTTGACGAAGTACCCGCCGGTACCGCTTGCGGGCGCCGCTCCAGCTCAGCCCGAAACGCAGGCCCAGGGCCTCCCAGGTGAGTCCTTCGGTCTCCCGTGCGGTGACGAGGGCTTCGTCGTCGAGGAGCTGGGGGCGGCTTCCGGGGGGCCGTCGCCGGACGTTGTGCCGGTCGAGCGTGCGCCGGATCGTTGCTTCGTGACAGCCGATGTCAGCGGCGATCTCTCGGCATGTGGCGTCGCCCTGATACGCGGTCACGACGCGCTGTTCGTCCATGGTCCTTCTCCGTACGGCGTGGTGTTTGCCCCAATGGAGCCGCAGACGCGATGTCCGCGGTGATTGGTGGGCGGGCCCGTGCCCTGCAGGCCGCAACGGAGCCGCAGACGCGATGTCCGCGGTGAGGACAAGAGGTTACCTCACGGCTCGCCTCCGGCGACGGGTTTCGTCTTTCCGAGGTGGCGGGTGAGGGCGTCGACGGCCGAGGCGAGCGCGGTCTGCCGGGTCTCGCTGGGCTCGGAGTCCTCTTCGCCGTCCGGGCCGCGCAGGAGGGTGGCGATGTGCTCCAGCCAGAACGCGGCCCACAGCTCCCCGTACTCGTCGGCGGTGTCGTTCGCCTCGATCTGCTCGCGGCGGGCCAGGAGTTCGCGGGCCCGGGCGCGTACGGCCTCCTGTTCGGCGAGCGCGGCCCTGGTGCGGGCGAGGGCGGCGCGCTCCGCCTTCGCGTAGCTCTCCTCGGCCGCCCGTACGGCCTGCGGCGTGAGCCGCAGGGGGCGACCGTCGGCGTCGGTGCCCAGCGCCGCGCCCTTGAGGCGCTTGAGCTTGTTGTGCACGGCCCCCTTGACCTTCCGCTTGTCGGCGGGCTCGTTGCTGCTCAGGGCCAACGGTTCGGCCAACTCGGCGAGTTCGGCGCCGGCGTCGAGCGCATCCTCCGCGCCGGCGGACTGCTCTACCGGCGCCCGCTCTTCCAGGTGCCGCCACAGCTTGGTGCGGATCAGCGCGGCCTGCTTGCGCACCGCGGCGGGGCGGAGGCGGTGGTTGTGGACCTTTGCGTGCCGCAGCACGCCGAGCGCGAGGTCGGGCTCGGGCTCGGGCATCCGGTGCACGTACGGGTCGCCGCCCTTCTCGTGCAGGGCGACCAGGTCGCGCAGCAGCGCGGCGACGTCGACGTCGCCGACGGTGGGCCGGGCGCTGGTCAGCGGGGCGGTCGGGTCGAAGCCGTCCGGCTCAGATGGCCGGCGGCGCGGGCGGCCGGTCCCGCCGGACGGGGTGCGCGGTGGGCTCACGTGGGGATTCTGGCATCCGCTGCCGTCACCGGGCCCGTACGCGGAGGGCTCCCGGAACACCCTTGAAATCGCACGTGTGTACGAGTATCGCGGCGGTTCACACAATGACAACCCTGTCATGCACACGTCGTATTGCATGATCCTCGGCAAGTTGTCGCCTCGGATAAGATGCCATATCCGAGGCGATAAACCGGACATGACGACGGGTCAGCGAACCGGGCGCCGAGACGAGAGGAAGCGACCAGGCATGCCAACGTCAGTCGGGGACGACCTGCCCGCCGGATGGACCCTGGGCCCGGACGGCGCCCTTCTGTACTGGGACACCGCTGTCGCGACGATCAGCCAGATCCCGGCGGGCGCGTGGATGTGGGAGGCGCTGCCGGCCACCGGCCCGTGCCTGGCAGAACGAGGGAGCGGCGGATGCGCCGACGAGCAGGCCGCCGTCCGCTCCGCCGTCAGGGTCCTGCACCCGCCGCTGAGCGGGCGGCGCACCACGACCGGCTACACCCTGCTGTCCCCGGCGCGCAACGGGCGCGTCCCCTCCTACTGCACCGTCGCGCTGCCGCGTCACCAGTGGGCGGCGCTCCGCGCCGAGGCCGCGGCGGACCACCAGGCCAGCACCGACGTCCGGGACCAGAAGGTCTACGGCTCGATCATCGGCCTCGCCGACCACGCCCTGGCATCCGAGGCTGCGCGGCCCGCCGTCCTGATCAGCGTCCCCATGGGCCGGATGCTCCGTACCGGCGGCTACTACGCCCCCGGTACACCCCGCCGGCCGCGCGAGCCGCGCAGCTACCTGCCCGAGCCGGACGACCACGCCGTGCACGAGTGGCTGAACGCCTACAAGGCGCAGGAGACAGAACTCCGTGCGGCCGTGGACTGACCGTCACCCCGTCGGCGAGTACGAGCACCACGCGAGGTCACCCGCCCGCCCCTGACTCCGTCACCCAGGTCACGGAGTCAGGGGACACCGAGAGGAAGCGAACAGACGTGCCATTTACCGATACCGGGGCCCGCCCGGTCCCGGGCGCCACGCTCTACCGGTGGCAGCGCCGCGGACAGAAGCAGCTCACCGCGGACGGGAAGTGACGGCCGCGATGATCACCTCTGTCACCCTGCCGGACGGCACTGCCGCCGTGGTGCACGTCGGGAGCCTCGGATGGGGCTCGCTGACCATCGAGCGGTACGGGCTGCCCGCCCTCTACCGGATCGTGCTGGACGAGCTGAACGCGGACTCGACCTGCACAGCCGTGCGGGAGCACGACGGAGGTGTGCTGGTCGAGTCGCTGTCCCAGGGCGAGCCGGGTGTGTTCGCGTACGCCCTGGCGCTGTGCACCGACCCGGAGTGCCGCACGTTCGCCGAGTCCTACGAGCAGGAGATCGGCGGCCGTCACCCCGGCATGGACTTCGAGCGGGCCTGGGCCAGCAGGCAGACCGTCGGGGACCAGGACGAGCGGGACATGGATCACGAGTACCTGTCCGCCGAGATCCAGGACGTCAACCTCCACTGGCTCGCACAAACCGATCCGGACGCGGCCCGGATCTTCCGGCCCGGCTGCTTCACCGACAGCCTGCTCAACCTCGCCCACCCGGTGCCCGGTCACGCGGCATTCGGCCTGGGGAAGGCCCTGGAGCAGTACGCGGCCGCCAAGCGCGACGAGGGCCGGATGGACCGGTACGGCGCCCTGTTCGCAGGGACCGCCGACTTCCAGTGGGACGCCTTCCTTCCCGCCGACGCGACGGAGGCCGCCCGGTGAGCAGTGCCGACGCCATCGCCGCCCACCTGGAGTGGCAGCCGCTCGCCCACGGGCCGGACTGCGCCAAGCCCGTCTGGGAGATCGACCAGCAGACCGCCTCCGACGCGCTGCGCTCCCGCCGGGGAGGCCCGGAGCACGCGTGCCCCAACGAGGAGTGCAACCACCGCGACCGCTACGACCGGATCACCGTCCGGGTCCTGTGCCGCTCCTGCGGCAGGGTCCACCTGCTCAACGGCGAGGAGCACACCGCCCGCACGACCACCACGGTGCGCACCGGGTACGGGCAGGCGCCGAAGCGCGTGGCCGGGCTGTGGCTCTACCCCGGTCCGCCGCTGCTGGACTGGGATTGGGAGGACGCCGGTCCCAGCGGCTACCTGTGCGCGCGGGAGAAGGTCGCCCGGCTGACCGAGGAAGACATCGTCGGCGGCATCGGCGAGGGCCGGGGACCGCGGGGCGGGACGATCTGGAGCGCGGGAGCGCTCTCCACGTTCGGGCCGTCCGTGACCGGTCGGGCGGCGCCGCACGTCACCTGGGCGCGCACGAGCGGCGACAAGACGTTCGCGACCGTCGCCGCGGCGGCGAAGTGGGTGAAGGCGGAGGTCGACGCGGCCGCCGCGAGCGTGACCACGGAGGGGCAGGACCAGTGAGCATCAATGACGCCGACATCGACGCCGCGATCGACGCCGCCAAGCAGCAGATGCCATCGGCGCAGGAGCTGTTCGCCGGGTGGCCGGCGGCGGTGCCGCCCGTGCCGGGCGTCGTCCATACCGACGTCGGCCTGTACCGGACCGGCGGATTCGAGGACCCGAGGCTGGTGCTCTACACCGGGACCACCCGCCTTCCGGCGGTGACCGTGGGGTGGTGCCTGTTCGGCGCCGCCCGCAACGTCCAGCCCGGCCACGCCCCGCTGCCGCGCGCCGCCCGGGAGGCACTGACCGACCCCGACATGGTGCGCGCCCTGCAACTCCTCGCGGTGGGCCACCGGGAGACCGACGAGGCGGCCATCGAAACGCTTGCGATCCCCGGAGTTGCTGCCTCCCTCGTGGACCTCGCCGCCGCTGCCCATCAGGAACACGAAGACCGAACCGTGCCGGTTCACAGCAGCGAGGTCGGCACGGAGATCTACGCGTACCACCGCGGCCCCGTCCGCCTGGGCACCCACACCGCCGACGTGGTGCTGATCGGCAGCCCCATCTGGATCGCCAATACCGAGCCCAAGGAGAGCTGCCCGTGACCCTGATCGCCACCGTCACCCTGCCCGACGGCACGCCCGCCGTGGTGCACCAAGCAGAACAGACGTGGGACAAGCGACTTCTCGCCCAGTACGGGCGGGACGCACTGTGCCGGCAGGTGACCGAGGAACTGTTCGCCATCTTCCTGTGCGTGGCCGGGCAAGCCTCCAGCGTCGAGACGCTGACCGTCACCCCCGACGAGAAGGACGGGCTGCGGGTCGAGGCCCGCGCCCTGTGCGCCGCAGCGTCCTGCCGCACCGAGGCCGAACAGTACGAGCAGCAGCTCGCCGCGCGAGGCCAGGAGCATCCGGAGACCGCGGAGGCTCGCGCCTGGGCCGCCCGCAGCCACGCGGCAACGACCGGGCAGGGGTGACCGAGTGCGCGCAGCGACCGCCGTCGAGGAAGTCGGGGGCGAGCTGGAGCCGGTGGAGGTCGTCGACGCCGAGCTGGTCGACGTCGACGACGCCCCCGGCGGCGAGGTCGCCGTGCACGATCCGGCGGCCGCCGTCCTCGCGGCGCTGGAAGAGGAGGCCGAGGAGGACCTGTGGGGGGCTCGGGCCGCCAAGTCCCGTACGGGCTACGCCCGTGACTGGGTGGTCTGGCAGGACTTCCACGACTGGCTGGCCGAGCGGAAAGGGCATCGCCTGCCGGACACGGCGGTCACCCGCGGGACGATGGTCGCGTTCGTGAAGTGGCTGGACCAGGTGGTCAAGGCGCCGCCGAACACGATCGACCGGCGGGTCACCGGGGTCACGGTGACCGCGCGACGGCCGCCGTACCGGGTGGAGGTGCCGAAGGAAGCGACGCTCGCCGCGCGGGAGTTGATCCGCAAGTGGCGGCTGGACCCGGTGCGGATGGCGCGGGGCCGAGGCAAGGCCGCCGCGCTCACTCCCGAGGATGTGCGGGCGATGGCCGGTGCTCCGCGCGAGCGCCCGCCGCGGCCGGATGCCCGACGCCGCCGGGTCCTCGTCGTGCCGGAGCTGGCCCGGCTGCGGGACCAGGCGATGCATTCGATGAAGCTCGCCGTCGCCGGGCGCAACGAGGAGATGAGCGAGCTGGACGACCCGAACATCCAGGTCGTGGACGAGGGACTGACGGTGCACGTCCCGTCGGTGAAGGGACGCCCGGCCCGGGACGTCCCCGTCACCCCCGGCGAGCACCGCGAGACCTGCCCGGTCCGCTGCTGGCTCGCCTGGCACGAGGCCAAGCTCGCCGCCGGCGCCGAGGACGGCGGCCCGGCGTACCTGCCCGTCGACCAGTGGGGGCATCTGGGCACCGCCCGCCTCTCGCCGGACGGCGTCGGCCGCGCGCTCGCGCGCTGCGCTCGCTACGCCGGACTGAGCGGGCGGCGGATCACCGGACACTCCGCCCGGCGCGGCCTGGTCACCACCGGCCGGAAGAAGGGCAAGCGCGTGGAGAAGCTGCGCCGCCAGGGCGGCTGGTCCACCAACAGTCCAGTGTTCTGGGAGTACGTGGACGAAGGCGAGCTGTTCGAGGACGCCCCGACCAAGGGCATCGGCCTGTAGAGCAGCCGTCGGGCTGGCTGGCGTCTGGTCAGATCCCCGGTGGGCAAGCCGGCAGGAAGAAGGGGGAAGCAGCGGGGGACGAATCCCGCGGTCCAGGGCGCCGCGGTGCCCCGCGCCAGCGCCGGCATCCCGCATGGGCGCGCGTGCGTCATCTTCTGGCTGACGACCCTCCATGCGTCAGCCTACGGCTGACAACTTCATGGTGTCAGCCGTAGGCTGACGCCATGACAGACGCCGCCCAGACCCCCGGTACCGAGCGACCCGACCCGAGCCCCCTCTCTCCCCGCGACGAATCCCGCCTGCGCTACTCGGGCAGGTGCCTCCGCCTGATCGACACCCTGCTTCAGCAGGTCCCCATCGACCCCGACGCCGAGCCGGGTTCGCTGCTGGCCGCGGCGCTGCGGGCCGAAGAGGATGTCGCATGGCTGGTCAAGTACGCGGTCGTCGCCGAGCGGGAGCGCGACACCCCCTATCCGGTGCTCGGCAGGGTCGCCGGCATCTCCAAGCAGTCCGCGCACCGGAGGTGGGCGGACGACGTGGCGGCCTGGGCCCACAACGGCCGCACCTGCATGACCTCGGACAGCTTTGATACCCCGCTTCAACGGGCTCACCTCTACGACGAGTTGTACGCGCGGCTGCGTCCCGACGCCCCGGCGGAGGCCGTCAGCTCCGGCCTGGACGCGGTGCGCATCCCCGGCTCCGAAAACCTCGACCGCGCCCGCCGCGAGCGCGCTGACGCCGTGCACCAGCGCCGGGATGCTCTGGCTCGGCGAAGCCGGGAGCTGGGGGCGGAAGCCAAACAACTGGGCGAGGAAGAGGGTGACTCCGCGGAGCGTGTGGCCGCCCTGCGAGCCGCGGCGGCCGCAGATGAGGAGCTGGCCGAACTCTACGAGCAACTGATCCCCCTGGAGCCCGAGCTGGCCGAGGAACACCGCGCCTACGCCGCGAAGTACCGCGGGTTCGCGCAGGCCGAGCGCGACCACGCCGACTTGGTCGCCGAGCGGACCGCGGCGGCGGAGTGGGTGAAGGCGAAGGAGGCGCCTGCCGTGACGAACAGCGAGGAGGCCGGCAGGTGAGCACACCGGAGTTCCAGCACTGGCAGAGCCTGACCGTCCGTCGTCCCGACGACGTGCGGACGAAGCGGGGCGGGCCGGTGCCGCTGACGTGGCAGATGGAGAAACACACCGAGCACCACGACCGGCTGGCGAACAACGCGCTGCCCGCCGACTTCAAATTCGAGGTCGAGCGCGGCGACGCCGGCGACGCCCTGGCGTGCCTGGCGCTGCGCGAGTCGATGCGCCGGGACATCGAGCACGAGCGCGGCGGCCGTATCCGTGAAGCGGCCGAACTGGGCGCCACCTGGCAGCAGGTGGCCGACGCGCTCGACGTCACCCCCGACGAGGCCCGCGACCTGCTGCGCGCGTGGGCCGCCGGACAGCACCACCTGTACCGCCGTGACGTCGAACGCGCCCAGGACAACCCCGTGGGGCTCACCCCGGAGCAGTACGCCGCGGTGCTCGCACTCCTCGACCGCGACGACGACGAGGCCGTACCGGCGAGGCAGGAGAGGGGATCCGCTCCAACCGGCGGTCTCGGCCTGTAGCGCAGCCGTACGGGCGGCGGAGGCCCGATCAGATCACCGGTGGACAGACCGGGCAGGAGAAGAGGTACACGCGCGGGACGAGCCGCACGGTCCCGGGCGGCTCGGGGCCGCCGGGCCAGCGCCATCCTGCGTGCCACATGGAGGCGTAGTCGCCGGGAGTCGGCATCCGGTCGTTCCGCCCGCAGGTGTCGCACAGGAGATCGGAGACCTCCACACGGGCGTACCGCTTCGCGCCGAACTCCTCCTCTGCGCCCCCCACCACGAGTTCGCCCTCGACGGTGTGGCCGTAGTGCAGGTACCGCTCCTGCATCTGGCGCCGCAGCCGTTCGTAGTCCGTTTCCGGTTCAGAGGGGGTGCTCACGGTCTTCTCCGTCCCGCTGCGGAGGTTCTGCTGCGGGTCGAACATCGGGACTTCCTGTACCTCAACTACTCACGCCCGTAGTCATAGCGCGTACCGTACCGACCGGCTCAGGAGGAGAACGTCCCGCCGGGGGCAGTCGGACCCGCCGCGGCGACAGCCTGGTCCAACTCGTGCAAGGCGCCGCGCAGCACCATGACCGCACCGCCGAAAGCGAGCGCCGCTTCTCCTCTGGAGACCAGAGACATCGGACTGGCGGTGAAGGCTTTCGACACCCACCGTGCGCTGCCCTCGTCTTCGTCCAGGTACTGAGAAGACGCGAGCGCGGTGACGGCAGCGGGCAGCTCGTCGGTACCCATCCCCGTGAAGTCCTCGACGGCCTGAGCCATCTCCACGACGCCGGCGCACGCGTCCTCAAGGCTCTGGCGTGCTCGTGCGATGCGGGATACGTCGGCGCCCAGCGCGTCATCCAGTCCGTCCACGTGTTCCTCCCCGGTGTGCTGCTCCCGCCCTGATTGTCCTCCAGGAGCGCCGGGTCAGTCTTCCACTCCCCCGCGCCCCGGCGGGTTGGCTTGGGGGTGGTCGACCTCCACCAGGCCGTGCGACGGCGCCGTATCGACGACGTAGCCCGTCGACGATGCGGACGGGAGGTTCTGCCGCGGGTCGAACTCCGTCTCGGCCATGACGGTGTGGCCGTAGTGCACGGCACGCTCCTGCATCTCGGCCAGCAGCCGGTCGAAGGAGGCCGGGGCGATGGCGCCGTTGAGCGCGGCGTGCATCTCGAAGGGGATGCCAGCGTGCCCGGCAAGCTCGTGCCCGGGAAGCGGCGGCAGGACCTCGTGCAACTGCTCCGCTGCCGCGCGGACCATGTCCGCGACGACGGCGGTGTCCTCCTCCGGGGCCTCCCAGGGGCGGCGTGCGGTGACCATGACCAGGGCCTCGCCCCGGCGCCAGCCCTCCGGCCAGTCCTCCGGCGTCGCGAACTGCGGCTTGGGCTGCACCCACACGTCCGCGCGGGCCGGGTAGCGCTCCCCGGTCTCCGCCCGCTCCAGCCGGTAGGCGGCACGGGCCACCAGAGCGGCGAACAGCTCGTCCACGGTGGAGCCTGCGGTCAGGCCCTCCACGGGCCGTACGGGCAACGTCGCCCCGAAGACCAGTGCGACGCGGTCGACCGTGTGCGGCAGTGCTTCCGGCTCCGGCACGGCGTCGTCCGGGGCGGAGCAGCGGCTCATCGCCCAGGAGCGGACGGACTCGGAGGCGTGACGGCGCATCCAGGCGTCGGTGATGCCGTGCCAGCCGCCGGATTCGTCGGCGAGGGCGGCCAGGTCGTAGGTGAGGCTCTCGGCGACTTCGACCACGGTGGGGCCAGTGACGACCCAGCGCTCCAGGACGGGCAGCAGCACCTTGAGCGCGTCCTCGTCCACCTGGCCGGCGGGAGCGTGGGCGGCTTCCGAGCGAGTCAGGGACATCACCGTCGCCGACTCCCAGGAGCCGGGGCGGCCCGCCACGAGATCGCCGGGGCGGCCGGTGGCGCGCTCCGCGGCCTCGGCCGTCATCCGCAGCGCGACGGCGAGCGTGCCCAGCGCCCGGTGCCCGGCCTGCCGCAGCGCCGCAGTGAAGCGGGCCCGGTCATCCTCCGTGGCGATGTCCACGTGCCGTACGGGCCCATGCTCGGCGTCGATCTCCTCGTACGTGCGGGTCTCGGTGTAGTCCAGCGCGCGGGTTCCATAGGCGTTGGGGCGGCTGGTCAGGTACCAGCTCTCGCCGCGGCCGTCGACCAGCCGCGGTGGGTACTCGGTGCGGTCGGCGGTGGTGTCGACGGTGCGGGCGGCGCGGGCGCGGCGGGCCCCTCCCTGCATCTGGCGGCGGGCAGCGCGGTCCCGGGCACGGTTTTTCGACATCTCGTCTCTCTCCTTGCGGCACGCCCACGCCGCGCCGCACAAGAGGCGGACGCTGTTTGCGCGTTGCGTCAGAGACGACTTGCCGGATACGGGGCCTGGCGTGGGCGTCGGCCTCCTGCACGGGATACACCTGGCGGACGCGCGCCGCCGCACTCTCACGATAGCCCGCTGCGTTCTCCCGGCGGCCGTGAACGAGGGGCCGCCCTGCTGTTGGTTGTCCATGGGGCGTACGCCCGGACCACGACGCTCTGCGCGCCGAGCGGGAACGCCTGGCAGCCCGGATCGCCGAAATCGACACGATCCTCAGCACCGCACACACCTCCTGACCCTTCCATCCGCACCGGCTAAGGACGGACACGGCGCCGGAAGGCGAAGACGCCGCGCCCGCCCCCGGAAGCCCTGGCCCTCATCGGGCAGCTATGCCATCATGGGGCCGTCTCCGCGTAAGCGGAGGTGGACCAGTAGGAGCGAACCCCCATTTCGGGTTTCTTCGAGTGGTCGTTCTCCGCGTAAGCGGAGGTGTATCAACAGGCAGCACCCTGCCTTTCCCCGCCGCGTTCGCGGGGATGACCCGCTGTAGTGGTGGATGAACGTGCCTGTGCATGTGTGCTCCCCGCGTCTGCGGGGATGGCCCGAGCCATTCGGTACGGTCCACGTACTCCCCGCACTTGCGGGGATGGTCCCAGATTGTGTCGGGTGCGTATCTGCTCCCGCCGCTGCGGGGATGATTCGTTGTAGTGACGAGCGCATACGTGTTCCCCGCCGCTGCGGGGATTGAACGGCCCGCCCCTGCGGGCCGTTTCGCATGCCCGCAGGGGCCGCCGGAAGGGCTCCCGGGGATCGCTCACCCGCGTACGGGCGTCGAGCCCGCCGCGCGTCAAGGAGCACCATGAGACCGTCGCCAGAGTCCCGCCGCTGACCTGTGCCTCGCGCCGCGGTGGTTGGCTCAAGTACGCCGCTGACGGGACATCAGGCGATTGTCCACAGGCGCCCGTCGGACCGGGCCGCAGGCGTCATCATGAGGGGGGTACAGAACGAAGGGGCGGGAACGGATGAGCGCGCACATCTTCCTCGACGAGAGCAAGGCGGGGGGCTATCTGGTCGCCGCGGCGGTCGTGCTGCCGCGCGACCTCGGCCCGGCGCGGACGACCCTGCGCGGCATGGTGCTGCGTGGGCAGGCCCGTCTCCATTTCACCAAGGAGTCCGACAGCCGGCGCCGGACCCTGTTGTCCGCCATGGAATCGCTCGGCGCCCGGATCCTCCTGTACGACGCTTCGGCAATCCGTCCCGCGCACGAGGCCCGCGCCGCCTGCCTGGAGGCGGTCGTCTCGGACGCGGCCGACCTCGGCGCTCACCGTCTTGTCCTCGAACAGGACGACTCGGTACTCACCGCCGACCGGCGTCTGCTGTACCAGCAGGTCCGGAAAGCCGAAATCGAGGACATTCTCACCTACGAGCATATGCGGCCGTCGGCGGAATGCCTGCTCTGGATCCCGGACGCCATAGCCTGGTGCTGGAGCCGCGGCGGGGCCTGGCGCCGCCGCGCAAAACCGATGATCGAAACCGTCCGCGCCCTCTGAACGTACAGGTCACCGCACATAAGACGTGACGGCAGAGGGGGACTTGGCCCAGACAGCGCGAAACCCGGCTCGCCCACCGTCCGGAAGGCTGCCGGGTCGCTACAACTGAGCTATTGCCCAGTGCACTATCAGGGTACCACGACGCACCGTAGATGCCACTGGCCGGGCTCCCGGCGATCGCTCCCCCGTACGCAGGCGCGTGCGGGCCGGTGCCAGCCTGACAGGGGCGGCGTAGCCTAGGAAGTCGTCATCAGCCTTCCGAGGGATCACAACAGTCACGCGTGCCGTCCCCTTCGGAGTGCCTGATGACCTCTCCCTCTCGCCCGTCCCGGCCGGGTACGGGGCTCACCGCTGAGCTCGTGGCAGAACTCCGCAACGACATTGCCGCGGGGGATTCCACGATCACCGAGTGGGCCGCGCGGCTGGGGATGAGCTGGAGCGCGGTGGAGAAAGCCGCCTACGGGCGGACTTGGCGGAGTGTCACCGACCCGGCGCCTCTCACTGCGCCTCCGCCCCCGCAGGAGCCGCCGCCGTCGTTCGCCCGGCTCACCCCCAGGATCGTGGCCCGCATGCTACGTCCGCGTCGGTGAGCCCCAGGTGTGGCGCATCGGCGACCGCAAGCGCCCGCTCGCCGAGAGCACCATGACCCGCATCCAGGCCGGACTGGACATGAGCCGACCGCGGCCGCGCAGTCTCCTGACCCGGCCGCCTGAACTCCGCCGAGAGCGGCCGTCAGGCCGCACGCGGTGACGTCAGTAGTGCCAGCTCATGGGTTCGCCGAGGGACGCCATCAGGCTCAGCCACCACCACGTCCCGAGGGCGACGATGGGGACGAGGACGATACCGGCGATGAGGACCTTAGAGCGCGATGTCGTACTCGGCGCTTGTCGGGCGCCTGCGGAGGGCGGCCTGCTTCGCCGGTCCCCGACCACGGCCGCGACGATCAGGGCGGCGGCAGGCAGCGCGACCAGGCCCCCCGCGACGAGATGCCCCAGGATCAGCAGCGTCCCCGCCGTGTAGGCGACCGCGCCGCCGGACAGCACCGGCAGCCACACCCGCGGCGGCAGCCGACGGTTGTGCCGACGGCTCGCCCAGAAGACGGCGAGGACGACGAGGTTCAGTAACAGCGGGTACATCTCGGTCTCCTTCTTCCCCGCGACAGGGGGGTGAGGCTGTGGCTCTCTCGGCCCGGGGGACCGTATCGGGCCGCGCACCCCGGAGGGGGCACCGGCCGCCCGGGACCCCTTTCCCCGCGCTGGTCAGGGGCCCTGCACGGGGCGGTGGACGTGCGGAGTTTCCGTGTCCGCCAGCCGACGGCGCCCGGACGGGCGGGAGCCCTCTCGCTCGACGGTGACCTCCATCCGGTCGTCGACGTCGGCCAGGACCTCGATGTAGACGCGGCATCCGCGGCCGCGCCGGTTGGGCACGGGGTCGGACACGTCCCCGAGCCGGGTCTCCGGCCACGCACTGAGCGCCCGTACGACCGCGGCGGCCGTCCGGTGGACGTCGTCGGCGTCCGAGCCCATGAGGCGGATCTGCGGCATCAGGCGCTCACCTTCTCCGTACGGGACCGCGCCCAGGGCGGCGCCCCCGCCAAGTCCTTGAGAAGGTCGAGCGCGGCGACAGCGTCGCCCAGCGCCCGGTGGTCGCCGCCCAGCCTCGCGTAGCCCGGGGACTCTTCCCAGTCGGCGCGGGCCTGCATGAGGCACTCCCAGGTCGCCGGCTTGCCCAGATGCCCCGGCTTCAGACCGAGCCGCCGGCAGTCCTCCTTGATGACCGTACGGTCGTACTCCTCCTTGTAGGCGAGGACCGTGCGGCCCTCGGTGACGCGCAGGACCTCGGGCAGCACCTGGTCCCAGGTGGGCGCGCCGTCGACCATCGCGTCACTGATGTGGTGCACGTCGAACGCTTCGGCCGTCACCGGGATTTCGGGGTTGACCAGGGTGTTCAGGAGGATTTCGCCGGTGTGGCTGTCGATCACGGCGATGTCCATGACCCTCCCGTACAGGTCGTGCGTCTCGGTGTCCAGGACGACCGATGCGCCGGGCTGCAGCATCCGCCGGGCCAAGTGCACCGTCTCACCCACCGCGCTCAGCAACTTGACCGTGTCGGCGTACGGGGCGAGGGCGGAGTCCTCGGCGAGCAGCGCGGCGACGTCCTCGCGGGCCGGGGTGCCGTCCTCGCGCGGCTCCCAGTCGATCCACCACCGGTTTCGCAGGTTGGCGTACCGGGTCCAGACGATCAGGCCGTGCTCCTCGCGCAGCCGGGCGGCGAAGGCGTGTACCGCCTCCGCGCGTTTCGGCGCGAGCCGGGCGAGGTGCCGCAGCGGGGAGACCTGCCGCGGCTTGAGCGCGCGGACGCGCTCCCAGTCCACATCCTCGATCCTCAGCACCGCATCGAGGTGGGACTGCCGGTAGAGCGGCACCTCCACGGTCTTGCTGTAGTGCCGCGAGCCCTCCCACACGGTCCGCTTGACGCGGGAGACCGGGACGATCCAGCCCGCCTCGACGACGTAGTCGAACTCCCGGCGCCGGATGCCCAGATGGGCCGCCGCCTCGTCCGGGCCGAGCATCCGGGCTGCCCGCACATCGCCCTCCATCGCTCCGTGGCCCGCCAGGCGCTCCACGTCCTGCAGCGCCCACCGCCCCAACCGGCCCGGCTCGACACCCTGCTCGCGTGCGGCCCGCTCGAACTCCCGGACGCTCCAGCCGCACCGGCGCGCCGCCGCCTCGGTACTGGCGCTGCGCTCCCACCACGCCACCCGCTCCGCGACGACCTCCCGCAGCCCGGCGGCGACCTCCGGCGAGGGCGCCGCGGCCACCCGGGCGTCGTAGAGCGTGAAGTCCTTCCACTCCCCGGTCTCCTCGACGACACCCTGCGCGGCCAGTTGCTCGACGTCGCACGGCCACAGCTCCATCCCCGTGGCCTCCGCCAGCATCTCCGCGGTGCGCCGGGCGCCGTAGCCCGGGTGCGTACCGAGCACGCCGAGGATCTCCTCACGCCGCGCGTGAACCGCGGCGGCCTGCTCGTCCGACCAGCGCCCGCTGGCCAACTCCGGCGCCGGCACCAGCCCCTTGGCCTGCCCCCGCTCGATCTGCCACTGCTGCAGCCCGGCGTAGTCCGCCATCTGTACCGGGCCGAAACCCTTCCGCTTCCCCACCGCCCATTTCCCCTTCCTCGTTTCTCAGAATCGAAATCACGTGCCGCATCAATGACCGGAACTGAATAACCGTAAACCCCGCAGCGCGCCTCACGCAATTGAACAGAGAAGCCCAACGGCGGCAGTTGAAAGCCCTTCAGAGAGCCGGATTTGAATAAACGACGTCGTTTAAAATCCCCCATCCTCACTCGTTGAGGTCTTCTTCATCGCTGGTGGGCCAGTGGTACTCGACCGCCTCGCGGGCGATCCGGCTGGAGGGATACAGCAGCACGGCGAGCCGCTCACGCTCCGCGCGTGCCTCATCGCTCAGGTCCCGCCGCGGACCGGTCAGGCCCTTCGCCTCCAGCTCCTGCAAGACCGGCTCCGACACGCGCCACGCCGCCGTACGCAGACGCAGCACCAGCCCCTCATCGAGGCTGAACGCCCTTTCCACCGTGCCGTGTTCGCAGCCGGACACACTCGCCGGCCACCGGCCCGACAACGACAGCCGCTGCCGCTCCTCACGGGTCAGCGGCAGCCACGGCCCGGCCACGTCAGGAACCTGAAGCCGCGCCTCCAGCGCCCGGCCCATGAGCACGTCGAGCGACGGCCACCGCACGGGCCGCACCCGGGCCGCCTCCATCCGGGCCTGCCGCCGCAGCGCCCTGACCGCCCGCTCCCACTCCCCCGTCCCCGCAGGTTCGGACAGCCCCTCCGCCCACTCCGCGGTAAGGCCATTCGCATATTTCGTCTCCGCTTCCCGATGCCGCTTTACCAACAGCCGCAACCGAGACGCCTGCTGCACAGAGAGATGCACCGTAATCCGCTTCAACGCCATAAGAGAAGTAAACGACGTCGTTTAAATGAACACAAGACGCTTTGCGACCGAACGCAGGGTCAAGAGGCTGTCCGGTTCGTCACCGTGGGCCCCTCCTCGCTCGGACGCGCACCGCTTACCTGTCGCCGCGGGATCACCCGCTACCGGCCGGCTGCAGGCTCGCCCCGGATCCCACTCGCGTATGCACGGCGATGCATTCTCGTACGTTCATTCGAATCGGGATAAGCTGAGCCGCCCGGGGACGGGAGGGGATCGATGCCGGCAGCGGCGCCAGGAGCAGGGGTTCTGTGCTGCTGGCTGCACCCCAACCTGACCGGTCATCTCCTGGAACTCGCCGGGCTCCTCGCCGAGTTGGAGGACGAGGTCGAACTGCAGCCTCCCGGCTCCGCGCTCGTCGACCTGACGCGGTCCGTACGAGCGGGACACTCCCCCGGCGCCGTCGCGGGGATGGTGAACCTGGTGGCACGGGAGCGCTACGGCCTGGCGCTCCGTCTGGGCGTAGGGCCGAACCCGTTCCTCGCGCGGCTGGCTGCGATCGACGCCCACCTGGGCGCGGTGCGCAAGGTCGCAGTCGAGGACGCGGCGGGCTTCATAAGGGGGTGGGACGTCAGTCACCTGGGCATCGCCCGTGACCAGGCGGAGCGGATGCGCGCTGCGGGGCTACGTTCCGCCGGTGATGTGGCCGCTGTCCCGCCGGAGACGCTCCGCTCGTACGTCGGCACCGATGAGCGGGCGCATGCGGTCCACTTGGCGGCGCACGGGATCGACCGCCGTACGGTCACCGGCACCCCGCGCTCGGACCGGCCCGTTGTACGGCGCGCTGCTCCTGCGGTGGAGGCGGCGTGGCGTCTGATCACCGGAGCGGAGTCGTGAGGGTGGAGCGCGATGCGGTCGAGGCCCGTCCCTGGCGTCCGGAGGACGGGCGGCCGCCCCGCATGCGCGTCTACCCTCCCGGGGACGATTGCCTGATGTACGTGCGGTGGCGGGGCCGCTGGCAGTTGTGCGTCGTCCGCGCGCGGGCCGACTGGGCAGACGGCCGGGTGGTGTACCACGTTGACCTGCGGCTGTGGCGCTCCGGCGCGTGGGACACGTACCCGACGGCGCTGGTGTGGGATCCGGCAGCCATGCGCCCGTACCGCCCCTCTGTCACCGCAGCGCTCGCCGGAGGATCTTGCCGCTGGCCGCCCGTGGCACGGC
>NZ_LJGW01000204.1 GCF_001751255.1 Streptomyces nanshensis | reverse complement strand
CGACGCGGGAGACCCCGCCGGGCGCGACCGCCGCGGGACGGACGATCCGCACCTCGACGAGGCCGAACTGCGCGCCCCACGCCCGCACATCAACCTGCGCGCTCTGCTCCGGCCCGTCCGCTGGGCGCTGCTGCTGGGCCTCGCGCTGCTCGTCCTGGACACCGCCGCCACGACCTCGCTGCCGCTGCTCGTCCGCCGCGGCCTCGACTCGGGCGTCCGTGCCGGTGCGGGGCACGTGCTGCGCGACTCGGCCCTGCTGGCGCTCGGCCTCGTCCTCGCGGGCTGGGCGGTGATGGTCCTGCAGAGCCAGGTGGCGCGGCGCGCGGGCGAACGGGTGCTGTACGGGCTGCGCGTACGCTCCTTCGCCCAACTCCAGCGCCTGGGCATCGACTTCTACGAGCACGAGCGCAGCGGCCAGATCATGACGCGGATGGCCAACGACATCGAGGCGATGTCGACCTTCCTCCAGTCGCATCTGCTGACCGCCGTCGCGTCGCTGGCCACCGTGACCGGTGTGACGGTCGTGATGCTCGCCGTGGATCTGCCGCTGGCGCTCGTCGCGCTGGCACCGCTGCCGCTGGTCGCCATCGCCAGCGTCGTCTTCTGGCGCCTGTCGTCGGCGGCGTACGCGGAGGCACGGCGCCGGATCGGCGAGGTCAACTCCTCGCTCCAGGAGAACGTCTCGGCGCTGCGCGTCGCCCAGGCGGGCAACCGGCAGCAGGACACCGCCAGCGCCTTCGACGAGCTGTCCGACTCCTACCGCGCGGCACGGCTGCGGGCGCAGCGCTACGCCTCGGTCTACTTCCCCTCCGTCAATCTGTGCTCCGAACTCGCCAAGGCGCTCGTGCTGTTCGTGGGAGCGGTCTGGGTCGCGGGCGGCACGCTCGCCCCGGGCGTCCTCATCGCGTTCATGCTCTGCCTGGGGATGCTCTTCTCCCCCATCCAGCAGCTCTCGATGGCCTTCGACAGCTACCAGCAGGCCGCCGTCGGACTGCGCCGCACCGTGGAGCTGCTGCGGCTGCCGACGCCGCCGGCAGACGAGCAGGCCCGCGCGGCGCTGCCCGAACGGCTCACCGGCGAGGTCGAGTTGCGCTCCGTCAGCCACACCTACCCCGGTGCGCCGCAGCCGTCCGTCCAGGGAGTCGGCCTGACGGTGCCGGCCGGGCGGACGACGGCGCTGGTGGGCAGGACCGGCGCCGGCAAGTCCACCCTCGTCAAATTGCTGCTGCGCTTCCACGAGCCGTCCGAGGGACGCATCCTCGTCGGCGGCACCGACATCCGCGACTACCCGGCCTCCGCGTACCGGCGGCTGACCGGCTACGTACCGCAGGAACCGCACCTGTTCACCGGGGACATCGCCGCCAACATCCGCTACGGGCGTCCCGACGCCCCGGACGCGGAGGTAGAGGCCGCGGCACGGGCGACCGGAGCGCTGCCCCTGATCGCGTCGCAGCCGTTCGGCTTCCGCCAGCGGGTGGGCGAGCGCGGACGCAACTTCTCCGCGGGCGAGCGGCAGCTCATCGCGCTCGCGCGGGCCGAACTCGTCGACCCCGGGCTGATGTTGCTGGACGAGGCCACCTCCGCGCTCGACCCGGCGGCGGAACGCGTCATCACCCAGGTCACCTCGGCCGCCTCCGGGCGGCGCACCACCGTGCTCGTCGCCCACCGCCTGGCCACCGCCGCACAGGCCGACACCGTCGTCGTCCTGGAGGACGGCCGCGTCGCCGAGTCCGGCACCCACGAGGAACTCCTCGCGGCGGACGGCCTCTACGCCCGGCTGTGGCACCGGCAGAACGCCGACGGCACGGCTCCCCCACTCCCCGCCGCCAGGGCCTCGCAGCCCGGCCCCGTGAAGCAAGGATGATCCCAGTGAAAGCTCTCGTCCTCTCCGGAGGGACCGGCTCCCGTCTGCGCCCGATCACCCACACCGCGGCCAAGCAACTCGTACCGGTGGCCAACAAGCCCGTCCTCTTCTACGGCATCGAGTCGCTGGTGGAGGCGGGCATCACCGAGATCGGCATCGTCGTCGGGGACACCGCGGCCGAGATCGAGGAGGCCGTCGGGGACGGCTCCCGGTTCGGCGCCCGCGTCACCTATCTGAGGCAGGAGCAGCCGCTCGGGCTGGCGCACGCCGTGCTGATCGCCCGCGACTGGCTCGGCGACGACGACTTCGTGATGTATCTCGGCGACAACTTCATCGTCGGCGGCATCGCCGGACCCGTCGCCGGCTTCCGCCGCGACCGCCCGGACGCCGCGATCCTGCTCACCAAGGTCGCCGACCCCGCCCTCTTCGGCGTCGCCGAACTCGGCCCGGACGGGCGGGTGGTGAGCCTGGAGGAGAAGCCCGCGCACCCGCGCAGCGACCTCGCGCTCGTCGGCGTCTATCTCTTCACTCCGGCCGTGCACGAGGCCGTACGCGCCATCCGGCCCTCGGCACGCGGCGAACTGGAGATCACCGACGCCCTCCAGTGGCTCATCGACCGGGGGCACGCGCTGCACGCCTCGACGGTGACGGGCTACTGGAAGGACACCGGCAACGTCATCGACATGCTGGAGGTCAACCGCTCCGTCCTGGAGGGCGTGGACGGACGGGTCGAGGGCGCGGTCGACGCGGACAGCGAACTCGTCGGCCGCGTACGGGTGGAGGAGGGCGCCGAGATCGTGCGCTCCCGCATCGTCGGGCCCGCGGTCATCGGCGCGGGCACCGTCGTACGCGACGCCTACATCGGCCCGTCGACCTCCGTCGCGGAGGACTGCGTCATCGACTCCAGCGAGGTGGAGTTCTCCATCGTGCTGACCGGTTCGCACATCGACCGTGCGGGCCGCATCGAGGGGTCGCTGATCGGACGGACCGTCCACGTCACCGGGGCGCCCCGCGCCCCGCGCGCCCACCGCCTCGTCCTCGGCGACCACAGCAGCGTCCACCTCACCTCGTGAACGGGATCCCATGCGTACTCTCGTGACCGGCGGAGCCGGCTTCATCGGCTCCCACCTCGTCCGCGCCCTCCTCGCGCCCGAGCACCGCGACGGCGCCGGCGTCAGCGGCGTCACCGTGCTCGACGCCTTCACCTACGCCGGCGACGAACGCAATCTGCGCGCCGTACGGGACGATGCCCGCCTCGACGTCGTACACGGCGACATCCGCGACGCCTCCCTCGTGGACACGCTGATGGCACGGCACGACGCCGTGCTGCACCTCGCCGCGGAGTCCCACGTCGACCGGTCCATCGCCGCCGGGGGCGAGTTCGTCTCCACCAATGTCCTGGGCACCCAGACCCTGCTGGAGGCGGCGGTACGCCACGGCGTCGACCGCTTCGTGCACGTCTCCACGGACGAGGTGTACGGATCCGTCGCCGAGGGCTCCTGGACGGAGGACGCGCCGCCGGACCCCAACTCCCCCTATTCGGCGAGCAAGGCGGGCTCCGACCTGCTGGCGCTGGCCTACCACCGCACCCACGGACTCGACGTCCGCGTGACCCGCTGCTCCAACAACTACGGACCGCGGCAGCACCCGGAGAAGGTCGTTCCGCTCTTCACCACCCGCCTGCTCGACGGACTGACCGTGCCGCTGTACGGCGACGGCCGCAACGTCCGCGACTGGCTGCACGTCGAGGACCACTGCCGCGCCCTGTGCCTGGTGCTGGAGAAGGGCCTCGCCGGACGGACGTACAACATCGGCGGCGGCACCGAACTGACCAACCGCGAACTGACGGAACGGCTGCTCGCCGCATGCGGGGCGACGTGGGAGCGCGTCGAGCACGTCCCCGACCGCAAGGGGCACGATCTGCGCTACTCCGTGGACTGGAGCCGCATCCGCGACGAGCTGGGCTACCGGCCGCTGCGCTCCGTCGACGACGGGCTCGACGAGACCGTCGCCTGGTACCGCAACCACCGTGAGGAGTGGTCGCGTTGACGGGATGGCTCGTCACCGGGGCCGGCGGGATGCTCGGCCGGGACGTGTGCGACGTCCTCTCCGCGGCGGGCGTCCCGGCGCTGCCCTTCACCCGCCCGGAACTGGACCTCACCGACGAGGCCGCCGTGACCCGCGTACTGGAACGCGCGCGGCCCTCCGTCGTCGTCAACTGCGCCGCCTGGACGGACGTCGACGGCGCCGAGGACGACGAGAGCGGGGCATGGCAGGCCAACGCACACGGCGTCTCCGTCCTCGCCCGCGCCTGCGCGGACGCCGGCTCGCGGCTGCTGCACGTCTCGACGGACTACGTCTTCTCCGGCGACGCGGACGCCCCGTACTCCGAGGACGCCCGTACGAGCCCGCGCTCGGCGTACGGGCGGAGCAAACTCGCCGGGGAGCGTGCCGTGCTGGAGACCCTTCCGCACTCGGGCACGGTGGTGCGCACGGCCTGGCTCTACGGCGCGCACGGCGGCAACTTCGTGCGCACCCTGGCCGAGCGCGCCGCCGCGGGCAGCGAAGCGGACGTCGTCGACGACCAGTTCGGCCAGCCCACCTGGACCCGTGAGGTCGCCGGGCGGCTGCTGGCGCTGGGGCGGCTGCCCGCCGCCGCGGCCACGGGCGTCTTCCATGCGACGTCCGCCGGACGCACCAGTTGGTACGGCCTGGCACGGGAGATCTACCGGCTCTGCGGCGAGGACGCGGACCGCGTACGGCCCATGAGCAGCGCCTCCCTGCGGCGCCGCGCCCGCCGCCCGGCCTGGAGCGTGCTCGGCCACGGCAGATGGGCGGCGGTGGGCGAACCGCCGCCGCCGGACTGGCGCACCGTGCTCACCCGTGCGTTCTCCTCGGTCGTCCACGGCGGCCCGGCACACGAGGCGGCCCTGCGGGCGGCCCGGAAAGGGATCTGATGCGTCCGCTGAGCATCGAGGGAGCGTGGGTGCACACGCCGTCCGTGCACCGGGACGATCGGGGCGCCTTCCACGAGTGGTTCCGCGCCGGTGAGTTCACCGAGGCGACGGGGGCCTCCCCCGGCTTCGCGCAGGGCAACTGCTCGGTCTCGCGGCGGGGTTCGCTGCGCGGCGTGCACTTCGCGGACGTGCCGCCCGGCCAGGCCAAGTACGTCACATGTGTGGCCGGTGAGGTGCTGGACGTGGTCGTGGACGTACGGCACGGGTCGCCCACCTTCGGCGCGTGGGAGGCCGTACGGCTCGGCGGTTCCGCGAGCGCGCTGTATCTCGCGGAGGGGCTGGGGCACGCCTTCCTGGCGCTCACCGACGAGGCCACCGTGGTCTATCTGTGCTCGACGGGGTACGCGCCGCACCGCGAACACGGCGTCCATCCGCTCGA
Source organism: Streptomyces nanshensis (assembly GCF_001751255.1). GTDB lineage: Bacteria > Actinomycetota > Actinomycetes > Streptomycetales > Streptomycetaceae > Streptomyces > Streptomyces nanshensis_A. Next base: position 2,451 of record NZ_LJGW01000204.1, on the reverse strand, counting down.
TCCGGCGCTCGGCATCGCCTGGCCCTCCGAGGTGACGCCGCTGCTCTCACCCAAGGACGCGGCGGCGCCGACGCTCGCGGAGGCCGCGGACCTCGGGCTGCTGCCCTCCTACGAGGAGTGCGTACGTCTGCGGGCCGGCAGGCCCGAAGTGCCGGACGCCGGGGGCGACATGAGCGGTGACGCGTCCGGTGCCGTATTCGGCGGTGTCTCCGGCAGTGTCTCCGGCAGTGGGGCGGGCGCCCGCCCGGAGAGACCGTGAGCGGGCTCTCCGCCGTCGAACGCAGGGCCCCGGCCGCCTCCCGCGAGGCGTCCCGCGACACCGGCACAGCGCCCGATCCCGGTGCGCCGCCGCGGCGCCGCGCCCTGCGGCCCGCCGGACTGCTGTCGGGCCTGGTGCTGCTCGTGGCCGCCGCCGCGCTGAGTCTGTCGGTGGGCACCCACCACATCCCCCTCGACCAGGTGTGGGACGGCCTCACGCGCGGCCCGGTCGGCAAGAACGAGACCATCGTCCACGACCTGCGGCTGCCGCGGACCCTCATCGGGATCGCGGTGGGCACGGCCCTGGGCCTCGCGGGCGCCGTCATGCAGACGCTCACCCGCAACCCCCTCGCCGACCCGGGGCTGCTCGGCGTCAACGCGGGCGCGTCCGCGGCGGTGGTCACGGCCGTCAGCCTGTTCGGGGTGCGCACCTTCCAGGGCTATCTGTGGTTCGCGGTCGCGGGGGCGGCCGTCGCCGCCGTCCTGGTCAACGCCCTCGCCGGCAGCCGCGCCGCGACCCCCGTACGGCTCGCGCTCGCGGGCACCGCCGTGAGCGCCGCGCTCAGCGGCTACGTCAACGGGCTCCAACTCCTCGATCTGGAGGCCCTGGACCGGATGCGCGACTGGGACGTGGGAAGCCTCGCGGGACGGGACGGCCGGCTGCTTCTCCAGGCCGCCCCCCTGCTGCTCGCCGGCACCGTGCTGGCGCTCGGGCTGGCCCGTCCCCTCAACGCCATGGCGCTGGGCGACGATTCGGCCCGTTCGCTGGGGGCGGCACCGGGACGTACCCGGGTGCTGTCCGTCGCCGCCGTGACGCTGCTGTGCGGGGGCGCCACGGCGGTCTGCGGACCGATCGGCTTCGTCGGCCTGATGGTGCCGCACGCGGTGCGTCCCGTCTGCGGCCCCGACGCCCGCTGGCTCTTCCCGTACTGCGCCGTCTTCTCCCCGGTGCTGCTGCTCGTCTCCGACGTCGTGGGACGGGTCGTCGCCCCGCCCTCGGAGATCCAAGTCGGCATCGTGACCGCGCTGTTGGGCGGCGTGCTCTTCATCCATCTCGTCAAGCGCAGCAGGGTGGTGAAGCTGTGACGGGCCCGGTGTCGGTCGCCGCGGGCCGCGGCCATGTGCGTCTGCGCGGCGGGTGGTCGCTGCGCTTCGCACCCCGCGCGCTGCTGGTCTCGGTGCTCCTCGCGGTGGCCGGGGCGGCGGCCGCGGTGACAGCCATCGGCTTCGGCGAGTTCCCGCTCTCCCCCGCCGAGGTGGTGCGCACGCTGCTGGGGTCGGGGCCGCCCGGTGCCCGGTTCGTCGTCGTGGACCTGCGGCTGCCGCGCGTCCTGGACGGGCTGCTGGTGGGGTTCGCGATGGGCGCCTCCGGAGCCGTCTTCCAGTCCGTCTCCCGTAATCCGCTGGGCAGTCCGGACATCATCGGGTTCGGCAACGGCGCCTCCGCGGGGGCGCTGGTGGCGATCATCCTGCTCGACGCGAGTACGGCCGCCACCGCCACGGGCTCGGTCGCCGGCGGGCTGGTGACCGCCGGCGCGGTCTATCTGCTGGCCTGGCGTGGCGGCGTCCACGGGTTCCGGCTGGTGCTGATCGGCATCGGCGTATCGGCGGTGCTGGGCGCCTGCACCCGGTTCCTGTTCGTACGGGCCGAGTTGGGGAAGGCCGCGGAGGCCGCGACATGGATGATCGGCAGCTTCGGCGGGCGCGGCTGGAGCGACGCGGGCGTGGCCGCCGCGGGCGTCCTGCTTCTGCTGCCGGTCGTCCTCGCGCACGCCCGCCGGCTGGCCCTGCTGGAGATGGGCGACGACGCCGCGGCGGCCCTCGGCGTCGCCCCGGAGCGTACGCGTCTGGTGCTGCTCGCGGCGGGTACGGGACTGACNGCGATGTCGGTCGCGGCGGCGGGGCCGATCCCCTTCATCTCCCTGGCGGCTCCCCAACTAGCCCGCCGCCTCACGCGGTCGAGCGGACCGAACATCCTGCCCGCCGCATGGATGGGCGCCCTGCTGGCGGCGCTGGCGGACTGGGCCGCGCAGCGGCTGCCGGGGATCGTGCCCGTGGGCGTGGTCACCGGGGTCACCGGCGGGCTGTATCTGGCGTGGCTGCTGTTGCTGCAACGCCGGTCGCAGCGCCTGTAGTTGGCTTGGCGCCTGTCCGCTGGTCGGCGCCCGTCTGCGAGGACGCGGCGGGCGCCGG
>NZ_LJGW01000199.1 GCF_001751255.1 Streptomyces nanshensis | reverse complement strand
GGCCCCGTCGACGCGGCCGGCATCCGCGCGTGTGGCGAGAGCCTGCCGGGGTTCGCCGCCGCGCTCGACGAGGTGACCGCCGAACTCGCCGCCGCCACCGGCCGCGAGGCCGCCGGACTGCTCGGCCCGGCGGCACCGGCACGACTCGTCTCCGTCACCGGCTGCCTCGCGCTGGCCCGTATGTGGCGCCACCACGGAGTCGAGCCGGCTGCCTTCTCCGGAACGGGCGACGGTGCCCTCGCCGCCGCCCATCTGGCCGGAGACCTCACCCTCGCCGAGGCCGTCGCCGACGACACCCCGGAACCCGCGCCCGCCCCGGAGAAGGGCGAGGTGCTGGAGACCGGGTTCGGCCCGCGGACCCCGCCGGGACGGGCGGAGTTCCTGGCCGAGCTGGCCCGGCTGTGGACGGGCGGCGTGCCGGTCGACTGGCGGCGCGTGCACGCCGGGACGGCCGCACGGCCCGTCGCGCTGCCCCCCTACCCGTTCCAGCACACCCGCTACTGGCCGGACGAGGTGACGGCAGGGGACGTCGCCTCCGCCGGACTCGAACCCGCCGGGCACCCCCTGCTCGGCGCGGTGACCACGGCCGTCGACGGCACGGCGCTCACCGCCTTCGGCCGGCTGTCGCTCTCGGCGCAGCCCTGGCTCGCGGAGCACGTGGTGGGCGGCAGGGTCTTCCTGCCGGGTACCGCCTTCGTCGAACTCGCCCTGCACCTGGGCCGGTTGGCCGGCGCCGGAAGCGTCGGCGAGCTGCTGCTCCAGAGCCCCCTGGTGCTCGAACCCGGCGACGCGCGGCTGCTGCGCGCCGAGGTCGGCGAACCCGACGCCCAGGGCGAACGGACCGTCGCGGTGTACTCGCGCGCCGACGACGCCGAGCCCGGTGTCTGGACCACCCACGCCACCGGCACCCTGACGGCTCCGGCCGCGCCCGCCCCCGTCCGGTCCCGGTGGCCCGCGCCGGACGCCCGCCCGGTGGATCTGACCGGCCTCTACGAGCGGCTGGCGGACGCCGGACTCGACTACGGCCCGCGCTTCCGCGGCCTGACGGCCGCCTGGTCGGCCGGCGACGACCTGTACGCACGGATCGAGCTGCCCGAGGAGGCGCACGCCCAGGCGCTGCGCTTCGGACTGCACCCGGCACTGTTCGACGCCGCCCTGCACACCCTGGCCCTGCGCGGCGGGGACGGCGGGAGGCTGCCCTTCCTGTGGGAGGGCGTCACCCTGCACTCTCCGGGCGCCACCTCGCTGTGGGTCCGGCTGTCGGGCGGAGCGGACGGACCCGGCACCCTGGAACTCGCGGACAGCGACGGTACGCCCGTGGCGACCGTGACCGGACTGACGGTCCGTCCGATCGACGCGGTGGAGACCGCCGGGTCCGTCGTCCGCGACAGCCTGTTCCGTCTGGAGTGGGTCCCCGCCGGTGACGTACCCGAGCGGGAGCACCGGCAGTGGACGGTGGTGGGCGGCACCGGCGTCCCCGCGCGGTGGCGCGACGCGGTGCCGGAGCTGCGCACCGCCGTCTCCGCGGGCGAGGAGCTCGGCACGGGGGAACCCGTCGGCGAGGCCCTCGTGGTGTGGTGGCCGGGCGGGGAGGGCGAACCGCCCCGGGCCGCGCACGAGGCGACCGCCCGTGCGCTGGAACTGCTCCAGCAGTGGCTCGCGGCCGAGCACACCGGCGACAGCCGGCTCGTCGTCCTCACCCGCGGCGCGGTGGCCGCCACTCCGCGGGAGCTGCCGGACCCGGCACAGGCCGCGGTCTGGGGACTGCTGCGCTCCGCCCAGTNCACCCCGGCCGGTTCGTCCTGGTGGACCTGGACGAGCGGGAGACCTCCGCCGCCGTACTGCCCGCCGTACTGGCGCACGGGGAGGGGCAGTACGCCGTGCGCGACGGCGATGTGCTGGTGCCCCGGCTGCTCGGTGCCCAGGTCGCCGTGCCGCGCGAGGACGCGTCGCGAACGGCCGAGGGCGACGAGGTGCTGGTGGCCCTCCGGGCCGTCACGTCCGCCGGCGCGGCCGGTACCGTCCTGGCCGCCGGTCCCGGCGCCACCGGGTTCCGGCCGGGC
>NZ_LJGW01000212.1 GCF_001751255.1 Streptomyces nanshensis | reverse complement strand
GCCGCGACCGCCGAACGGGCCGCCGCCGTAGCCGCCGGGCCCCGGACCGCGCCCGGCGCCCGGGCCCACGCTGCCCACCTCGTTCCCCGTGATGCGGCCCAACCCGTTGTAGCCCAGGGTCAGTTCGAGAAAGCTGTTGTTCTGGGAGCCGCCGATGTACGGACGCGATCCCGCGGGCCACAGCTCGGCGAGGGCGATCCACCAGCCGCAGCTTGCGACCATCGCGGCCCCGGCGAGCAGGAGTTGCTTGACACGGGTGAGCAACGGCGGCTGTGCGCACACCAGATGGACGACGGCCAGCGGCGGCACGATCAGCCACGCCTGGAGCGTCTTGACGAGAAAGGCGAGCCCGAGCGCGACGCCGCACAGCAGCAGCCACCTGCTGCGGGTGTCCTCCAGCGCGCGCAGCAGGCAGTACACCGCGATCACGCACAGCAGACACAGCGCCGCGTCCGGGTTGTTGAACCGGAACATCAGCGCCGCGACCGGCGTGAACGCCATCAGGCCGCCCGCGAGGAGCCCGGCGGCGGGCCCGAACCAGCGGCGTACGGCGGCGTAGAGGACGGCGACGGTGGCGACGCCCATCAGCGCCTGCGGCACCAGCATCTGCCAGGCCCCCAGGCCGAAGAGCCGTACGGACAGGGCCATCGGCCACAGCGCGGCCGGGGGCTTGTCGACGGTGATGACGTTGCCCGAGTCGAGGGAGCCGAACAGGAACGCCTTCCAGCTCTCGCTGCCGGCCTGCGCCGCGGCGGAGTAGAAGGAGTTGGCGTACCCCGAGGCGCCCAGCCCGTACAGGAAGAGGACGGCCGTGAGCGCGAGCAGCGCCCAGTAGCCGGGGCGTTCCCAGCGCGGGCGGTCCGCCGCGGAGGCGGACCCCGCGCGGGGTGAGCGCGCGAAGGGGAGCGCGCGGGTGAGGGCGGTCATGCGGTGGTCCGTTCCGTGGGGGTGTGGTCGTCCGGGATGCTGTCCGTGCGGGGGCCGTCGTGGGTCTCCGGGCTCTCTTCCCCGGTGTGCCGCCCGGCGGCGGGCCGGGGGCCCTGCCCCGTCGCGCGGCCGGCGTCCTCGCCGGGGGCGGGGCCGCCGTTGCCGTCCTCTCCGGCGAAGATCCAGGTGCGGAAGAGCAGGAAACGCAGCAGCGTCGCGGCCAGGTTGGCGACGACGAGGACCGCGATCTCCGTGCTGTGCGGCGGATCCGGCGCCGCCGCCTCCAGCGCGGCGAGCGAACCGCTGGTGAGCGTCAGCCCGATCGCGAAGACCAGCAGCCCCTGCGCCTGATGGCGTACCACCCCCGTACGTCCCCGTACCCGGAAGGTGTGGCGGCGGTTGGCCGCCGTGTTGCCCAGGGCGGTCAGCAGCAGCGCCAGCGCGTTGGCGGACTGCGCGCCCAGCACCTGCCGCAGCAGCGAGTACAGCAGCAGATACGCGAGGGTGCTCAGCAGACCGACGACGCAGAATCCGGCGAGCTGGCGGGCCAGTCCACGGGGAACTCCCCGCAGGGCGTGGTCGCGTGGGTCGTCCCCGAAGGGACGCCGCAGCCGGGCGAGCGGCAGCGCACCCGTCGCCAGGGCACGTCCCACGCGCCATACGCCGCGCAGATCCGCCAGCGCCGTGGGAAGCAGATCGACGCGGCTGTCGGGATCGTCCACCCAGTCCACCGGCACCTCGTGGATGCGCATGCCGGCGCGCTCGGCGAGCACCAGCAGTTCCGTGTCGAAGAACCACTCGGCGTCCTGCACGAGCGGCAGCAGCCGTTCCGCCACATCGCCGCGTACCGCCTTGAAGCCGCACTGCGCGTCGGAGAAGCGCGTGAGCAGCGAGCCGCGCAGCAGCAGGTTGTACGAGCGGGAGATCAGCTCCCGCTTCGGGCCGCGCACCACCCGCGCCCCGCCGGCCAGCCGGGATCCGATGGCGATGTCGGAGTGCCCGGAGATCAGCGGAGCCACCAGCGGCAGCAGCGCGTTGAGATCGGTGGACAGGTCCACGTCGAGATAGGCGCGCACGGGCGCGTCCGAACGGCTCCAGACGGTGTGCAGCGCGCGCCCCCGTCCCTTGCGCTCCAGATGCAGGGCGACCACGTCGCCGAGTTCGAGCGCGAGCCGGGTGGCGATGCGGTAGGTGCCGTCGGTGCTGGCGTTGTCGGCGACGGTGATGCGGAAGCCGTAGGGGAAGTGGCCGGTGAGATAGGCGTGGAGGCGCCGCACCGACGCCTCCAGGCAGCCCTCCTCGTTGTGTACGGGCACGACGACGTCGAGCACGGTCGGGGCCGGTTCCGTTCTGGGAACGGCCAGCGGACTGCGGGCTGGCATGGCCTCCGCTGGTGCCTCCGGCGGCGAGGTGTGTGTTCGCATGGCCGGTAGGCTCGTCGACCCGCCTGTCAGGAGTTCTTGCTGTAGCTGTGAGTCCGCTGTGAATCCTGGCGGGGCGCCGGTTTCTCCCGGGCCCACTGGTGCGCGTCCCGCCCGTGGGGCTCCCCTGAACGTCGTGACTCCCGGGATTCCCGGGCCTGTTGGGACTCGCGCTCTCCGGAGTCACACCGCTCCGGATCCGCCGTCGGCAGCCGTACGGCGAAGACCGTCCGCCCCGGCACGCTCTCCACGGTGACGCGCCCGTGGTGCGCCGCGACGACCGCCTCCACGATGGCCAGCCCGAGCCCCGTACTGCCGTGGGCGCGGGAGCGCGTGGAGTCGCCGCGGGCGAAGCGCTCGAAGATGTGCGGCAGAACGTCCGCGGGGATGCCGGGCCCGTCGTCCGCGACCTCGACGACGACCTCGTCCCCGGAGGGCGAGGGCCGCACCCGGGTGGTGACCGTCGTACCGGGAGGGGTGTGCGTACGGGCGTTGGCGAGCAGGTTGACCAGCACCTGGTGGAGGCGCGGTGCGTCGCCGCGTACGTCGAGGGGCTCGGCCGGCTGTTCCAACTGCCATACGTGGTCCGGTCCGGCGGCGCGTGCGTCGCTCACGGCGTCCACGACGAGCGAGGAGAGACCGACGTCCGACGCGTCCAGCGGCCGGCCCGAGTCCAGACGGGCCAGCAGCAGCAGATCCTCCACGAGGTCGGACATGCGTGTCGCCTCGGCCTCGATCCGCTTCAGGGCGTACCGGACGTCGGGGGCCTGGGGGTTGGGGGAAGAGGCGTCCGACTCCCGTTCCCCGCCTGTGCGTTGCTGCCCGTGCGGCCCCGACTGCCCTTCCTGGCCTGTCAGTTCGAGCTGTCCCGAGGGTCCGTACGCTCCGTCCGTACGGACCGTGCCGCTCGAGACCCGCCGCGTCAGCTCCGCGTAACCGCGGATGGACGCGAGCGGCGTCCGCAGCTCATGACTCGCGTCCGCGACGAAGCGGCGTACGCGCGTCTCGCTCTCCTGCCGGGCCTCCAGCGCGGCGGAGACATGCCCCAGCATGCTGTTGAGGGCGGCGCCGACCTGGCCGACCTCGGTACGCGGATCCGTGTCCCGCTCGGCCACCCGGTGCGGCAGTTCCACATCGCCGCTGTGCAGGGGCAGCCGGGTCACCTGGACCGCCGTCGCCGCCACCCGGCGCAGCGGCCGCAGCGCGATCCGTACCATCGCCGTGCCCGCGAGGCCCGCGGCGACCAGCCCGGCTGCGGACACACAGATCTCCACCACGACGAGGGTCCGCAGCGTCGACTGCACCCCGTTCATCGGCAGCCCGACCAGCAGCCCCTGCTGCTCGCCGGGCAGCGCGCCGGACTGGACGCGGTAGTCGCCCAGGCCCGGCAGGGACACGGTGTGCGGGCGGCCGTCGAGCGGCACGCCGTCAAGTGCCGTGCTCTGGGCGGCAGTCAGCGTGGTCAGCCGGTCGGCGAGATCCATGCCGGGGCCGCCGCCCGGGTCCGTGCTGCGCGCGGCCCGCTGCACTTCGCCGTCGTCGCCGGTGCGCGCCCCGACGGTGCCGATCGGCTGGCCCGGGATGGCGACGAAGCGCAGGTCGTCCGAGTCCCCCTGGGGACCGCGCGGCGGGCCGAAGGAACGCTGGACCGATGCGCGCAGCTCGTCGTCGAGCCGGGACTCCAGCGAGGTGTTGACCGCTATCGCCGTGATCGTGCCGATCACCGCGCACACCACCGCGAGCAGCGCGACCGCCGCGACGACGAGTTGGGTGCGCAGCGGACGGCTCCTGCGGACACGGCCGCCGCGCTGCGGCGTCACGGCGCCGTCCCGCCCGCCGCCGGTGCGTCCGCCGCGGGCTTGATGACGTATCCGGCGCCCCGGCGGGTGTGGATCATCGGCGAGCGTCCGGCGTCGATCTTGCGGCGCAGATACGAGATGTACAGCTCGACGACGTTGGCCCGGCCCCCGAAGTCGTAACTCCACACCCGGTCGAGGATCTGCGCCTTGCTCAGCACCCGCCGCGGGTTGCGCATCAGATAGCGCAGCAGCTCGAACTCCGTTGCGGTCAGGTCGATTTCCGTACCGTCCCGGGCGACCTCACGGCTGTCCTCGTCCAGCGTCAGATCGCCGACGGTGAGCACGGACTCCTCCCGTACGGTCAGCGCGCCCGCTCGGCGCAGCAGCCCGCGCAGCCGCGCCACCAGCTCCTCCAGGGAGAACGGCTTGGTGACGTAGTCGTCGCCGCCGGCCGTCAGCCCGGCCAGCCGGTCCTCCAGCGCGTCCTTCGCGGTGAGGAACAGCACGGGGACGTCGGGCAGTTCGCGCCGCAGCCCGCCGAGCACGGCCAGTCCGTCCATGTCGGGCAGCATCACGTCCAGGACGACCGCGTCCGGCCGCCATTCGCGGGCGGTGCGCAGCGCCGAGGTGCCGTCGCCCGCCGCCTGCGTCTCCCAGCCCTCGTAGCGCAGGGCCATCGAGAGCAGGTCGGTCAGGGCGTCCTCGTCGTCGACGACGAGGACACGGGAGGGACGGTGCCGGGCGGCTGCGGCGTTGTCGTTCATGGACACAGCCTGTGCGCCTTCTCTGAGTGTTGCCTGTGCGTTTCCTGTGAGAACGCTGAGAGCCGGGTGCCGGGTCGCGTCCGGTCCTCGCGGAGACGCTCGTGGCACGCGTCCCCTTCTCGGCTGCTCGTCCTCTTCTCGCTCTTCTCGCAGAACCGACGGAGGACGCGACGGGTTCCCGCAGGCGGATGTGACGCGCGCCCCGTCCGGTACGCGGGAAAACTACTGCACGGGCGGACCCTGCGGCGGGCCGGCGGACGGGTGGGCCGGCCCGTTCTCCGGTACTGGCCCGGGTTCCAGGCGGAGGACCTGTTCCGTGTGCGCCTCCACCGCCGCGCGGCTGTAGAGCAGCGGAAAGGCCGCGTCGTCCGCCCAGTCCGCGAACAGGTCGCGGTAGTGGCGGCTGTGCGGATCGCCGGACTGGCCGGGGGAGTTCATGGCGAGCGACGCGTCCCAGTCGCCGACGTCGACGACGAGCCGGAAGGTGGCGCCGCCGCTCTGCCGGAAGTCCGAGGTGTACGCGGTGGCGCCCACGGTGTCGCCGCTGCCGCCCCGCGGCACCGGTCCCGCCGACATCCACTCCGGTTCGCCGCCCGTACGCTCCCTCACCAGCGCCGCCAGCGGATGCCGCAGCAGGCTGTGATGGAGATCGCCCCAGCGCCAGCCAGCCGGGTCCGCGCCGAGCAGCCGCTCCGCCTCCGCCCAGGCACCGGGGAGCGTGGCGCGGATTGCGCGGCGCACCTCGCGGTCGGGCTCGGGGCCCAGCCGGTCGCCGGGTGTCAGCAGCAGCGCGAGGTCGACGCGGGCGTCGGCGGCGGAGTCCTCCGGCGGCAGCACACGGGAGAGCGCCCGCTCCATCTCCCCGTCCGGCACCAGGCGCCGCAGCGCGGACCGCAGCAGGCCCGGACGCAGATGGCGCCGGAACCAGATCTCGAAGAGCGCCGCCGCGGCGGACTCCGTCCCGAGCCGCGCGTCCCAGCCGCGCAGCAGCTCCAGGGCGCGGCTCAAGTCCCGGGCGGTGCGGGCCGCGTCCGTGCCGTCGTCCGTGTCTGTATCCGTATCCGTGCCGGTCTCCTCGTCCCGAGGCTCCGGTTCCAGACCGTCCAGCAGCGGCAGGATCGCCCGCGCGGGCAGGCTGACGTGGTCGGTCTGGAGCCGTACGCACTCCTCGGCGCTCCAGTCGTCGCGGGCGGCCAGCGTCTCGGCGATCCGCCGGTAGCGATAGGGCGCGTACCAGTCGTAGGTGACGGTGCGCTCCTCGTTCGGATAGTCCGGCGGCAGATTCATCTCGTTCGCCGTCGCGAGCCAGCCCGTACGCGGGTCGCGAGCGGAGGGCAGCAGTCCGGGCTCCTGGTGTCCCGCCCACTCGTAGCGGCCGTCGCCCGGCACGGGGAGCGTGCCGTCCCAGTTCGGACGGACCGGAACCCGGCCCGCCGGGCACCAGCCGATGGTGCCCGCGGTGTCCGCGTACACCTGGTTCTCGCCGGGGGAGCCCCAGCGCCGCATCGCCGCGGTGAACTCGGCGGCGCTGCGCGCCCCCATGTAGTTCATGCTGCCCAGATACGGGGCCATGCCGGGCTCCAGCCAGGCCGCACGCACCGCGAACGCCGCGTTCCGCTCGGGCAGGCTGCGGATCACCGGCCCGTGCCGCGTGAACCACAGCTCGACCTCTTCTTCTTCCCTCGCGGCGATGTCCTTCGCTACGTCGTCCGCCGTCCTCTTGACGGGCACGGTCTCGGTCACCCGGACCATCGGCTCCCAACCGCCGTCGTACCAGTAGCGGGTGGGGTCGTCCGGATCGGTGCGGTAGACGTACAGGTCCTCCTGGTCGATGGGGAAGATCGTCAGCCCGAACGCGACATGCCCGTTGTGCCCGATGGAGACGCCGGGCAGCGCCGGTTCGCCGCCGCCGATCACATCGAGGCCGGGCGCGGAGAGATGGACGAGGTAGCGCAGCGAGGGCAGCGTGAGCGCGCGGTGCGGGTCGTTGGCCAGCAGCGGCCGTCCCGTTGCCGTACGGGACGGACCCAGGACCCAGTTGTTGCTGCCGTCCAGACCCGCCCGCGACCCCTCGGGCACGGGCCCCGCTCCGGACCCGGAACCGGAGCCGGAACCTCGGCCGGGTGCGGCGGACGCACCGGGTGCGCCGGGCGCCCACGGCGGCACCGTCGCCAGCCGGTACACCCGCAGCACGTCGTCCGGGACGACGGACAGATCCAGCCCCTCCGGCACCCGCAGCCGGTGCGGCCCCGGCTCGCGCATCCGCCGCAACTCCTCCGCCTCCGGCCCGAAGTCGCGCAGCGTCAGCGCCCGCGCGACCTCCTCGCCGAGGTTGTAGTGGAGCCCGTGGCTGCGGATGCGGGCCACGTCGGACGGATCCCACAGGGACGGCCCGTACCCGAGGAGGGCGAACTCCGGCGGCAGCAGCGAGGGCCGGCTCCGGCACAGCTCCACATAGGCGTTGATCCCGGCCGTGAACGCCCGCGCCGCGGGCTCCACTTGAGGCCCGTACGCCTGCCACTCCTCCGCCATGGAACCGCGGTGCAGGAACAGCCGGGCGGCACGGTCCGCTTCGAGGTAGCGCGCGCCGAAGACCTCCGAGAGCAGCCCCAGTCCGCGGCGCCGCCACAGGTCGATCTGGAAGAGGCGGTCACGGGCGGCGTTGAATCCCTGGGCGAGGAAGAGGTCTTGGCGATGGTCGGCGTACAGATGTGGAACGCCCCAGCGGTCGACGCGGATCTCCACGGGGGCGGAGAGCCCGGCCACCCGGAAGACGGTGCCTGTTTCGTGAGTCTCCGCCATGCCGTCCTCGGACCTCCAGACCTCGGGAACCCGCCGCCCGGACGTCCCGGCGCGGCAGGGTGTGCGGGCGGGGATGCGCGGACCCGCCCCTTACGCGTCTCCCCGCCTGCCCGCCGGGTACACGGGACGGCACAAGGGGCGGGCCGCGCGTCGGCCGCCGCCCGCGACGACGAGGACGGCGAGGCGAGGCACGGTGCATGTGAAGCTGCTGCGGGCGGTGGGCGCCGCCACGGCCCTGTACGGACTCGCGGTGACGGCCCGGCCGGAGCTGCTGGCACGGCCCTCGGGACTCACCGGCGAGGACGGCCGAGTCGCCGAGGCCACACGGATCTCGCTGCGTCCGCTGGTCTGGCGGGACCTGGCCGGCGGCCTGGCGATGGTGTGCGCACCGGAGGGCGCCGCGCTGCGCACCGCCGCCCTCGTACGCGTCGCCTCCGACCTCGGCGACGCCGCACTGCTCGGGGCGACGCTGCCGCGACCGGCCCGGGCCAAGGCCGTCGCGGTGTCGGTCGGCTGGGCCGCGCTGTCGGTCGCCGGGCTGTGTGCCTCCGGACGCGGTGCCGCATGCGGGAGCACGGCCGCCCGCCGGGTCAGCCGTGCCAGAGCTGCCGCGGCGCCCTCAACTGCCCGTCCCGCATCGGGGTGCTGAGGGCGCGGACGGGTGCCTGCCAGTAGGGCCGGAGGGCGGAGAGGACGAGCAGCCGCGTACGGCCGTCCAGACCGCGGGCCANGTGGTCGCCGAGCGCAGGCCGTCGCCGTGCAGGACCTCGATCAGGTGGTGCAGCGCCCCTCCGCACACCCGGGTCACCGCCGGGGTGTCGCTGACGCGTGCGAGGCTGCCGCCCGTCGCCTGCGCCGAGGTCTCCATCGCCGCGACGAGCCGCGCGAGATGGACGGGGCCGTCCTGTGCGTCGTCGGCCACCTCCCGGGACAGCTCGTCGAGCGCCGCGGGGCCGATGCGGCCCCGGCCGCCCGCACCGCCGCCCGTGCCCGCGGCGTACGACCAGGCGTCGAGGAGCC
>NZ_LJGW01000203.1 GCF_001751255.1 Streptomyces nanshensis | reverse complement strand
CGGCAGGTCCTCGATCAGGGGGCGCGGCCGGGCCGCGGTGTACCCGGCCAGGAACGGCTCCCAGTCGACGTCGGCCACCGTGACCCGGGTCTCGTCGCGGTCCAGGACCTGGGCCAGGGCGGCGACGCAGTCCTCCGGCGCCATCGGCACCAGGCCGCGGCGGCGCAGTTGCTCCTCGCCCTCCGCGCCGAGGATGCCGGACTGCGCCCACACGCCCCACGCCACCGAGGTCGCGGCGAGGCCGCGGGCACGCCGGCGTTCGGCCAGCGCGTCCAGGAAGGAGTTGCCCGCGGCGTACGAGGCGTAGTGGCCGCTGCCCCAGATCGCGGAGGCGGAGGAGAACAGGACGAACGCGTCGAGGTCGCCGGCGCCGTCGAACAGTTCGTCCAGTACCCGCGCCCCGGCCGTCTTGGCGGCGCACACCGAGCGGAACTCCTCCAGGGTCATCCCGTCGATCGGGGTGCTCTGGCCGAGGCCCGCCGCGTGGAACACGGTGCGCACCGGCCCCTCCTCGGCGGCGATCCGGGCGGTCAGCTCCGCCATCCCGGCGCGGTCGGTGACGTCGGCGGCCTCCACGCGCACGTGCGCGCCCCGTTCCCGCAGTTCGTCCCGCAGCCGCTCGGCACCGGGCGCCTCCGGGCCGCGCCGGGAGACCAGCACCAGGGAGCAGGGACCGAGCGAGGTCAGCCAGCGGGCGACGTGTGCGCCGATCGCCCCGGTCCCGCCGGTGATCAGCACCGGGCCCTCGGGGCGCCAGGACCGGCCGGGTTCGGGTGCGGCGGGGAAGGGCACGAGACGGCGGCTCAGTACGCCGCTCGCACGGACCGCGAGCTGGTCCTCGTCGTCGTCGGACGCCAGAACGCCGCCCAGCCGGCCGGCGGCCCGCTCGTCGAGGGTCTCCGGCAGGTCGATCAACCCGCCCCAGCGCCCGGGGTGTTCCAGGCCGGCGACCAGGCCGACGCCCCAGAGCGCGGCGCGGGCCGGGTCCGGCTCCTCGGTTCCGTCGGTGGCCACCGCCCGGCGGGTCAGGCACCACAGCCGCGCTCCCACCTCGGCGTCCCCCAGCGCCTGGATCAGCACCAGCAGCTCTTCGGGGGTCTCGACGAGGCTGATGACGCCGGACAGCAGCGAGACGCCCTTGGCCGCCTCGGCCAGCGCTCCGGCCGTGGCGGCCCGGTCGGTCTCCGGGCCCAGTTCGACGGTGATCGCGTCGGCGGGCAGCCGGGTCACCGACCGTACGAGCGCCGGGTCGCCGCCGCCGTGCGGAAGCACCACCAGCCAGGAGCCCGCCACTTGTGCCGCCGCGGCACGGTCGGCGGGCTTCCAAGTCACGCGGTAGCGCCAGGAGTCCATCCGCTGCCGGTGCGTACGCTCGCGGCGCCAGCGGGCCAGGGCCGGCAGGGCCGGTTCCAGTTCGGCCGGTGCGCCCAGCGTGCCGGCCAGGCCGGCCATGTCCTCCTTCTCCACCGCGTCCCAGAACGCCTGGTCCACGGCGGAGCCGCGTACCTCCTCCGTCGCCTCCGGCGGCGCCAGCCAGTAGTTCTCGTGCTGGAACGCGTATGTGGGCAGCGGAACGGACCGGCCCTCGCCGAGGACCGCGGCCCAGTCGGGGGTGACGCCGAGCGTGTGGAGGCGCCCCAGTGCTTCCAGGGCGGTCCGTGTCTCGGAGCCGGAGCGGTGACAGGTCGCCGTGACGTCGCGGTGCCCGGCGAGCAGCGGGGTGAGCACGGCCCCGGGCCCGATCTCGACCAGGGCGTCCCCGGTGGGCAGCCGGGTCGCCGCGTCGTGGAACCGCACGGCGTGCCGGGCGTGGTCCACCCAGTACTCCGGGGTGTGTACGGGGTGGGCGGAGTCGCCCGCGGGCACGATCGCCGAGGTCGGCTCGCGGAAGTCGAGTTCTTCCAGGGCGGCCGCGAACTCCTTCAGCACCGGCTCTATGAGCGGGGAGTGGAAGGCGTGGCTGACCTGGAGACGGGAGACGCGTACGCCGCGCTCGCGCCACCGCTCCGCCTGCCGGTCGATCTCCGCGGCCTCGCCCGACAGCACCAGGGAGTCGGGGCCGTTGACGGCGGCCACCGTGACGCCGGTGACGCCGTCGAGGGCGGTGGCGGCCTCCGCCTCGGTGGTGTTGACGGCGAGCATCGCCCCGCCGTCGGGAAGGCTCTGCATCAGACGCCCCCGGGTCACCGCCAGGTGTGCCGCGTCGTCCGGCGACAGCACGCCCGCGACGACGGAGGCGGCGATCTCACCGATGGAATGGCCGGTGACGGCGGTGAAGGACACGCCCCACGACTGCCACAGCCGTGCCAGGGCGTACTGGAAGGCGAACAGCGCCGGCTGCGCGAACTCGGTGCGCGCGAGCGTCTCCCCGGCATCGTCGGCGTCCGACCACATCACCTCGCGCAGGCTCCGGCCCAGCAGCGGATCGACCAGCGCGCAGACCTCGTCCAGAGCCCCGGCGAACACCGGGAAGCCGGCGGCGAGTTCACGGCCCATGCCGGGACGCTGCGAGCCCTGGCCGGAGAAGACCGCGGACACCCCGCGCGACCGGGCGGGGCCGGGGCCTCCCGGAGCCGACGCCGCCAGCCGGTCCAGCGCGGCGAGCACCTCGGGGCGCTCCCCCACCACCACCGCGCGGTGGTCGAAGAGGGAGCGGGTCGTCATCAGCGAACGCGCCACGTCCGCCAGCGGCAGACCGGGGTGGGCGGTGAGGTGGTCGCGCAGCGCAGCCGCCTGGCCGCTGAGGCCCGCGTCCGACTTCGCCGACAGCGCCAGCGGCACCGCGCCGCCCGCCACCGCGGGCACCGGGGCGGTCGGCTCCGCGGCGGACCCGCTGCCGGGTTCCGTACCGGTGTCCGTACCGGGCTCCGGCACGAACTGTTCCAGGATCACGTGGGCGTTGGTGCCGCTGATGCCGAACGACGACACCCCCGCGCGGCGGGGGCCGTCCTCGCGCGTCCAGGACCGCTCGGTGGCCAGCAGCTCCACACCGCTGCCGTCCCACTCCACCTCGCCCGTGGGGGTGCCGGCGAAGAGACTGGGCGGCATGACCCCGTTGCGGATCGCCATCACCGTCTTGATGACGCCCGCGACTCCGGCCGCCGACTGGGTGTGACCGATGTTGGACTTCAACGAGCCGAGACGGAGCGGGCGTTCGGCGGCCCGGTCCCGGCCGTAGGTCGCCAGCAGCGCCTGGACCTCGATGGGGTCGCCGAGTCGCGTTCCCGTGCCGTGCCCCTCCACCACGTCGACGTCGGCCGTGGACAGGCCGCCGCTGGCCAGCGAGTCCAGGATGACCCGCTGCTGCGACCTGCCGTTGGGCGCGGTGAGACCGTTGGAGGCGCCGTCCTGGTTGACGGCCGAGCCCCGGACGACGGCCAGCACCTCGTGCCCGTTGCGCCGGGCGTCCGACAGCCGCTCGACGACGAGCATGCCCACGCCCTCGGACCAGCCGGTGCCGTCCGCCTCGGCGGAGAACGACTTGCAGCGGCCGTCCGGGGCCAGCCCGCCCTGCCGGCTGAACTCGACGAACGCGCTGGGCGAGGCCATCACCGTCACCCCGCCCACCAGCGCGAGATCGCATTCGCGCTGCCGCAGGGCCTGGCCCGCCAGGTGCAGCGCCACCAGCGAGGAGGAGCAGGCGGTGTCGATCGTCACCGCCGCGCCTTCGAGCCCGAGGGTGTAGGCGATCCGGCCGGACATCAGCGACGTGGAGACCCCGGTGATCCCGTAGCCCTCCAGGCCGACTCCGCCTCCCTGCACGTCGAACCCGTACCCCTGCGGGGCGGCGCCGACATAGACGCCGGTGCGGCTGCCGCGCAGACCGGCCGGGTCGATCGCGGCGTGCTCCAGCGCCTCCCAGGAGGTCTCCAGCAGCAGCCGCTGCTGCGGGTCCATGGCCAGCGCCTCGCGGGGCGAGATGCCGAAGAAGCCGGCGTCGAACTCCCCGGCCCCGTACAGGAATCCGCCCTCCCGGGTGAGGGAGGTGCCCGGCCGCACACCGCTCGGGTCGTAGATCCGATCGGTGTCCCAGCCGCGGTCGGCGGGGAAGAGGGAGACGGCGTCGGTTCCCGTGGACACCAGCCCCCACAGTTCCTCCGGGCCGTGCACGCCGCCAGGCAGCCGGCAGGCCATGCCGACGACGGCGACCGGGTCGGCGGCGTCCCGGGCCTCGTACTCGCGCAGCCGCTGCCTGGCGACCCGCAGATCGGCGCTGACCTGCTTGAGGAAATGCCGCATCCGGTTCTCGGTCGACGCCGGACCGTCTGGGGGAGGTGCAGACACTGGTGGACCTTTCGGAAGGTACGGGCTTCAGGAACCGGAGCCGGGATCGGGCGGCCGGGTCATGAGGTGACGAGCCGCGTCATGAGATGTCGAACTCCCGGCCGAGCATGGTCAGCAGGTCCTCGTCCGAGGCGCCGTCGAGGTCGTCCTCGCCGGCATCGGACCCGGGGGCGCCCGAGGGCTGCGCCCCGCCCGACTGCCAGCGCGTGAGCAGGGAGTTCAGGCGCATGGTGATGCGCGACCGGCCCACCGAGTCGGTGTCGGCGGCCGCCAGCGCGGCCTCCAGCCGGTCGAGCGCGTCCTCGGCGGACCCCGCGCCCGTGCCCGCCTCGGACCCGAGCGACTCCAGCAGGAACGCGGCGACCGCTTCCGGAGTCGGGTGGTCGAAGGCGAGCGTGACGGGGGTGTCGAGTCCGGTCAGGGCGTTCAGCCGCTTGCGCAGCCCGACGGAGGCCAGCGAGTCCAGGCCCAGATCGCGGAAGGAGCAGTCCGCTTCGACCCGCGTGTGGTCGGCGTAGCCCAGTTCGGCCGCCGTCTCCGCGCGCACCAGCTCCACCAGAGCACTCCGCCGGGCGGCGGGGTCGAGCGCCAGCAGCTCCCGGCGGAAGGTGCCGGAGGCGTCCGCCTCCCCCTGCGGGGCGGCGTCCAGGGCCGCCCGCGCCTGCGGAAGCTCGTCGAGCAGCGGGCGGGGCCCGGATGCCGTGTAACTGGTGGTGAACGGTGCCCAGTCGACGTCGGCGACGGTGACCGCCGCCTCGTCGCGGTCGAGGGTCAGTTGGAGGGATGCGATCGCCCGCGCGGGCGGCAGGGCCCGCAGGCCGATGCGGCGCAGGTTCCGCGCGGTGTCCTCGTCGACCATTCCCTCGTCGGCCCAGACGCCCCAGGCCACCGACGTGGCCGTGGCGCCACGGGCCCTGCGGCGCTCCACCAGGGCGTCGAGGTAGGCGTTGCCGGCGGCGTAGGCGCCGCTGTGGGAGCTGCCCCAGACGGCGGCGATGGAGGAGAAGACGACGAACGCGTCGAGTTCCGTGCCGAGCAGTTCGTCCAGCACCCGCGCGCCGTCGGTCTTCGCCGCGGTCACCGAGGCGAACTCCTCGGAGCTCATCACCTCGAGGGGGGTGGCCTGGGTGACGCCGGCCGCGTGGAAGACCGAACGCACCGGCGTGCCCTCGCTCCTGAGCCGGTCGAGGAGCGCGGCGACGGCGTCGCGGTCGGCGACGTCGGCGGCCACGGCACGGGCCGGTACACCCGCCGCCTCCAGTTCGGCGAGCAGCCCGGCGGTGCCGGGGGCGTCCGCGCCCCGCCGGGAGAGCAGCACGATCGAGCAGTCCCCGTGCG
>NZ_LJGW01000210.1 GCF_001751255.1 Streptomyces nanshensis | reverse complement strand
CCCTGCCGACGCCGCCGCGTCCCCGTCCGCCGCGACCCTGGAGCGCGTCGGACGCGGCCGTGCCCGCCGGGCCGCGCGCCGCCGCGGCGTGATGCTGGCCCTGCTGGTCCTGCTCGTCGCGGTGTTCGTGGTGACGCTGACGGTGGGCCGGACGTTCTACCCCCTCGACGACGTGGTCCGCGTGATCCTCGGCGAGCAGGTGCCGGGTGCGTCCTTCACGGTCGGGCGGCTGCGGCTGCCGCGTGCCGTCCTCGCCCTCGTCGCGGGCTTCAGCTTCGGGCTGGCCGGTGTCACCTTCCAGACCATGCTGCGCAATCCGCTCGCGAGCCCGGACGTCATCGGCATCAGCTCCGGCGCGAGCGCGGCCGCGGCGCTCGCCATCGTGACGCTGTCCCTGGGCGGCGCGCAGGTCTCGGTCTTCGCGATCGCGGCCGGGCTGGCGGTGGCGCTGCTGATCTACGTCCTGGCGTACCGGGACGGCGTGGCCGGCACCCGGCTCATCCTGATCGGCATCGGGATCTCGGCCATGCTCGACAGCGTCGTCGCGTACGTGCTCTCGCAGGCCACCGAGTGGGACCGCCAGGAGGCGATGCGCTGGCTCACCGGCAGCCTGAACGGGGCGAGTTGGGACGGGATCGCGCCCGCGGCCGTGGCGCTGGCCGTCCTCTCCCCCGTCCTGCTGCGGCAGTCGCGCGGCCTGCGAGCGATGCAGCTCGGCGACGACACCGCCGCGGCCCTCGGCGTACGCGTCGAGCGCACCCGCGTCGTCGTGGTGGTCGCCGCGGTCGTGCTGATCGCCTTCGCGACGGCGGCGGCCGGGCCGGTCGCGTTCGTGGCCTTCCTCTCCGGGCCGATCGCCGCCCGGCTGGTGGGTCCCGGCGGTTCGCTGCTGCTGCCCGCGGGGCTCGTCGGCGCCCTGCTGGTCCTCGTCGCCGATCTCGCGGGGCAGTTCGCCTTCGGCACCCGGTATCCGGTGGGGGTCGTCACCGGCGTGCTCGGCGCCCCCTATCTCGTCCACCTCATCATCCGCACCAACCGGGCGGGAGGCTCGCTGTGACCACCACCCACTCCCTGACGGCCGAGCACCTCCGCCTCGGCTACGGCGACCGGACCGTCATCGAGGGCCTCGACCTCGCCGTGCCGCCCGGCCGGGTCACCGCGATCGTCGGCGCGAACGCCTCCGGCAAGTCGACGCTGCTGCGCGCGATGTCCCGTCTGCTGGAGCCCCGCGAGGGCCGCGTCGTCCTCGACGGCAAGGAGGTGCACCGGCTGCCCGCACGGCAACTGGCCCGCACGCTCGGGCTGTTGCCGCAGTCGCCGATCGCCCCGGAGGGCATCACCGTCGCGGACCTCGTCGGCCGCGGACGCCACCCCCACCAGGGCGCCTTCTCCCGCTGGACCCGGCGCGACGACGAGGCCGTGGCCGCCGCGCTGGAGGCCACCCGTACGGAACTCCTCGCCGACCGCGCCGTCGACGAGCTCTCCGGCGGACAGCGCCAGCGGGTGTGGATCGCCATGGCGCTCGCCCAGCAGACCGATCTGCTGCTGCTCGACGAGCCCACCACGTTCCTCGACGCCAGCCACCAGGTCGACGTCCTCGATCTGCTCACGGACCTCAACGCCGGCCGCGGCACCACCGTCGTGATGGTGCTGCACGACCTCAACCTCGCCGCCCGCTACGCCGATCACCTCGTCGCCCTCGCGGACGGCCGCCTCCACGCGGCCGGGACCCCGGCCGAGGTGCTGACGCAGGAGTGCGTCCGTACGGTCTTCGGCCTGGAGAGCCGGATCATCGAGGACCCGGTCTCCGGCAGCCCCCTGATCCTGCCGATCGGCCGCCACCATGTACGCGACCAGGCCGGCCGGGAGCCCGTACCGGTGCGGAAGGCGCACGGCTGAGACAGCGGCGGGCCCCCGACCGGGCCGTGTCTCCGGCCGGTTGAGGGCCCGTGTCCCGTTGCCGTGCGCCCCTCGGCGCCCTGCGCCCTGCGCCGCTCAGCCCTTCAGTACGACCACGGCCTCGTCGGTGTACGTCAGGAACGTCAGCGTCTGGTGGAAGTACAGCTCGATGCCGTTCGCGTCGTGCCCCGCGTAGCCGATCGCCAGGTCCTGGCCGAGACGCAGCTCGAAGTCGCCGCCGCGGGTGGAGAGGACGAACGCGTCGTCGACGGCCGGCGCCCAGATCGGCGTGCCGTCCAGGATCCGGCTCAGATGCGTCGCGATGGGATGCCCCTGGTCGGTGGTCTCGCTGACCGCCGTGTAGGCGTCGGCGCCGAGCAGCAGCGCGTACGGGCCCTCGACTCCGGCCAGACGCAGCGAGGTCAGCGCCTGGCTGACGGCGTCGGGGTAGTCGCGCGGCTCGGCCGGGAGGCTCAGCACCGGGTTGGAGGTCCGTGCGCGCAGACCGTCGATGCCGGCTGCGGCGTACCCGTCGAAGACCGCCGTGTCCTCGGCCAATGCCATGGCGCGTGCCGCGTCCTTCACCGGCTGCCAGTCGGAGTCGTTGGAGCCGCGCTCCACGTCGTCCACGGCGTCCCGGGTGACGGTGAAGGGCACCCGCAGCTCCACGAGGGACTGCGCCTGACGCAACTGTGCGGTGACGCCCGTCGCGGGCGGCGCGATGGCGGAGCGGTGCCCGGTGCCGACGGCGGCCAGGCGCGCTCCGCCCGCCTCGGGGACGTCGACGACGCGGCGGCCCGCGATGTTGCGCTGGAAGGTGCGCCGTGCCTCGCCCTCGATCTCCTCCCAGGCGGCGGGCGTGATGGGCGCGAGTTCGCGGTGGAGGTTGCTGGAGACGGCGGGGGGCGTCATGGTGCTCACTCTCCTTTGAGGCTGCCGATGCTCAGGGAGCCGCCGGGAGCGGCAGCACCGGGTGACGGGTCGCTCGGCTCGTCGAGGAAGTCCGCGGTCGGCACGTAGAAGAGACCCCCGGTGACGGCGGTGGAGAAGTCCAGGATGCGGTCCGTGTTACCCGGCGGATCACCGATGAACATGTTCCGCAGCATCCGCTCCGTCACGCCGGGCGTCCGGGCGTAGCCGATGAAGTACGTGCCGAAGTCGCCCTCGCCGACGGCGCCGAACGGCATGTTCTCGCGGACGATCTTCCGCTCGGTGCCGTCGTCGTCGACGATCGTGTTCAGGGCGACGTGCGAGTTCGCCGGTTTGACGTCGTCGGGGAACTCGACGTTGGAGAGCTTCGTACGGCCGATGACCCGCTCCTGCTCCTCGGTGGGCAGCGCCTCCCAGGAGGCCATGTCGTGCAGGTACTTCTGCACGATCACATAGCTGCCGCCGCGGAAGCCGGGGTCCTCGTCGCCGATGTAGACGGCCTCGTCGCCGGCCTCGCCCGTGGGGCTCTCGCTGCCGTCGACGAAGCCGAGCAGGTCGCGCGCGTCGAAGTAGCTGAAGCCGTGCACCTCGTCGACGACGTCGACGGCCGCGCCCAGATCCTGCTTGATCAACCGGGCCAGTTCGAAGCACAGGTCCATGCGCTGGGCGCGTACGTGGAAGAGCAGGTCGCCCGGTGTGGCCGGGGCCTGGTGACGGGCGCCGTGCAGGGCCTGGAAGGGGTGCAGTTCGCGGGGCTTGGGCTCGCCGAAGAGGCGGTTCCATCCCTCGGAGCCGATGCCGACGACACAGCTCAGATCGTCGTGCGGGCCGCGGAATCCCACGGAGCGGACCAGCGCCGAGATGTCCTGGAGTCCGTCGCGTACGGCCGGTTCGCCGCCGGGGGCGATGGTGACCACCAGGAAGACAGCGGCCTTGGACGCCCGTGTGACTACGGGTTGCGTGGTGACCATGAGGCTCCCGCCGGGGCCGAGGGCAATCGGATCAAGGTCACCATAACGACCCGTGCCCGGCGAGGCGGGAAGGGGCCGGGCGCCGCCGGTGACTCGTGCGCGGTACGGCCCGGGACCGCCGGCCTGAGCTGCGCAGGTTCATCCCGGGCCGCTCGCCGCCTGCCAAATCCTCGTCGCCACATGGAGGTTGAGGCGGGTGTCCGGGTCCGTCAGGTCATGGCCCGTCACCTCCCGGATGCGGCCGAGGCGGTAGCGCAGGGTGCTGCGGTGGACGGTCAGGGCGGCGGCGGTCTCGTCGTAGTTGCCGCCGCTGTCGAAGTACAGGGCGAGGGTGCGGACGAGGCCGGTGCGGTGCGCGGCGTCGTAGTCCTTGAGCGGGCCGAGCCACTCGTCCACGAACTCCGCGGCGTCCGCCTCGTGTTCGCCGTCCGCGAGGAGGCGGTGGAAGCCCAGCTCGTCGTAGGCGGTGGCGCCCTCGGGGGTGCGTGAGCGGCGCCGGAAGTCCAGCGCCCGTACCGCCTCACGGTGGGAGCGGGGAAGGTCCGCGGGCGACTCGGCACGGCCGCCGATGCCGACGGCGCCGCCGGCGGAGCCCAGCGCGTCCGCGAGCGTCCCGTACAGCGCCTGGGGCGCCGCCGCACCGCGTACGACGAGGACGGTCGCCCCGGAGCGGCGCCCGAGCAGGAACCGCAGCCCGAGGCGCGCGGCGCAGCGCCCGGCGGCCCCGGCGGCCTCGTCGCCCGCCGTACCGTCCCAGCGCACGACCACGACGCGGTGCGGACCGTGCAGATCGTGGCCCACGGCCTCCGAGCGTGCGTACGCGCCGGCGTCGTCGGTGCCGGTGAGCAGGTCCTCGACGAGCTCACGGCGCAGCCGCAGTTCGACCTCGGCGAGCTGCCGCTGATGGGACATCTCCAGGGCGAGCGCGATGCAGGCGTGGTCGAGGACGAACCGCTCGTGCGGTCCGGCCCTCCTGCCGGGGTCGACGAGCGAGATCGTGCCGAAGACCTTGCCGCGGTGCTGGGCGATGCAGGTGACGCGGCTGCCCGTACGGACGGGGCCGGCGCGGCGCATGGCGCTCTGCAACTCCTGTTCGCGGCGTACGAGTTCGTAGCGGGGATAGGGGTCGGGACGGCCGGGCCCCGACCACACCCGCAGATTCCCGAAGGGGTCCTCGACGGCGACGGGGAGGTGGGTGAAGGCGCGCACCATGTCCGCGATCCCCTCCTCGCTCTCGGCCGACGCCTGGCTGAGCGCCTCGTGCACCGACCGCTGGAACTCCAGTTCCGCCACCGACTCCCGCAGCTCGGCGATCGCCTCGCCGCGGTCGTGGTGGGCGTGCCGGAGGGCCGCGGCGTGCTCGCGCTCCGAGCGCCGTCCCGCGGCGTTGGCCAGCGCGGCCGAGGTCTGCTGTGCGAGGGCGCCGAGCAGGAACTGGTCCTCGTCGGACAGCCGGCTCTCCGCGCTGACCACCAGATATCCGGTCGTCTCCCGCGACGCGCGCAGCGCCGTCGCCAGGCACCACTTGCGCCCGGGGAGCCGGACGATGCCGTCCTCGCCGCCGAGGTCGCGGATCTGGGCGTCCAGGCGGGGGCCGGCGGCGCCCTCGCGGGCGTCCGCGATCCTCGTCCATGCGCCGTCCGTCCGCAGATAGCCCGCCTCCGCCGTGCACGGCGCGAGCGACTCCACGGCGGCCATGGCCATGCGCAGCACGTCGTCCTCGTCCCGGCCCTCGAACATCGCGGCCGACAGCAGGAACAGATCGCGCAGCCCGTTCCGCCCCTCGGTGCCCCAGGCGTGGGGGGCGGGGAGCTGCTGCCGCGGCGCTGTGGGGTGTGTGGCCATGTTGCTGATCCCCGGTGGTGGGTCGGATCGACGGTGCTCGGTCGAACCGCTTCCGGCGGGTTCGCGGACGGGGCCGTCCGTCCCGTACGTCCCCGCCCTGTGCACGAGGATCCCACCGGGCGCTGCCCCCGGCAGGACGAGCGGCGGGCCCTCGCTTCGCCCCGGCAGACGCAGGAATCGGCGGTCCCCGTCCGGCACGGTGAAGCCAGCGCACCGCCTGTGTGCGCACCGGAAGCGCCGGACGAGGAGGCACCCCATGGCCAGGGCAGTCGGCATAGACCTGGGCACGACGAACTCGGTGATCGCGTTCTGGGAGGGCGGGGAGTCCTCTGTCGTACCCAACGTCGAGGGAACGCGCACGACGCCGTCCGTCGTGGCCTACACCGACACCGGGGAGCGGCTGGTGGGTCAGCTCGCGCGGCGTCAGGCGATCCTCAACCCCAAGGGCACGATCTACTCGGCGAAGCGCTTCATCGGACGCAACTACGACGAGGTGTCCGACGAGGCCAAGGCGGTGGCGTACGACGTGGTCGAGGGCGAGGGCGGCGTCGCGCGCTTCGACGTGCGCGGCAAGCTCTACTCCCCCGAGGAGATCAGCGCCCAGGTCCTGCGCAAGCTCGCCGACGACGCGGCGAAGTCGATCGGCGAGAAGGTGACCGAGGCCGTGATCACCGTTCCCGCGTACTTCAACGACGCGCAGCGCACGGCAACCAAGGACGCCGGCCGCATCGCCGGTCTGGAGGTCCTGCGGATCATCAACGAGCCGACCGCCGCGGCCCTCGCGTACGGCCTGGACAAGAAGGAGCACGAGAGCGTGCTCGTCTTCGACCTGGGCGGCGGCACGTTCGACGTGAGCATCCTCGACGTGGGCGACGGCGTCGTGGAGGTCCGCTCGACGGCGGGCGACGGGCACCTCGGCGGCGACGACTTCGACCGCCGTCTCGTCGACCATCTCGCGGACGACTTCCAGAAGGAGAACGGCATCGACCTGCGCAGCGACCCGCAGGCGCTGCAACGGCTCTTCGAGGCGGCCGAGAAGGCCAAGACCGAGCTGAGCTCCGTCACGCAGACGCAGGTCAGCCTCCCCTTCATCACCGCGGACGCCAACGGTCCGAAGCATCTGACGGAGACGGTGATGCGCTCGACGTTCGAGCAGATCACCGCGGACCTGGTGGAGCGCTGCCTGGAGCCGGTCAAGCAGGCCATGGCGGACGCGAAGATCACCGACAGCGACATCGACGAGGTCATCCTCGTCGGCGGCTCGACGCGGATGCCCGCGGTGCAGGCGCTCGTACGCCGTCTCACCGGCGGCATGGAGCCGAACATGAGCGTCAACCCGGACGAGGTCGTCGCGGTGGGCGCCGGCATCCAGGCGGGCGTGCTGAAGGGCGAGGTCAAGGACGTCCTGCTGCTGGACGTCACACCGCTCTCGCTCGGCGTGGAGACCCGCGGCGGCGTGATGACGAAGATCATCGAGCGCAACACGACCATTCCCGTGCGCCGTTCGGAGACCTTCTCGACGGCCGAGGACAACCAGCCGGCCGTGGACGTCGTGGTGCTCCAGGGCGAGCGGGAGAACGCGGCCGACAACCGGGTGCTGGGCAGGTTCCAGCTCACCGACATCCGTCCGGCGCCGCGGGGCGAGCCGCAGATCGAGGTCACCTTCGACATCGACGCCAACGGCATCCTCGCCGTCACGGCACGCGACCGGGACACCGGAGCCGAGCAGGGCATCACGATCAGCGAGAGCTCCAACCTGGAGCGGAGCGAGGTCGACCGGATGGTCTCCGAGGCCGAGCGCAACCGCTCGCAGGACCAGGCGCTGCGTCAGGCCGTGGACGCCCGCAACGAGCTGGACTCGGTGGCCTACCAGGTCGAGCGCCGCCTGACGGAGCTGGGCGAGAACGCCCCGCAGCACGAGAAGGCGCGGGCCGAGATGCTCGTCGGGGACGCCCGTAAGGCCGTGCAGGAGCAGGAGGACGTCGAGCGGGTGCGCTCGCTGACCTCCGAACTCCAGCAGCTCTTCCACGCGCTCGGATCCCGGGGCGCCGAGCCCGGGGCCGAGTCGTCCGCCGCGACGGACGGCACCGCTCCCGGCGCCTCGTCCGGAGAGGGCGGCTCCGGTGACGACGACGTCGTCGACGCCGAGTTCGACAAGGGCTGAGGCACGGTATGAGGCACGAACACGAGCCCGAGGGACCGGAGTTCACGCCGGCCGAGGAACCGGAGGAGGGGGCGGCGGGCCGCACGCCCGACGCCCCTCCCGGGGGCCGCACGGACGGCGAGGACGGCGGGGAGCACGCTGCCGCCACGGCGGCGGACACCGCGAACGGCACCGAGGACGCCGGGGAGTCCGGGCCCGGGCCCGGGCCCGGGCCCGACGGCGGGCAAGAGGCCGACGCCGTGGCCGAGTTGCGGGAGCGCTGGCAGCGTGCGCTGGCCGACCTGGACAACCTGCGCAAGCGCCACGTACGCGAGATGGAACGCGAGCGCGCCGTGGAGCGGGCCCGTACCGCCGCCGCGCTGCTGCCCCTCATCGACCACCTGGAGCTGGCCCTCGAACACGCCGAGGCCGACCCGGACTCCATCGTCGAGGGCGTCAGGGCGGTACGGGACGAGGCGGTCGGCGCCTTCGAGAAGCTGGGCTACCCCCGGCACGACGAGTCCGGAGTGCCCTTCGACCCCAGCCGTCACGAGGCGGTGGGGACGGTGGAGGACGACGGCGCCGAACCCGGTCTCGTCCACGAGGTGCTGCGCCCCGGATACGGCGACGGCGCCGCCCAGCTCCGTCCCGCGGCGGTGACCGTGACCTCCCGGCAGGAGTGACGCCGCCATGGCACAGCAGCCACGGGACTACTACGAGGCCCTCGGCGTCGGCCGCGGCGCGAGCGCCGANGCTGCCCCGCCACTACCACCCCGACGTCAACAAGGAGCCGGCGGCCGAGGAGCGCTTCAAGGAGCTGAACGAGGCGTACAGCGTGCTGTCCGACCCCAAGACCCGTGCGCGGTACGACCGTTACGGTCCCGCGTTCCGGCAGATCCCGGAGGACTACGACGAGCGTGTGGCCGCCGGGGCCGGAGCGGGACGCGGTGCGGGCCGGGGCGCCGGACGCGGAGCGGGCGGCCGGCAGGGCGGCGGTCCGCGCGTCCGCGTCGCACAGGACTTCGGGG
>NZ_LJGW01000221.1 GCF_001751255.1 Streptomyces nanshensis | reverse complement strand
CGGCGGCCCTGCCCCTTCTCGCCGGGGCCGCCGCGTCCGCCGCCCGCGGCGCCGCCGCTCTGGACGGGCGCGGGTGCCTCGGCGACGCCCGACGGCGTCACACCGGCGACCGTGATCTGCACGCCCTGGTCGGCCAGGGCCTGCAACTCCGTGCCGGGGCGCTCCTCGTGGGGCGGCGGCTTGTCCGTCACCAGGCGGGTGATGACGTCGGTGGGCACCGTCTGGAACATGGTGTCCGTACCGAGCTTCGTATGGTCCGCCAGGACGACGACCTCCGCCGCCGCCTGCACCAGCGCCCTGTCGACGCTCGCGGAGAGCATGTTGGACGTGGAGAGCCCGCGCTCGGCGGTCAGCCCGCTGCCCGAGAGGAAGGCCCGCGAGACGCGCAGCCCTTGCAGCGACTGCTCCGCGCCGCTGCCCACCAGCGCGTAGTTGGAGCCGCGCAGGGTGCCGCCCGTCATCACCACCTCGACGCGATTGGCATGCGCCAACGCCTGGGCGACGAGCAGGGAGTTGGTGACGACCGTCAGGCCCGGGACGCGTGCCAGCCTGCGGGCCAGCTCCTGCGTCGTCGTACCCGCGCCGACGACGATGGCCTCGCCCTCCTCGACGAGGCCCGCCGCGAGATCGGCGATCGCCGTCTTCTCGGCTGTCGCCATATGGGACTTCTGCGGGAACCCCGTCTCGCGGGTGAATCCTCCGGGCAGCACGGCACCGCCGTGCCTGCGGTCGAGGAGTCCCTCGGCCTCCAGCGCACGTACGTCACGGCGCACTGTCACTTCGGAGGTCTGGACGACGCGGGCGAGCTCACGGAGCGACACGGCACCGTTGGCGCGCACCATTTCAAGGATCAATTGGCGACGTTCTGCAGCGAACACGGAACTGACAGTAACGCCAACGACCGTCTGCTTTCAGCAGTTTTCGTCGATTATTGGAAGTTGTCCATAGCTGCTCTTGCGGCGTGCTATAGGAACAACCGGGACGAACCGGCCGTACGGTTCGGCACGTTGGGCCGTCCCGACCCCATCCCCTGCCGCGTCCACGGGAGTTGACCGGGTGCCGCCTGCGTCGCCGCGCCGCCCCGTCCGTACGCTCAGGCGTCCTCGGCCGTCTTCCGCGTGTGCAACTGCCGCGCCACCTCGCCGATCGAGCCCGTCAGCGACGGATAGACGGTGAAGGTGTTCGCGATCTGCCCGACCGTCAGGTTGTTGTCGACCGCCACCGACAGCGGATGGATCAGCTCGCTCGCCCGCGGCGCCACGACCACGCCGCCCACGACGATGCCCGTGCCCGGCCGGCAGAACAGCTTCACGAACCCGTCCCGGATGCCCTGCATCTTCGCGCGCGGATTGCGCGCCAGCGGCAGCTTCACGCACCAGGCGTCCATCCGGCCGCTGTCCACGTCCGCCTGGCTGTAGCCGACGGTGGCGATCTCGGGGTCGGTGAAGACGTTCGCCGAGACGGCCTTGAGGTTGAGCGGCGTCACGGTCTCGCCGAGGAAGTGGTACATCGCGATACGGCCCTGCATCGCCGCGACCGACGCCAGCGCGAAGACGCCGGTGCAGTCGCCCGCCGCGTAGACGGCGGGAGCGGACGTACGGGAGACCTTGTCGGTCAGGATGTGCCCGGACTCCTTCAGCCGTACGCCGGCCTCCTCCAGGCCCATCTCGGCGGTGTTCGGGACGGCGCCGACCGCCACCAGACAGTGGCTGCCGGTGATCGTACGGCCGTCCTGGAGCTCCACCTCGACCTTGTCGCCGACGCGCTTCGCCGAGGCCGCGCGCGAGCGCGCCATGACGTTCATGCCGCGGCGCCGGAAGACGTCCTCCAGCACGGCGGCGGCGTCCGGGTCCTCGCCGGGCAGCACCCGGTCCCGCGAGGAGACCAGCGTGACCTGCGAGCCCAACGCCTGGTAGGCGCCCGCGAATTCGGCACCCGTGACACCGGAGCCGACGACGATCAGCTCCTCGGGCAGCTCCTCCAGGTCGTAGACCTGCTTCCAGTTGAGGATCCGCTCGCCGTCGGGCTGCGCGTCCGGAATCTCACGGGGATGGCCGCCGGTCGCCACCAGCACCGCGTCGGCCGCGAGCCGCTCCTCGCCCTCCCCGGCGGCGTCGCCGGTCGGCGTGACGACGACCTCGCGCGAACCGTCCGGGGCCTGCGACGCCGCCAGCCGGCCCCTGCCGCGCAGCACGCGTACGCCCGCGCGCGTCACCGACGCGACGATGTCCTGCGACTGCGCGAGCGCCAGCCGCTTCACCCGGCGGTTGACCTTGCCGAGGTCGACGCCGACGACGCGGGCGGGGTCGTCCGGGTCGTGCGTGCTGTCCTCGACGCGGATGCCCAGCTCCTCGTAGGAGGAGTCGAAGTTCGTCATGACCTCGGCCGTGGCGATGAGGGTCTTGGAGGGCACGCAGTCGGTGAGCACCGACGCGCCTCCCAGGCCGTCACAGTCCACGACGGTCACTTCGGCGCCGAGCTGCGCCGCCACGAGGGCGGCCTCGTAGCCGCCGGGTCCGCCACCAATGATCACGATCCGAGTCACCGGTCCATTGTCCCGCACATGCTTGCGGGCGCGGGGCGGGGGCCGGGCGGTGCCGGGCTGGGGGCCGGGCTCGGCCCGGGCAGGAGCGGCACCCCCGCCACCCGGTTCGCCACCGCCGCCCCCGGGACGGACTCCCGTACCCTCGTCGTCATGTCCCTCTACGCCGCTTACGCCGCGAACCTCGACGCGCGGCTGATGTCGCGCCGGGCCCCGCACTCTCCGCTGCAGGGCACAGGGTGGGTCACCGACTGGCGCCTGACCTTCGGCGGCGAACAGATGGGCTGGGAGGGCGCGCTGGCGACGATCGTCGAGGCGGCGCCCGGATCACAGGTCTTCGTCGCGCTGTACGACGTCGCGCCCATGGACGAGGACTCCCTGGACCGCTGGGAGGGCGTCGGCATGGGCATCTACCGGCGCACGAAGGTCCGCGTCCACACCCTGGACGGCGAGGTCACGGCCTGGTGCTACGTCCTCAACGGCTACGAGGGCGGCCTCCCCTCGGCCCGCTACCTGGGCGACATCGCGGACGCGGCGGAGTCGGCGGGGGCGCCGCACGACTATGTGATGGAGCTCCGCAAGCGGCCTTGTTAGGGGTGTTCGCCTGGGGTGCGTTTGGGTTCCGGGGGCGGGCCGCTCCGGGGGTCAGTCCGGACGGCATGATTTACGGCCGTCGCCCCCCGGAACCAGATTCGTACCGCTAGGTTCGCGGGCCACAAATCACGCTTGAGTGTCCGGACATGCCCCCCTGCGCGTCCCGCCCCCTCCCGTACGTCGGCGGCTACCCCTCCGGTGGCACAAGATCAGTCATCGTCCCATTCCGAACGGGCCCGCGTACGGGCGTAGTTGCTCGGACGTACGAGAGAAACGGCCTCAAGACGCCCACGCACGGCGGCAGTTGACGGGATTGGGCGCACCCCGACGAGAGCGGCAGACGCGAGACGGCAGGAGGGGGCGGGACGCTCGGGATCTCCCCAGCGGAGCGACTTGGGGTTTCCCCAGCGGAGCGAGGGGACGGGACACCGGAGCGGACCGCCCACGAAACCACGACGAAACCCACCGCGAACACAGGGACCCTCTACGCGCGTAGGCTCTGAGCCGCTACGCTCATCGCGTGAACGAATCAGCCTCGAACACCGCCGACGATCCGTACCGTTCCGCCGATTCCGCCGCCACGCGGCTGCGGGAGCTCACCGGCACGGACAGCCACGACGTCGTCCTCGTGATGGGCTCCGGATGGGTGCCCGCCGCGGACGCGCTCGGGGTGCCCGACGCCGAGTTCCCGGTGACGGAGCTGCCCGGATTCCCCCCACCGGCCGTCGAGGGCCACGCGGGCACCGTGCGCTCCCATGAGCTGGGCGACAAGCGGGTGCTGGTCTTCCTGGGCCGCACGCACTTCTACGAGGGGCGCGGTGTCGCGTCCGTCGCGCACGGTGTCCGTACGGCCGTCGCCGCGGGCTGCAAGACCGTCGTGCTCACGAACGGCTGCGGCGGCCTGCGCGGCGACATGGTGCCGGGACAGCCCGTCCTCATCAGGGACCACATCAACCTCACGGCCACCTCCCCCATCGCCGGCGCCAACTTCGTCGACCTGACCGACCTCTACTCCCCCCGCCTCCGCGAGCTCTGCCGCGAGGTCGAACCGTCCCTCGAAGAGGGCGTGTACGTGCAGTTCCCCGGCCCGCACTACGAAACCCCCGCCGAGATCGGCATGGTCCGCGCGATCGGCGGGGACCTCGTGGGGATGTCGACCGTCCTCGAGGCGATCGCGGCCCGCGAGGCGGGTGCGGAGGTGCTGGGCATCTCCCTCGTGACCAATCTCGCGGCGGGCATGACGGGTGAACCGCTCAACCACGAGGAAGTGCTTCAGGCGGGCCGCGAGTCGGCGGCGCGCATGGGTTCGCTGCTGGCGCAGGTGCTCAGCCGGATGTGAGCGGCCGGGCAGCACGACGCCACGGGACGCTTGGGAGAGAGGCAGAGCTGTGCAGGACGACGTGACTGAGCTGGTGGCCCGCGCACGGGCCTGGCACGCCGAGGACCCGGACCCGGAGACCCGCGAGGAGCTGGCGAAGCTCATCGAGGTCGAGGACGCGGCGGAGCTGGCGGCGCGCTTCTCCGGCACCCTCCAGTTCGGTACTGCGGGACTGCGCGGCGAACTCGGCGCCGGACCCATGCGGATGAACCGTTCCGTCGTGATCCGGGCCGCGGCCGGCCTCGCCGCGTACCTTCGCGACCAAGGGGCGGCGGAGGAGGGGCCGGAGGGCCCAGGGCTGGTGGTCGTCGGGTACGACGCCCGGTACAAGAGCCACGACTTCGCGTGCGAGACGGCCTCCGTGATGACGGGCGCCGGGCTGCGGGCGGTCCTGCTGCCGCGGCCGCTGCCCACGCCCGTGCTCGCGTTCGCGATCCGGCGGCTGGGCGCGGTCGCCGGTGTGATGGTCACCGCGAGCCACAATCCGCCGCGCGACAACGGCTACAAGGTCTACCTCGGCGGGGGCTCGCAGATCGTGCCGCCCGCCGACGCCGAGATCGCCGCCCGGATCGACGCGGTCGGACCGCTCGCCGACGTGCCCCGTCCCGCCGAGGGCTGGGAGGTGCTCGGCGAGGAGATCGTCGAGAGCTATCTGGCCCGCACCGGCGCCGTCCTGACCGAGGGCATGCCCCGCGACCTGCGCGTCGTCCACACCGCGCTGCACGGGGTCGGCTCGGACACGCTGCTGGCCGCCTTCCGGCGGGCCGGCTTCCCCGAGCCCGTACCGGTGCGCCGCCAGGCCGATCCCGACCCGGACTTCCCGACCGTCTCCTTCCCCAACCCGGAGGAGCCGGGCGCCATGGATCTGGCCTTCGGGACGGCGCGCGAGACCGCCGCCGCCTCGGGCCCCGTGGACCTCGTCCTCGCCAACGACCCGGACGCCGACCGCTGCGCCGTCGCCGTGCCCGACCCGGCCGCCGACAGCGGCTGGCGGATGCTGCGCGGCGACGACGTCGGTGCGCTGCTCGCCACCCACCTCGTGCACAAGCGGGCGCGCGGCACCTTCGCCACGTCGATCGTCTCCTCGTCCCTCCTCTCCCGTATCGCGCACGCCGCGGACCTGCCGTACGAGGAGACGCTGACCGGATTCAAGTGGCTCGCGCGGGTCGACGGCATGCGTTACGCCTACGAGGAGGCGCTCGGCTACTGCGTCGACCCGGAGGGCGTCCTCGACAAGGACGGCATCACGGCCGCGCTCCTCGTCGCCGAACTGGCCGCCGAACTCAAGCAGGCGGACCGCTCGTTGAGCGATCTGCTGGACGACCTCGCCGTCGAGCACGGCCTGCACGCGACCGACCAGCTCTCGGTCCGCGTGGACGACCTCTCACGCATCGCGTCCGTGATGGAGCGGCTGCGCTCGGCCCCGCCGACGTCGCTCGCGCATCTGTCCGTGGTCTCCGCCGAGGACCTGAGCGAGGGCTCCGACCGCCTTCCGCCGACGGACGGGCTGCGCTACCACCTCGGGGGCGACCCGGAGGCGGGTGTGGAGAAGGCCCGCGTCGTGGTGCGTCCCAGCGGTACGGAGCCGAAGCTCAAGTGCTATCTGGAGGTCGTGGTGCCGGTACGCGACCAGGCCGCGCTGGCGGAGTCCCGTACGGCGGCCGAGACCGTACTGGCGGCGCTCAAGGCGGACTTGGCGGTCGCGGCAGGGCTGTAGGGCGGGGCCGCCCGACGCACGCGTTGCCGTGCCGGCGGGCGTGGTCTAACCGCCGTCCGCACGGCCGAGGTTGCCGTTGACCGTACGGGCGGCGCGCGCCGCGTCGTCGACGGTGACGACGAACTCCCGTCCGCCGGCGAGCCGGAGCCACAGCGCGTCGCCGGCCCGTAGCGAGACGGAAGTGCGCCGCGGCAGCCAGCGGTAGCCCCAGCCGCCCAGCTCCATCGGGCGCGCCCGCTTCGCGAACGCCTCGGTGATGCTCGTCAACGGGATGCGGCGGCGCAGTACGGGGACGAGGACCGAGCGGACGGTGACCCCGTGCCGGGTGACGACGACGTCCACCGCACCGAAGACGAGCAGCGTGAGCGCGACGACGAACACCCCGAGGTACGTCGGCGGTCGGTCGGTGTACAGGGACACCAGCACGAGGCAGACCACGGCGAGCACCCCGCCGCTCACCAGCATCCAGGGAACGGCGACCCGGCCTCTCCAGTCGTGCGGCGCGGTGCGGCGCCGTGCGTTCTCGCTCATGTCCTCGTCCGTCCCCTTCTCCGTGTTCCCCGTGACCGGTCCCCCGGTCCGCCGGTCCCAACCGCCGGGCGCGGGACGGCCGTTCGCGGTGCGGTACGCCGACCGCTCCGGCCCCCCGTTCCCCGGCGCTCCCGGCCGACGCCTCCCCGTTCGGGGACGCCCCAACCCTCCCCGCCGTACGGTCCGTACGGCCCGTACGCCCCGAACGGGCACACGGACCTACGGACACGGGAAGGCCCGCCGCGGACCTCGGGTGAAGTCCTCGGCGGGCCTGTGGAGTCGAGCCCGGTGTGCCGGCTCAGCGGCCGAACGCACCGCCGCGCACCGCGCTGGTGCCGAGCGGGCAGTACGCGGCGACGCGCTTCGCACCGCTCAGCACCGGCGTGACATAGCGGGTGTTGTTGGTGCAGTCGACGAAGACGCGCCAGGCGGTCCCCGAGCACGAGACCGCGAACGTACGCCCGGCGAGGTACGGGTCCCAGCAGCGCAGGGACGCGGCGGCCGCCGGCGGGGAGACGGAGCTGCCGCCCGGCAGCGCGAAGGCGGCACCGGCCCGCATGGTGCCGGTGCGCAGATCCGTCTGCGTGTAGCCGGCGTCGCCGCCGACCGGGGAGTGCGCCTGGGCGGAAGGCGCCATCACACCGCCGAACCCGAGCGCCATCGCGGCACTCGCGCCCAGCACCGCCAGAGCTTTCTTGATCTTCACGTCTGTCTCTCGCTTTCTCGTCGCTCGGCCGGAGCGGCCGAAAGGCCCGTGCAGGGCTGCGCACAGATTCCACAGACGAAAGCGGAGAGACAAGACAATTCGATTCTGGTGACGATATGCATTCGCACCCCGATCTCCGGAGTGTGGCTCCGTCACCGCCCGAAACGGATGCGCCAAGGGCGCGGCGGCGACGAGGATTTCACCCGCACGAGCGAGTCGTCGTGTCTCGGCCTGACGTGCGAGGACGCGGGCCGCGAGGGCGGCCGTACGGGAACGCCGTACGGAATCGGCAGGTCCGGCGGCGGAATGTCCATGGGCGCGTGGGCGCGCGAACTCCCTTGCACCGCGGGGGAATCGAGCGGACCGCCGTCCCACGGCGTACACGAAGGGGAACGGCGGCCCGAGCGCCGCGGGCCGGTCGCCGTGGCTCCGGCTCGGCCGCCGGGCGTCAGGTCGTCGTCAGCAGGACGGCGAGGGCGATCGCCCCGAGGAGGGCGGGGGCCGCGATCTCGTACGCCCAGCGCACGGTCACCTCGCCCTGCGCGCCCGTGCGTTCGCCGTTGTCCGCCACAAGGCCGCGGAGTTCGTCGATCGCCTGGTCGGAGGCGGCACGGCGCTCGCCGACGTCGTCGGCACCGGGCACGCCGCCCAGCCCGAAGAGACCGGTCGGCCGCGCCGGAGCGGTGGCCGTGACTCCGCGCGCGGCGGCGCGCTCCGCGCGTTCGGTCTGCCTGGCCGCGCGCTTGCGGGCCCGGAGCGAGACGGGGATCGACCAGAGCTGGTATTTGGCGCCGTCCGCGACGACCTCGCTGGAGTAGCCCGCGCGCAGGGCCTCGACCGTGCCCCACGGCACGGTGATCGTGCGGAAGGGGTTGCGTACGCGCATCTTCTCCGGGCCGGCGTAGACGGCGGGGCGGAGGGTGAAGGCGACGACCAGCGGGACGGCGAGGAGGAGTCCGAAGACGGTGGCCAGCCGCGTACGGCCGTCGCCGTTGAGGAGCGCGTCGCCGCTGATCCACAGGCCGAGCAGGAGCAGCAGGACGCCGCCGGCGAGGGCGCCGGGCGAGCGGTAGCAGCGGTCCGCGTACGCCGGGGCGCCCGGCTCCGGATCCGTCCCGGTGCCCGCGCCGGCGTCCGTCTCCGCGTCGGTGTCCGCGTCGGTGTCCGCGTCCGCGTCGGCGCTGCCCGTGCCGGTGCCCGTATCGGCGCCGGGCGGGGTCTCGTCCTCCTGCCCGTTCCGTGGGTCGCGCTCGCGCTCGGGTCGGGACTCGCTACTCATGGGGCCTGATTCTGCCGGACCGTCCGCATGGCGGACATTGCGGCTCGGCATCGATCTGCCGGGCGTCCCCGTCGTCGGTCCGCGGTCGTCCCCGTCGTCCCGCTCAACGCCCGCCGTGCGGCCCGTCGTTCGCGGTCCCGTTTCCCGACGGCCCCTACCGAGGGCGCTACGCGTGTAGATATGCTCCTCTGGTGACCATGTCTTCAGCGTCCACAGCCCCAGCGTCCACCGCCGCCGCACCGGCGTCCGCGCTCGCGGACGTGACCGCCTCCGACGCCTCGCTGCGCCGCTATCTGCACGGCCTGCCCGGTGTCGACGCGGTCGGCCTCGAAGCGCGCGCCGCGACGCTCGCCACCCGCTCGATCAAGACGACGGCGAAGGCGTACGCGCTCGACCTCGCCATCTCCATGATCGACCTGACCACCCTCGAAGGGGCCGACACCCCCGGCAAGGTCCGGTCCCTGTGCGCCAAGGGCGCCAACCCCGATCCCAGCGACCGCACCACGCCCCAAGTCGCCGCGATCTGCGTCTACTCCGACATGGCGGCGACCGCGAAGCAGGCCCTCGCCGCGGGCGGCGGCGAGCGGATCAAGGTCGCCTCGGTCGCGACCGCGTTCCCCTCCGGGCGCGCCGCCCTGTCCGTCAAGCTGGCCGACACCCGCGAGGCCGTCGCGGCCGGCGCCGACGAGATCGACATGGTGATCGACCGCGGCGCCTTCCTCGCCGGTGACTACGGCAAGGTCTTCGAGGAGATCCAGGCCGTCAAGGACGCGTGCAGACGTCCCGGGGGCGGCGAACCGGCGCATCTGAAGGTCATCTTCGAGAACGGCGAGCTGTCGACGTACGACAACATCCGCCGCGCCTCCTGGCTCGCGATGCTCGCGGGCGCCGACTTCATCAAGACCTCCACCGGCAAGGTCGCCGTGAACGCCACGCTCCCCGGCACCCTGCTGATGCTGGAGGCCGTACGCGACTTCCGCGCCGCCACCGGTACGCAGATCGGCGTGAAGCCGGCGGGCGGCATCCGTACCGCCAAGGACGCGGTCCGGTATCTCGTCGTCGTCAACGAGACGGCCGGGCCGGACTGGCTGCACCCCGACTGGTTCCGCTTCGGCGCCTCCAGCCTGCTCAACGACCTGCTCATGCAGCGCCAGAAGCTGCACACCGGCCGCTACTCCGGTCCCGACTACGTGACGGTGGACTGAGGCAGAGATGACCGACCAGATCTTCGAGTACGCACCCGCGCCCGAGTCCCGCGCGATCGTCGACATCGCCCCCTCCTACGGGCTGTTCATCGACGGCGAGTTCCGCGAGGCCGCCGACGGCAAGGTCTTCAAGACCGTCTCCCCCGCCACCGAGGAGGTGCTGAGCGAGGTGGCGCAGGCCGGTGCCGGGGACGTCGACGACGCGGTGCGCGCGGCCCGTACGGCCTTCGCCCCGTGGTCCGCGCTGCCCGGCGCCGAGCGCGCGAAGTACATCTTCCGGATCGCCCGTGTGCTGCAGGAGCGCGCCCGCGAACTGGCCGTCCTGGAGACGCTGGACAACGGCAAGCCGATCCGCGAGACGCGCGACGCCGACCTTCCCCTCGTCGCGGCGCACTTCTTCTACTACGCGGGCTGGGCCGACAAGCTGGAGCACGCCGGAATGGGGCCCGCCCCGCGGCCGCTCGGCGTCGCCGGGCAGATCATCCCGTGGAACTTCCCGCTGCTGATGCTCGCGTGGAAGATCGCACCGGCGCTGGCCACCGGCAACACCGTGGTGCTCAAGCCCGCCGAGACGACGCCGCTCTCGGCCCTGTTCTTCGCGGACGTGTGCCGCCAGGCGGGCCTGCCCAAGGGCGTGGTCAACATCGTGACCGGGGACGGCGCGACGGGCGCCGAGCTGGTCGCACACCCCGGCATCGACAAGGTCGCCTTCACCGGTTCGACGGCCGTCGGCAAGCAGATCGCCCGTACGGTCGCCGGTACGCACAAGAAGCTCACGCTCGAACTGGGCGGCAAGGGCGCCAACATCGTCTTCGACGACGCCCCGGTCGACCAGGCCGTCGAGGGCATCGTCAACGGCATCTACTTCAACCAGGGCCAGGTCTGCTGCGCGGGCTCGCGTCTGCTCGTCCAGGAGTCCGTGCAGGAGGAGCTGCTGGAGTCGCTGAAGCGGCGGCTGCGCACCCTCCGCGTCGGCGACCCGATGGACAAGAACACCGACGTCGGCGCCATCAACTCCGCCGAACAGCTCGCCCGCATCCGGGAGTTGGCCGACTCCGGTGAGGCCGAGGGCGCGGAGCGCTGGTCCGCGCCCTGCGAACTGCCCGGCAACGGCTACTGGTTCGCGCCGACGCTCTTCACCGGCGTCAGCCAGGCGCACCGCATCGCCCGCGAGGAGATCTTCGGGCCGGTGCTGTCCGTGCTGACCTTCCGCACGCCGGACGAGGCCGTCGCGAAGGCCAACAACACGCCGTACGGCCTCTCGGCGGGCATCTGGACGGAGAAGGGCTCGCGCATCCTGTCCATGGCGAACAAGCTCCGGGCGGGCGTCGTCTGGGCGAACACGTTCAACAAGTTCGACCCGACCTCGCCCTTCGGCGGCTACAAGGAGTCGGGTTTCGGCCGCGAAGGCGGGCGGCACGGTCTGGAGGCGTACCTCGATGTCCGATGAACCGAAGCGGAAGACGGCGAAGGCAGCGAAGCCGGCGAAGTCCGGAACGTCCGCGACATCCGGGAAGACGGCCACGTCCCAGTCCCCCAAGTCACCGGCGACCGCGCGGACTTCGGGCCGTACGCCGGTCGGTGCGGCGCGCGGCCGGGTCGACGTGCTGAAGACGTACAAGCTCTTCATCGGCGGCAAGTTCCCGCGCAGCGAGAGCGGACGGGTGTACGAGGTGACCGACTCCGAGGGCAACTGGCTGGCCAACGCGCCGCTCTCCTCCCGCAAGGACGCCCGCGACGCGGTCGCCGCCGCGCGCAAGGCGTTCGGCGGCTGGTCGGGCGCGACGGCCTACAACCGCGGGCAGATCCTCTACCGCGTCGCCGAGATGCTGGAGGGCCGCCGCGAGCAGTTCACGGCCGAAGTCGCCGCCGGCGAGGGGCTGTCGAAGGCGGCGGCGTCCGCGCAGGTGGACGCCGCGATCGACCGCTGGGTCTGGTATGCGGGCTGGTCCGACAAGATCGCCCAGGTCGCGGGCGGCGCGAACCCCGTGGCCGGGCCGTTCTTCAACCTCTCCACGCCCGAACCGACCGGTGTCGTCGCCGTACTGGCACCGCAGGACTCCTCGTTCCTCGGCCTCGCCTCGGTGCTCGCGCCCGTGGTCGTCACGGGCAACACCGCGCTCGTGGTGCCCTCGGAGCGCGCGCCGCTGCCCGCGCTGTCCCTGTCGGAGGTGCTGGCCACCTCCGACGTGCCGGGCGGTGTCGTCAACGTCCTCTCCGGCCGTACGCGGGAGGTCGGCTCGGCGCTGGCCGCGCACCAGGACGTCAACGCCCTGGATCTGGCGGGCACTTCGGGCGATCCGGAACTGGCGAAGGAGCTGGAGACGGCCGCCGCGGAGAATCTCAAGCGGGTGCTGCGCCCGGACGAGGACGGCACGGACTGGTCCGCGGACCCGGGCACGTCGCGGCTGCTCGCCTTCCTGGAGACGAAGACGGTCTGGCACCCGATCGGAGTGTGATCGGAGTGTGAACGGCCGCCCGCGGAACCGGAATCGGGCCCGTGCGGCGCCGGAGCGAGGCAGAAGGCCGGACCGCGGCAGAGGCGGAACAAGAGCCGTGACAAGGCCGGGCCGGGGCGCGAGAGCCGCCCCGCCCCGGCCGGTCACACCGCGGCCCGTATGGCCGACAATGGTCTCTCGTGACCGATCCCCGTGACATACCGCGCTCGCCCCGCGTCATCCTGCTCACCGGACCCTCCGGCTCCGGGAAGTCCCGGCTCTCCGCGCGCAGCGGGCTGCCCGTCATGCGTCTCGACGACTTCTACAAGCAGGCCGGCGACCCGACGCTGCCGCAGCTTCCGCACGGCATCGGCGTCGACTGGGACTCGCCCGCCTCGTGGGACGCGGACGCCGCCGTGGACGCCGTACGGGATCTGTGCACGACGGGACGCACGACCGTGCCGCTGTACGACATCGCCCAGAGCGCGCGCGTCGGCAAGGAGACGCTCGCGCTCGACGACGCGGGGCTCTTCATCGCCGAGGGGATCTTCGCCGCGGACATCGTGGGGCGCTGCCGCGAACTGGGCCTGCTCGCCGACGCGATCTGTCTGCGCGGACGGCCCTCGACGACGTTCCGGCGGCGGCTGCTGCGCGATCTGCGCGAGGGGCGGAAGTCGGCGCCGTTCCTGGTGCGCCGCGGCTGGCGGCTGCTGCGCGCCGAAGGGGCGATCGTGGAGCGGCACCGGAGGCTGGGCGCGTACCCGTGCGCGCGGGACGAGGCGGCGGAGCGGATACGACGGGTGCGTGCGGCGCACACCGCGAAGACTCCGGGGTGAGCACCGGCGTCCCGGCGCACCTCGGCTCACAACGCCGGCACACCCCAACTCACAAAGGGAGAGAGCGGGTTCGGGCGAACCCCCCGGTTGCCCGTCCCCGCTCTCTCGCGTCCCGTCCCCCCGGACGGGTCCCCGTGTTTCCCCTCTGTTCCCCCGTTCTCCCTCCCTCGGGGCTCCCCTGCCCCGTACCCGAGGGCTCCCGTCGAGGACCATCCCCCGGTCCTCGTCCCTCGAGGTCTGTGCGTCAGGCGACCAGTTCGCCGAACGACTCCTCCTGGTCCCTGCCGAAGCTGAGCACTTCGTCGTCGCGCAGCCGGCGCAGCGAGCGCCAGATGCTGCTCTTGACCGTGCCGACGCTGATGCCGAGTATCCCGGCGATCTCCGGGTCCGTACGGCCCTCGTAGTAGCGCAACACCAGCATCGTGCGCTGGAGTTCGGGCAGCCGGGCGAGCGCCTGCCAGAGCACGGTGCGCAGTTCGGTGCCGCGCATCGCGTCCTGGTCGCCGGCGGTCTCCGGCAGCTCCTCCGTCGGGTACTCGTTGAGCTTGCGGCGGCGCCACGCGCTGATGTGCAGATTCGTCATGGTGCGGCGCAGATAGCCGCCGAGCGCCGCCTTGTCGCTGATGCGGTCCCACGCGCGGTACGTGGAGAACAGCGCGCTCTGCAACAGGTCCTCGGCCTCGAAGCGGTCGCCCGTGAGGTGGTATGCGGTGGCGTACAGGGAGGCTCGGCGCTCGCGTACGTAGGCGGTGAACTCCGCCTCCGACGCGGCCTCTTGCCGTGCTCCCGGCTCCTCCCTGTACTCACCGTCCCCCGTGCGGGCCTCCCCTCGAAGGCCCTCCACCGCAGCGATGTGCGGCGGGCGTGCGCGCCCGGACGAACGGACGCACCCACGTCCGAGCGTCGCGGACTTCTCAGCGACCTTGTTCCCCGGGTTCGCGGGAACCGACGGGCTGCACAGGCGCGTGTGAATGACTGCGCTGACGTTGACGTTGTCGCTGTGCAGTGTGTTCATCTTGCGCCCCCCTCGGGCAAACCTGGTCGCTCGCTGATGACGTACACATTGCCGCGTCGATTTCATCGCCAGGTCCCCCGACTGTCACAGCGGTGTCACAAGGGGCGAGGTGCCCGTGTCCTCCCTCGTGAGCTGCGGTCTCGCACCTCGGCGGGGGTCCGTGGCGGGGCCGCGTAAGGCCGGAGAACCCGGCCGCACGGTCGAAGTGCGCGGGGACCATGGGACAGAATGGCCCGCGTGCCTTTCCTGTTGCTGATCGAGGACGACGACGCTGTCCGTACGGCCCTTGAGATGGGTCTGACCCGGCAGGGTCACCGCGTGGTGACCGCCGCGTCCGGCGAGGACGGCCTCAAACTGCTGCGCGAACAGCGGCCGGACCTGATCGTGCTGGACGTGATGCTGCCGGGCATCGACGGCTTCGAGGTGTGCCGGCGCATCCGCCGCACCGACCAGTTGCCCATCATCCTGCTCACCGCGCGCAGCGACGACATCGACGTCGTGGTGGGGCTGGAGTCCGGCGCGGACGACTACGTCGTCAAACCGGTGCAGGGCAGGGTGCTGGACGCCCGCATCCGCGCGGTGATGCGGCGCGGCGAGCGCGAGTCCAACGACGCGGCGACCTTCGGCAGTCTCGTCATCGACCGCTCCGCGATGACGGTGACGAAGAACGGTGAGGACCTCCAACTGACGCCCACCGAGCTGCGGTTGCTGCTGGAGCTGAGCCGCCGTCCCGGACAGGCCCTGTCGCGGCAGCAGTTGCTGCGGCTGGTGTGGGAGCACGACTACCTCGGTGACTCGCGCCTCGTCGACGCGTGTGTGCAGCGGCTGCGCGCCAAGGTCGAGGACGTGCCGTCGTCGCCGACCCTCATCCGTACCGTCCGCGGCGTCGGTTACCGGCTGGACGCCCCGCAGTGACCGAC
This sequence comes from Streptomyces nanshensis, assembly GCF_001751255.1. Taxonomy (GTDB): domain Bacteria; phylum Actinomycetota; class Actinomycetes; order Streptomycetales; family Streptomycetaceae; genus Streptomyces; species Streptomyces nanshensis_A. Next base: position 1,813 of record NZ_LJGW01000221.1, on the reverse strand, counting down.
CCGGCGCAGCCGACGCCGGAACGGGCACGGGGGCCCGGTGACGGGGGGCGGGAGGAACGCACGCGCAGGGAGCTGGAGCGCGAGGAGCGGGTGCGCGGCTGGGTCGCCGGGATGCTGCCGACGCTGCGGCTGCGGCTCGTCGTCGTCTTCGCGCTGGTGGCGCTGACGGCGGCGGTCTCCGCCTCGGGGATCGCGTACTGGCTCAACCGGGACGCCGTCCTCACCCGCACCCAGAACGCCGCGCTCAACGACTTCCGCAAGTCCATGGAGGACAGCGCCGGAAGCCTCCCCCGCCGCTACGACTGCAGCCAACTGCGCGAGGCCGCCGAGAAGATGAGCGGCACGTCGCAGAACTACGAGGTGCTGCTGACCGGTGAGGACGCCGACGGCACGCGCTGCGCGGTCGCCTCCGACCCGACGGGCTTCACGATGGACGACGTACCGGCGCGGCTGCGCACGGCCGTCGCCGAGCGCCGCCCGGTCGACAGCGGCAACTCCTACCCGTACCACCTGTACTGGCAGCGCACCTCGGAGGGCGAGGGCGACGACCCCTTCCTGGTGGGCGGCGCGAAGATGATCGGCGACGGGCCCACGCCGTCCGGCTACATGCGCAAGTCGCTCTCCCAGGAACGGGACGATCTCAGCTCCCTCGCCTGGTCGTTGGGCATCGCGACCGGTCTGGCGCTGGTGGGCGCGATGCTCCTCGCACAGGCCGCCGCGACGACCGTGCTGCGCCCGCTGCGGCGCCTCGGGGACGCCGCGCGGCGGCTGGGCGAGGGGAAGCTCGACACCCGGCTGAAGGTCTCGGGCACGGACGAACTGGCCGAGCTGTCCCGTACGTTCAACAGGACCGCGGAGTCGCTGGAGCACCGCGTGGCCGACCTCAGCGCACGGGAGGAGTCCTCGCGCCGCTTCGTCGCCGACATGTCGCACGAGCTGCGGACGCCCATGACGGCGATCTCGGCGGTCACCGAGGTGCTGGAGGAGGAGCAGGACAGTCTGGACCCGATGATCGCGCCCGCCGTACAGCTCGTGGTCAGCGAGACCCGCCGCCTGAACGACCTGGTGGAGAACCTGATGGAGGTCACACGCTTCGACGCCGGCACGGCGAAGCTCGTCCTCGACGACGTGGACGTGGCCGACCAGGTCACCGCCTGCGTCGACGCCCGCGCCTGGCTGGACGCCGTCGAACTCGACGCCGACCGGGGCCTGATGGCGCGGCTCGACCCGCGCCGCCTCGACGTCATCCTGGCGAACCTCATCGGCAACGCGCTCAAGCACGGCGGCTCGCCGGTGCGCGTCTCGGTGCGTACGGAGGAGCCGGACGCGGGCGGTTCCGGCGTGCTGCTGATCGAGGTCGCCGACCGGGGGCCGGGCATCCCCGAGGAGATGCTGCCGCACGTCTTCGACCGCTTCTTCAAGGCCAGCGCGTCCAGGCCGCGTTCGGAGGGCAGCGGCCTCGGGTTGTCGATCGCGCTGGAGAACGCGCACATCCACGGCGGCTCCATCTCGGTGCGCAACGACACGGAGCACGGCGGCGGTGCCGTCTTCACGCTGCGTCTGCCGCGCGAGTCGCGGGAGGACGAGGACGAGGAGGGCGACACGGACGCGGACGCGGGGCGCGGGGACGGCAACGGCCCGGACGACGGGAAGGGGAAGCGGAGTTGAGGCCGCCGGTGTGGGCGCGGGGGCGGCGGGTGCCGACGGGTTCGCCGGGGCCGACGAGTTCGCGGAAGCCGACGGGTTCGCGGGGCGCCACGGGACCGCGGAGAGCGCACGGGCGGGGAGCCGCCGCCGCGCTCGCGGCCGGTCT
>NZ_LJGW01000200.1 GCF_001751255.1 Streptomyces nanshensis | reverse complement strand
CGCCGCGGCCGGTCTCGACCGCGACTCGGTGCTGCTGCTCGTCGGCGGCGCCCGCGGCATCACCGCGCGCTTCGCCCGTACGGTCGCCGCCGCGAGCCGCTGCCGCATCGAACTGCTGGGCCGCACCCCGGTGCCACCACCGGAGGAGGACCCGGCGACGGCCGGCGCCGCGGGACGCGACGAGCTGCGCAAGGCGTTCATCGCCTCCGGCATGAAGTCGCCCGCCGAGATCGAGCGCGCGACCTCCGCCGTCCTCGCCGAGCGCGAGGTGCGCGAAACCCTCGCCGCCCTGCGGGAGTCGGGCAGCCACGCGCGCTACCGCTCGATCGACGCCCTCGACGAGGAAGCCGTACGCGCCGCGGTCAAGGAGATCCACGCGGAGCACGGCAGGCTCGACGGCGTGGTCTACGCGGCGGGCGTCATCGAGGACAAGCTGATCGCGGAGAAGTCCCCGGAGTCCTTCCGCCGCGTCTTCTCCACCAAGGCCGACGGAGCCCGTCTGCTGCTCGACGCCCTCGGCGCGCTGCCCGAATCACCGCGCTTCGCCGTGCTGTTCGGCAGCATCGCCGGAGCGCTGGGCAACCGCGGCCAGGCCGACTACGCCGCCGCCAACGACGCCCTGGAGGAGCTGGGACGCCGCTGGTCCACCGAGGACCGGCGCGGCCTGACCGTCCACTGGGGCCCCTGGGCGGCGTCGGAGACCAACAGCGGCATGGTGACGCCGGAGCTGATGCGCTCGTACGCGGCCCGCGGCATCAAGCTCGTCGACCCCGAGGAGGGGCCGCTGAGCCTGCTGCGCGAACTGGCCTGGGGAGCGCCCACGGTGCACGCGGTGGTCGCCGCTGCATCCGGCTGGTGACCAGCGTGTCTCCCGCCGAGCGGGGCTCCTCCCGCGAACCCGTCGCGATCGTCGGCATGGCCGCCCTCTTCCCGGGCGCCGGCGATCTGGACGGCTACTGGAAGAACATCGTCGGCGGCGTCGACGCGATCACCGACGTGCCCGCCGGGCGCTGGGACGAGGAGTTCTACGCCGCCTGGGGGTCCCCCCGGACGGAGTCCGGGGGAGGACCGCGCCGCGCGGACCGCGTCTACTGCCGGCGCGGCGGATTCGTCGACGACACCGCCGAGTTCGACCTGACGCGGTTCGGCATCATGCCCACCTCCGTGCCGGGGACCGAGCCCGACCAGCTCATCGCCCTCGACGTGGCGCACCGCTCCATCGAGGACGCGGGCGGCGACGGCGTACTGCCCGGCGACCGGCAGCGCGCCGGGATCGTGCTGGGCCGCGGCGGCTATCTCACGCCAGGGCTGGTCCGGCTCGACCAGCGTGTCCGTACCAGCCACCAGGTGCTGCGCACCCTGCGGGAGCTGGTGCCCGAGCTGGACGAGGAGCGCCTGGAGCAGGTGCGCTCGGCCTTCGCCGAGCAACTGGGGCCGGAGGCACCGGAGTCGGCCATCGGCCTCGTGCCGAACCTGGCGGCCTCCCGCGTCGCCAACCGCCTCGACCTGCGCGGACCCGCCTACACCGTGGACGCCGCGTGCGCCTCGTCGCTCGTCGCCGTCGACCACGCCGTACGCGAACTCGACGCCGGACGCTGCGACATCATGCTCGCCGGCGGCGTGCACCACTGCCACGACATCACGCTGTGGTCCGTCTTCAGCCAGCTCGGCGCGCTCTCCCGCAGCGAGCGGATACGGCCGCTGCACAGGGGCGCGGACGGCGTCCTCATCGGCGAGGGCACCGGCGTCGTGGTGCTCAAGCGCCTGGCGGACGCCGAGCGGGACGGCGACCGGGTGTACGCGGTGATCCGCGGTNGAGCCTGTTCAACCCGGACCCGGGCGGCCAGGTGCGCGCCGTGCGGCAGGCGGGGGACGCCGCCGGGCTCGACCCGCTCGCGCCGGACGCCGTCGGCCTGATCGAGGCGCACGGCACCGCCACGCCCGCCGGCGACGAGGCCGAACTGACCACGCTGGCCGAGGTGTTCGGGCCGCGGACGGGCACGGGCACGGGCACGGGCACCGGCGACGGCGGCGAGGACACCGGCCCGGCCGGAGACGAACGCGCCCCGGCGGCCATCGGCTCGGTGAAGTCCATGATCGGCCACACCATGCCCGCCGCCGGCATCGCCGGACTGATCAAGGCGGCGCTCGCCGTGCACCACGGCGTGCTGCCCCCGACGCTGCACTGCGACGACCCGCACCCCGCCCTCTCCCGTACGCGCTTCGCGCCGCTCGCCGAGGCACGCCCCTGGGAGGAGCCCGCCGGTGCGCCGCGCCGTGCGGGCGTCAACGCCTTCGGCTTCGGCGGCATCAACGCCCATGTCGTACTGGAACAGGCCGCACCGCGCCCGGCGGACGGCGCGGACGCCGCCGCCTCCGGCACCGGCACCGGCACCGCTTCCGAGCACGCCGCCGCGTCCGAAGTGCCTGCCGCCGCCCGCGTCGTGGAGCCCGAACGCGTCCTGCGGCTGGCCGCCGACGGACCCGAGGCCCTCGCCGACGTCCTCGCCCGGGACGACGACGCCGTGCTCGCGGCGGGCCTCGACGAGCGCGAACAGGCCGCCGGACGCTGCCGACTGGGCATCGTCGACCCGACGGCCCGGCGGCTGAAGCTCGCCCGCAAGGCCGTCGCCAAGGGCACCCCGTGGTCCGGACGCAGCGACGTGTGGTTCAGCCCGCGCCCGATACTCGGCCCGGCCGGCGGACGCACCGCGTTCGTCTTCCCCGGCCTGGAGGCCGAGTTCGACCCGCGCGCCGACGGGCTGGCCGAACGCTTCGGACTGGACTTCTCCCAGGGCCGTGACGCCGAGGTCGGCGACGTCGGACGGCACGGAGCCGCGGTCTTCCAGCTCGGCCGGGTGCTCGACGCCGCGCTGCGCAGGCTCGGCGTCGTACCGGACGCGGTGGCCGGGCACAGCGTCGGCGAGTGGACGGCGATGGCCGCGGGCGGCATCCACGCCGCCGACGAGGTCGACGCGTTCCTCGCCCGCTTCGACCCGGACGCGCTGCGTGTGCCGGGCGCGGTCTTCGGCGTCCTCGGGATGCCCGCGGAGGAGGTCCTCGACGAGCTGCACGGACGCAGCGACGTGGTCCTCTCGCACGACAACGCGCCCAACCAGTCGATGATCTGCGGCCCCGAGGAGGCCGTCGAGGCCATCGTGCTGCGCATGCGCTCCCGCGGCGTGATCGGCCAGGTGCTGCCCTTCCGCTCCGGCTTCCACACGCCGATGCTCGCGCCGTACCTCGGCCCGATCCGCAGCGCGGCGGAGACCTACCGGCTGCATCCGCAGACCACACCCGTGTGGTCGGCCACCACGGCCTCGGTCTATCCGCAGGCCCCGGACGAGGTACGGGAGTTGTTCGTACGGCATCTGCTGGAGCCGGTGCGCTTCCGGCAGATGATCCTCGCCATGTACGACGCGGGCCACCGCGCCTTCATCCAGCTCGGCGCCGGGCAGCTCGGCTCGCTCATCGACGACACGCTCGCCGGGTGCGACCGGCTGGTCGTCTCCGCGCACTCCGGTGCACGCGACAGCCTCGCCCAGCTCCGCCGCGTCGTCACCGCCCTGTGGGCGGAGGGCGCCGAGCCGGACGTACGGCCGCTGCTGGACCCGGACGCGGCCAGTGGTTCCGGAAGCGTCAACGACGCGGCGGGCAAGGGCACTTCGGGGAGCGCGGGCAGGACCGCCGCACGTCCCGGCGTACGGCTGGACCTGGACGGTGCGCTGATCTCGCTGCCGTCGCGGCTGCACGGCAGCCTCTCGGGGGCGGCCGGGACGGCGTCGTCCCCGCCGTCGGCACCCGCCGCCGCTTCCGGTTCCGGTTCACCTTCCGGTTCCGGTGCCGCCGCCGCTGCCGGGGCTTCCGCCTCGATGGCCCGGCTCGACCAGGCGGGCGCGGCACACCCGCTGGCCGCCGAACTCTCCGCGCTGCTGCACGACACGGCCTCCGCCGCCGCCGACGTGCTCGGCGCCG
>NZ_LJGW01000193.1 GCF_001751255.1 Streptomyces nanshensis | reverse complement strand
CGCTTGGACGCCTCGGAATCCGCCCGGTGGCCGCCCCCTTCCGCGCCTGCGCCCTCCGCGCCCGCGGTGCCGCCTCCCGAACCGCCGTTCGCCGCCGCCGACTTGGCGGCCGCCCGTTCGCGGCGTCCGCTGAGCCACTCCCCGGCCCACTCCGGCGGGCTCTCCTCGGGCGCGGCCTGCTCACCGGCCCAGAGCAGCAGCAGCCCCAGCGCATGCTTGCAGGGGAACTTCCGGCTCGGGCAACTGCACTTGTAGCCCGGGCCCGCGCCCTGCGCCGTACCGGCGGAGCCGCCCGCACCGCCGGAACCGTCCGTGCCGTCGCCGGTGCCCGCGCCGCCGCCGAGGTCGATCACCGTGCGGTACGGCTTGCTGCCGCTCCCCTTGCACAGCCCCCACACGGCGCCGGCGCCCGAACCCGACTCCGACCACGGACCCGGTGACGAGAGCTTGCTTCCGGCCCGGCGTGACGCCTCGTCAGGAGCGAGCGCCAGGACTTCTTCCGCTGTCCAGCGGACCCCCTGTCCAGTCATGGTCCCGACCGTAGGGTCCGCCACTGACAATCGGCCGCCGCGAACTCCCCGTACAGGCGTTGTCGCAGGTCAGAGCGGGTTCACGGTCGGTGCGGACGGTGACTGTCAGTGGCGGGGTGCACGCTTGGCAGCACATCGACGCCATGTGTGGAGGGGGAGCTGTGACCGATTCCCGTGCAGGGGAGACCGAGGCCCGTGAGGCGCTGCGACCGCACGCCGAGGACGCCTTCGCCGACGAACTGCGGGCGCTGGCCGCGGCGGACGACAGGCCGCGCCCGGAGCGCTGGCGGCTGTCGCCGTGGGCGGTGTCCCTGTATCTGCTCGGCGGCGAGCTGCCCGACGGCACGGTGATCACACCGAAGTACGTGGGGCCGCGCCGGCTCGTCGAGGTGGCCGTCAGCACGCTCGCGACGGACCGTGCGCTGCTGCTGCTCGGCGTGCCGGGCACGGCCAAGACCTGGGTCTCCGAGCATCTCGCGGCGGCCGTCAGCGGTGACTCGACCCTGCTGGTGCAGGGCACGGCCGGCACCGCGGAGGAGGCGGTGCGCTACGGCTGGAACTACGCGCAGCTCCTCGCCCACGGCCCCAGCCGCGACGCCCTGGTGGCCAGCCCGGTGATGCGCGCGATGGCCGAGGGCAGGACGGCGCGGGTCGAGGAGCTGACGCGTATCCCGGCCGACGTGCAGGACAGCCTGATCACGGTGCTGTCGGAGAAGACGCTGCCCGTACCGGAGTTGGGCGAGGAGATCCAGGCCGTACGCGGCTTCAACCTCATCGCGACGGCCAACGACCGCGACCGGGGGGTGAACGAGCTGTCCAGCGCGCTGCGCCGCCGGTTCAACACCGTGGTGCTGCCGCTGCCCGAGACGGCGGAGGCCGAGGTCGACATCGTCGCGCGCCGCGTCGACCAGATCGGCCGCTCCCTCGACCTGCCCGCGGCGTCCGACGGAGCGGCGGAGATACGGCGCGTGGTGACGGTCTTCCGCGAACTGCGCGACGGCGTCACGGCCGACGGGCGTACGAAGATCAAGTCCCCGTCGGGGACGCTGTCCACGGCGGAGGCGATCTCCGTCGTGACGGGCGGCGCCGCGCTCGCGGCCCACTTCGGCGACGGCGTGCTGCGGGCGGGCGACGTGGCCGCGGGCGTGCTGGGAGCCGTCGTACGCGATCCGTCGTCGGACACGGTCGTGTGGCAGGAGTATCTGGAGTCGGTCGTGCGCGAGCGGGACGGCTGGAAGGACTTCTACCGCGCCTGCCGAGAGGTCTCCGCATGACGGCAGCGGACGGCGTCACGGGCGTGAGCGCGGAAGGCGCCACGGCTCAACGGAGGGGCGGGCCGCTGCTGTTGGGCGTACGGCACCACGGGCCGGGCTCGGCGCGGGCGGTGCTGCGGGCGCTCGAGGCGCACCGGCCGCGCGTGCTGCTGATAGAGGGGCCGCCCGAAGTGGACGGCATCGTCGCGCTCGCCGGGGACGAGACGATGCGCCCTCCGGTGGCGCTGCTCGCGCATGCCGTGGACGAGCCGGGGAGGGCGGCGTTCTGGCCGCTCGCCGGGTTCTCCCCGGAGTGGGTCGCCCTGCGGTGGGCGCTGGAGCATGACGTTCCGGTCCGCTTCATCGACCTGCCCGCCGCACATGCGCTGGCCCTCGCCCCGCGCGAGCGCGGCATGGACGAGGGGAGCGAGGGCGTCGGGGAGCGCGAAGGGGACGCCGACGGCGAGAGCGGTACGGGTGAAGAGGGCGGCGCCGACGCCGAGTCGAGCCCACGTCGCGCGGCGCGGGCCGTGCGTCTCGATCCGCTCGCCGTGCTCGCCGGGGCCGCCGGCTACGACGACGCGGAACGGTGGTGGGAGGACGTCGTCGAGCACCGCGGCGTCTCCGCCGGAGCCGACCCGTACGCCCCCTTCGACGAACTCGGCGCCGCCATGTCCGCGTTGCGCGAGCAGCACGCGGACGGCGCGCGGAGCGGAAACGACGACGGCGAGCGCGAGGGCGCGCGCCATGCCGGAGACCTTCACCGGGACGAGATCCGCGAGGCCCATATGCGGCTCCGACTGCGCGACGCCGTACGGGAGTTCGGCGCGGACGGGGTGGCGGTCGTCTGCGGTGCATGGCATGTCCCGGCGCTCGCCGCGAAGGCGCGGGTCGCCGACGACAAGCAGCGCCTCAAGGGCCTGCCGAAGGTCAAGGCGGAGATCACCTGGGTTCCGTGGACGCACCGCAGGCTCGCGCGCCGCAGCGGCTACGGCGCGGGCATCACCTCGCCCGGCTGGTACGGCCATCTCTTCGCCTCGCCCGACCGCGTCGTCGAGCGCTGGATGACGAAGGTGGCCCGGCTGCTGCGCGCCGAGGACCACGGGGTCTCCTCGGCGCACGTCATCGAGGCGGTACGGCTGGCCGACGCGCTCGCCGCGATGCGCGGCAGACCGCTGGCGGGCCTGACCGAGACCCTCGACGCCGTACGGTCCGTGATGTGCGAGGGCTCGGACGTGCCGCTCGCCCTCGTCCACGACAAGCTCGTCGTCGGGGACGTCCTCGGGGAGGTGCCGGAGGGAGCGCCGGCCGTTCCGCTTCAGCGCGACCTGACGCGGCAGCAGCGCAGACTCCGGCTCAAACCCGAGGCGTCCGAGCGGGAGTTGGACCTGGATCTGCGCGAGGAGACGGATTCGGCCCGCAGCCGTCTCCTGCACCGGCTGGGCCTGCTGGGCATCGACTGGGCGGTGCCGGCCCGCTCCCGTACGGGCAGCACCGGCACCTTCCGGGAGAGCTGGCGGCTGTGCTGGGAACCGGAGCTGTCGGTGCGTACGGCGGAGGCCGGGGTGTGGGGCACGACGGTCGAGGGCGCGGCCACCGCCAAGGCCGTCTCGCAGGCGGCCGATGCCACCGTTCTCGCGGAGGTCACGGGCCTCGCCGAGCGCTGTCTGCTCGCGGAGCTGCCGGAGGCGCTGCCGGTGGTCATGCGGGCGCTCGCGGACCGCGCCGCGCTGGACGCCGACGTCGGCAGGCTCGCCGAAGCCCTTCCGGCGCTGGTGCGTTCGGTGCGCTACGGCACCGTGCGCGGCACCGACTCGGCGGCGCTGACCGAGGTGGCGCACGGGCTGGCCGAGCGGGTCTGCGTCGGACTCCCGCCCGCGTGCGCGGGGCTGGACGCCGACGGCGCGGAGGCGATGCGCCGCCATATCGACTCCGTACACCGGTCGATGGCCCTGCTCGCCCGGCCGGAGGCCGCGGCTGAGCCGGACACCGGAGCGACGGATTCGGCGGGCGGAGCGGCCCCGGCGGACGGAACGGACTCCGCGGGCGTCCAGGCGCGCTGGCGCGCCGCGCTCCGCAAGCTCGCCGCGCGCGACCGGATACCGGGCCTGATCCGCGGCCGCTGCGTCCGACTGCTGCTGGACGACGCGCAGTTGACGCAGGAGGAGGCCGCGCGGCTGATGGGTCTGGCGCTCTCGCCGGGCACGCCGCCGCCCGAGGCGGCCGCCTGGATCGAAGGGTTCCTGGCCGGCGGCGGGGTGCTGCTCGTACACGACGAGCGGCTGCTCGCCCTCGTGGACGGCTGGCTGTCGTCGGTGCCGGACGACTCCTTCACGGACGTACTGCCGCTGCTGCGCCGGACGTTCGCCGCGTTCGAGGCCGGCGTACGGCGGACCGTGGGCGAACTGGTGCGGCGCGGCGGCCTGTCCGCGAGCGGTACGGACCCGTCGGACCCGTACGGCGCGGCGCCCGGCGAGGGGCGTCCGGGCGGCCCGGCACCGCAGCCGGTGCGTACCGGCTTCGGGTACGGACTGGACGCGGCGCGTGCCGACGCCGTGCTGCCGACGCTCCGGCTGCTGCTACGGGACGCGGCACCCCCGCACACCGCGCCGCCACAGGCCGAGCCACCGCACACGAAATCGCCGCACACCCAACCANCGCACACAGAGCCGGACTCGGGCCCGTACGCCCGAGAGACGGTCCAGGAGGGGGCGCCACGATGACCCGTACACCGGAGACGGCCGACCCGGTCGGCACATCCGCCTCGACGGGCGCGTCCACGCCGTCCGGCACGCCCGCACTCGCGCCCGCATCCGCGCCCGAACCCGCCGCCGACCGGCTGCGCCGCTGGCGTCTCGTGCTCGGCGACGGCGGCGCCGACGGCACCGGATGCGAACTGAGCGGCACGGACGCCGCCATGGACCGCA
>NZ_LJGW01000197.1 GCF_001751255.1 Streptomyces nanshensis | reverse complement strand
CGCGCCGCCCGGCCGACGCCGCGCCCGCGAGCCCCGCGCAGCCGCCTGCCGCCACGGTGCCCTCCGTGCTCCGCGTCGGCATCGAGGAGATGCCCTACCTCGTCGACCACTGCTTCTTCCGGCAGCGTCCCGACTGGCCGGACGTGGCCGACCGTTGGCCGATCGTCCCCGCCACCACCGTGATCAAGCACCTCATGGAGATCGCGGAGAGCGCGGTGCCCGGCATGCGCGCGGTCGGGGTGCGCGACGTACGGCTGCTGAAGTGGATCGAGGCCGTACCGGCGCACGACGTCCCCGTCTCCGTACGGCATCTGCCGCACGGAACGGCGCCCGCCGAGGTCGAGGTGGAGCTGACGGGCTCCTCGCGGGCCGTCGTCCTGCTCGCCCCGCGGTACGAGCCGCCGCCCGCGCCGTGGCCCGTCGACCCGTCCGCCGACCGCACCCCGCAGATGCGGGCCGAACAGCTCTACACGGAACGGTGGATGTTCCACGGCCCGCTCTTCCAGGGCGTGAGCGAGCTGACGGCCATCGGCGACCGGCACGTACGGGGCGTCCTCACCGCCCCCGAGGCTCCCGGCTCCCTGCTGGACAACGTCGGGCAGTTGCTGGGCTACTGGATCATGGCGACGCTCACCGAGCGCACCACCGTCTTCCCCGTGAGCCTGGGCGACATCCGCTTCCACGGACCCGAACCGGGCCCCGGCGAGCGTCTGACGTGCGCGATACGCATCACCGGCGTCACCGAGGGGACGCTCACGGCGGACATGCAGCTCCTCCACCAGGGCCGCGTATGGGCCGAGTTGAGGGACTGGACCGACCGCCGCTTCGACACCGACCCCGGCATCCGCGCCGTCGACCGCTTCCCCGGCTCCCACACGCTCTCCACCCGGCAGCCCGAGGGCTGGGCGCAGGTGCACGAGCGCTGGCCGGACCTGGCGACGCGCGAACTGGTGATGCGCAACATGCTCGGCGGCGAGGAACGCAACGGCTACGCCGCTCTTCCTCCCGTCCGCAGACGGCAGTTCCTGCTCGGCCGGATCGCCGCCAAGGACGCGGTGCGCTCCCTGCTGTGGGACGAGGGAGCCGGAGACGTCTATCCGGCGGAGATCGCCGTGCACAACGACGGTGAGGGCAGGCCCGTCGTCAGCGGTGTGCACGGGCGCGCCGTCGGGGAGCTGACGGTCTCCATCGCACACCGCGGCGAGTGCGGTGTGGCCATCGCGCGCCGCGGCCCGTGCGGCATCGACGTCGAGGAGATCACCGCCCGTCCGCGCTCCACCGTCGAGGCGGCGTGCGGCACGGACGAACTCGCCCTGCTGCGCCGCCTGTCGGCGGAGGCGGGCGACGGCGGCACGGCGGACGGCACGGCGGACGAGGAGGTGTGGTTCACCCGCATGTGGGCGGCCAAGGAGGCCGTCGCGAAGATGCGCGGCACCGGGCTGCGGGGACGCCCGTCGGACTACGAGGTGGTCTCGGCGGACGGCGGCCTGCTGCGGGTGAGATACGGGGACGACTCGCACGAGGTGCGGGTGCGGGAAACATCGAATCCGCCGGGCTTGCCCGAGCGGCGGTATGTGGTCGCGTGGACGACCGCCTACGAGGAATCAGGAGTGCGAGATGACCACTGACGCGACCGGGGTCGCGGCCGCGCAGCCGCAGGTCCGCGCCGACGCGGGGGCCGTTCTGGCGGACATCGCCGGCATGCTGCGCGAACTGCTCGAGGAGTACGGCCTCGACGAGGCCGAGATCGGGCGGGAGACGACCTTCCACGACGACCTGGAGCTGGAGAGCATCGACCTCGTGTCGCTCTCGGGTTCGCTGCGCGAACGCTACGGGGACCGCGTCAACTTCGCCGAGTTCGTCGCCGACCTCGAACTCGACGAGATCATCGCGCTGACCGTCGGGCAGCTCGTGGACTTCGTCGTCGAGTCGCTGCGCTCCACGGAAGCGGGCTGATCCGGGATGAAGATCCGTACCGGGGACATCAGCACCCACGTGCAGTACCTTCCCGCGACCCGGCGGGAGGGAGCGCAAGGGGAGCCGCCCGTCGTGGTGTTCGTGCACGGGCTGCTGACCGACAGCCTCGCCAGCTACTACTTCACGCTCGGGCCCGCCTTCGCGGCGCAGGGCATCGACGTGATCATGTACGACCTGCGCGGGCACGGCCGCAGCGACCGCCCCGAAACCGGTTACCAGGTCGAGTACTTCGTCGACGACCTCGTCGCGCTGCTCGACGCGCTCGGCGAGAAGCGCCGTGTGCACGTCGTCGGCAACTCCTTCGGCGGCACGGTCGCCGCCGGTGCCGCCGCCTGGTACCCGGACCGGATAGCGACGCTCACCCTCATCGAGGCCGAGCCGCCCGTGCAGCGCTGGACCGAGCACATGCAGCAGGGGCTGGCGCTGGCCAAGGAACAGCTCGTGCACGACGCGGTCATCGAGTGGATCAAGGAGAACCGCGGCGCGCAGACCGCACGCCTCTCGCGGGTCGCGGCCCGCATCCTCAACTCCACGACGATGGGCGACGAAGTGTGGAGCGGACGCGTCATCGACGACGACCTGTCCGCGATCACCTGCCCGGTGCTGGCGATCTTCGGCGAGGAGTCCGGACTCGTCGAACAGGTACCGCTCTTCGAGAGCGCCTTGGAGCGCTGCCGCACGGTCGTCCTGCCCGAGCAGGGGCACTCCGTCCTGGTCGAGAAGACCAAGGAGACCCGCGACCTGCTGCTGGAGTGGATACGCGAGCACGACCTCGCCGCACAGGGCGCGGACGGACACGAACTCGCCGAGGCCCTGCGGTGACTCGTTTCCTCTTCGTCGTCCCCCCGCTGGTCGGGCACACCAACCCGCTGCTGGGGGTCGCCGCCGAACTCGCCCGCGACGGCCACCGGGTGGCCTGGGCCGGGTACGGCGATCTGATCCGGCGACTGGCGGGGGAGGAGACCGAGACGTACGAGACGGCGATGCCCGACGCCGGCCTGCGCCGCCCGCCCAAGCTGATCGGGCCCGCCGCCTTCCGCTTCCTGTGGGAGGACTTCTTCGCACCGCTGGCCGGGCTGATGGCGCCGGGCGTCGACGCGGCGATCCGCGCGTACGAGCCGGACGTCGTCGTCGCCGACCAGCACGCCGTCGCCGGCGCCCTCGTGGCCGAGCGGCACGGCATCCCGTACGTCACGTCGGTGACGACCTCGGCCGAACTGACCGACCCGCTCTCCTCGATGCCGAAGGTCGACGCCTGGCTCAAGGGCATCTTTGCCGGGCTGCGCGAGGAGTTCGGCGACCCGGCCCGCGACGACGACCCCCGCTTCTCGCCGCACGGCATCATCGCCTTCACCGGACGCGCCCTGCTCGGGGACGGGCCGCTGCCGTGGGACGGGGTGCGGCTGGTGGGCCCGACGATCGACCGCCGCCCCTCGCCGTGCGACTTCCCGTACGACGAACTGGACCCCGGGCGCCGCAAGGTGCTGGTGACCCTGGGCACCGCCAACGCGGAGGCCGGCGAGCGCTTCCTCGGCGAGGCCGTGGCCGCGCTGGAGTCGATGCGCGAGAGCGTCCAGGGGATCGTCGTCGACCCGGGCGGCGTCCTCGGCGCCCCCGGACAGCCGGGACGTCCCGGCCCCGCCGGCGGCGCGGACACGGGGGAGCGCAGCGCACTCGACGGCCAACTGGACCGCGCCGCACGGGAGTCGGGGCTGCTGGTGCGCGACTACGTACCGCAGCTCGAACTGCTTGCGCACCTCGACGCCGTCGTCTGCCACGGCGGCCACAACACGGTGTGCGAGTCGCTGTGGCACGGCGTACCGCTCGTCCTCGCACCGATCCGCGACGACCAGCCGATCGTCTCCGGCCAGGTCGTCGAGGCGGGCGCGGGCGTACGGGTCCGCTTCAACCGGGTGGACGCCGAACGGCTCGCCACCGCCGTCCGCACCGTGCTCGACCCGGCGGGCGGCCACCGGGCCGCGGCCGAGGAGATCGGCCGCTCCCTCCGCGAGGCCGGCGGCGCGCGGGCCGCCGCGGAGGAACTCGGCCGTATCGCCGCGCGGCAGGCCGACTACCAGGCAGCAGGCTGACTCCCGCCCGACCAGCGACGTCAAGGACCTCACATGACGACGGCTCCCGGAACCCACGAGCCCTTCGGGTTCTTCCAGGGCTCCCCGCCACAGGCGCAGCCACCGCAGCAGCAGACCGTGCCGGAGCGGCCCGGCGACCCGCGGGCCAGCGTGCTGCGCATCGACCACCGTAAGCGCGCACCGCTGCGGGTGCTGATGGGGTACGCCCGACCGCACCGCCTCGTCCTGTTCGCGACGCTGATGCTGGTGCTCATCTCCAGCGGCGCGGGCCTGATGCAGCCGCTCGTCGCACAGGACGTGCTCTCCTCGCTCTCCGACGGCAAGGACGTCAAGGGCCCCGTCATCCTGCTCGGCGCCCTGGTCGTCGCGGGCGCCGGACTGACCGGTCTGCAGTCGTGGTGGCAGCAGCGCACCTCGGAGCGCGTCGTGCGGCGCGTACGGCAGGACCTGGTGTTCCGGCTGATCAGGCTGCGGGTGCCGGAGCTGGACCGGCGTCCGCCCGGCGACCTCATCGCCCGTGTGACCTCGGACAGCACGCTGCTCCAGAACGCGGCCACCGAGGGCCTGATCATGATCGCCAACGGCATCCTCAGCATCCTCGGGGCGGGGGTGCTGATGGGCGTGGTCCATCTTCCGCTGCTGGGCGTGACGGTGGGCGTGCTGCTGACCGTCGGCCTGATCATGGGCGGCATCCTGCCGCGCATCCGCAAGGCCGTCGCGCGTGCGCAGGAGTCGATCGGCGCCGTCGGTTCGGCGCTGGACCGCACGCTCGGCGCCGCCCGTACGGTGAAGGCCAACGGCGCGGAGGACCGGGAGACGGAGGTCGCCGACCGCGCGATCGACGGCGCGTACAAGGCCGGTCTGGTGGGCGCCCGTTACGTGGCGCTGGTGAAGATCCTCTCCGGTGTCTCCATCCAGGCCGCGTTCCTCGCGGTGCTCGGGGTGGGCGGCGCGCTGGTGGCCTCCGGGGACCTGGAGACGCCGCAGCTCATCGCGTTCCTGCTGTACGTCTTCTATCTCGCGAGCCCGATCGGCTCGCTCGTCGCCGGACTCGGCATGCTCCAGCAGGGTCTTGGGGCCGTGGGACGCATCGAGCAGATCAAGCGGATGGCCGTCGAGGCGGACGTCGACGAGGAACCGGGCGCGGTGCGGCAGCAGTTGCCGCCGGGCGCCGCCGCGCCGCGTACGCCGACCGGCGAGCCGGAGGACCGCATGCCGCGCCACCCGGCGAGCAACGGTACGGGCGGCACCGCCCCGCCGCGTCCGCCGAACGGGCACCCGGCCGGGCTCGCCCACGGAAACGGACTCGTCCACGGAAACGGGCACGGAAACGGGCACGGTCCGCGCGACGAGGCGATCCACGGCAACCCCGCCTCGACGATGCAGCTTCAGGCGGTCGGGGCGCGCGCCTCGGGCATCCGCCGGCCGCCGACCATCGAGTTCCGCGACGTCCGCTTCGCGTACCCGGGCCGCGGCACGGCGCTCAAGGGCATCTCGTACACGATCCCCGGCGGTACGCAGACCGCGCTCGTCGGGCTCTCCGGCGCGGGCAAGACCACCATGTTCGCGCTGTTGCAGCGCTTCTACGACCCCACCGCGGGCCAGATCATCATCGACGGCGTCGACATCGAGACCATGCGCCGCGCGGAGGTGCGCCGGCGCATCGCGTACGTCGAGCAGGACTCGCCGGTGATGGCGGGCACGCTGGAGGACAACCTCAAGTACTCGGCGACGAACGCCTCCGAGGCGGACATCGCCGAGGCGCTGCGCGTCACGCGGCTCGACGCGCTGATCAGCCGGCTGCCGGACGGACTGCGTACGGAGGTCGGCAACCGGGGCGTCTCCCTCTCCGGCGGCGAGCGCCAACGGCTGGCCATCGCACGGGCGTTGCTGCGCAAGCCGGAGGTGCTGCTGCTGGACGAGGCCACGGCGCAGCTCGACGCGCGCAACGAGCAGGCGCTGCGCGACGCGGTGGACCAGGCGGCTCAGCGCTGCACGGTCATCCTCATCGCGCACCGGCTCTCCACGGTGACGCACGCGGACCAGATCGTGGTGATGGAGCACGGGGAGATCCGGGCGCTCGGCAGCCACGAGGAGCTGGTGAAGGCCGACGGTCTCTACCGCGAACTCGCCGCGTCGCAGATGCTGGTGGGCGAGGACGGCGNCGCGGGGAACGCGGCGCCCGCCGCACCGGCGGAACCGTCGGCACCGGCACCGGCACCGGCACCGGCACCGGAACCGGGCCGACAGCAGCAGCCCGTTCAGGGGCAGCCGCCCCAAGGACCCGCGCGCCGGCCGCAGTCGGCGGACCAGCCGTCCCCGCCGCATCCCGCGCGGACGGCCGCCCATCCCCAACAGCCGCCCGTACAGGGGCAGTCCACGCCGGCGGCGTCCGCACCGCCTCCGCCACCGCCGCCCCCGCCCGCGCAGACACCGGCGGGCGGCGGCGGAGTCCGCAACCGCTGAGCGGTTCCGTACGGGAATCGCGTACGGACCGGACCGGGCCGGACCGGCCGAGCCGGAACAGGAACAGGGACAGGAACGGAAGCAGGAACCGGAACATGTGAAGGGCGCCCGCCGCGTACGACGGACGCCCTTCACATCCCCGCCAGGGGTGGTTTCGTGCCGCTGCCGGTCAGCCCATGAGCGGGTTCAGGGCGGCGAGGTAGCCGTCCCGGTGCCCTACCGTATTGGGGTGGTAGGACTCGTTGAGCTTGTCCCACTCCAGGCTGGTGACCCATTCATCGTTGCCCGAGCAGATGGTGTGCGGGTCGAAAACCGGACGTGCGTCCAGGAATGTGAATCCCGCTTCCTTGGACCGTGCTGCCATGATCTCGGCGAGGGTGTCGGCCGCGGAGTTCAGTGCGGACCGCTCCTTGTCGCTGAGACCGAGAATGCCGCAGTCCCCGCCAATTGTGTAAAGCCGCGGATATCCGACGACTATGACTTTCGCGGACGGAGCCGCGGCACGCACCGCGGAGTACGTCTTGGCGAGAGCCGGCGAGAGCTGGCTGGTCGCCGCGGCCTTCGCCGCGTCGACCCCGGCGATGCAGTCCGCGTCGTCCACGGTGAGGATGCAGTTCTTCAGCACGTCGACGAAGCCGACGTCATTGCCGCCGATCTGCAGTGTCACCAGCGAGGTGTCCGACGTCAACTGGCCTACCTGCGAGTTGATGACGTCGGCCGTGGTCGCGCCCGAGCATGCGGCCTCGACGAATCCGACATCCTGGTGCGCCGCCGCCCAGAGCCTGGGATAGGACGTCGGGCCGCGCCGGCAGGCGTCGTCGGGATCGTCGTAGGTCTTTGTTCCTACAGCGACGGTGTAGGAATCTCCAAGAGCCACATATTTGCCCGCGGCAGCCTGTGATCCCGGAGCGACGAAGGCTATGGCCACCATCGCAAGCAATGCGGCGAACATCAGCTTCAACGAGCGCATGAAGTTGTCTTCTCCGAAGGTGGGGGATGAGAACAGAACATCCTAGAAATAGCAGCTCGCGGGCGCGCGTGGGTACGTCTGCGCACAGAGTTTTTCGATCACGGTTCGATAAACTGCGGTCTTTCGAGCATGTATCGGTGATCGCTTGCCGGGTGGCAATACCGGCAAATGCGGGCGACTTTCTTCGGCTATTTCTCCGGAGTCGCGGCGGAGATTAGCGGGCGCGATCGCCGGTGCCGGACAGGGGGTGTCGGGTCATGGTGCGACGGGCCGCGGCACGGCGGACCGGCCGCCGCCGCTGCCTGCTGTGAAGGCCCTTCACCACTCCCTCACTCGCCCTGCCGTCCGCCGTCACGCCCTCAACTCGCCCCGCTCCGCTTCGCGTTCGCAACCACGACGGCCGTCGCTCGTTCGAGGGAGGGGCGTCCGGGCGTAACGGTTCGGCTGGCCGGCCGCCGCCTACGGTCCGGTGCATGCCCGCCACCACCGGAGAACGCACGGGCCCCGAGGGCCAGTCGGGGCCCCACGGTCGCCAAGTGCCGCCCGCCGCACGCCCGTCCGCGCCCGATGCCCCCGCGCCCACCACGGCGACATCCACCGCGACGTCCACCGTGACCGCGCTCCACCTCGGCGCCTTCCGCGCGCTGCGCGGCCGCACCGTCGACCTCGCACCCGTGACCGTGCTCAACGGGCCGAGCGGCAGCGGCAAATCGGCCGTCCTGGAGGCGTACGAGGCACTGGCCCGGCTCGCGGGCGGCGCCGTGCTGGACGAGGTCTTCGGCGGCGCACCCGGCGGTC
>NZ_LJGW01000196.1 GCF_001751255.1 Streptomyces nanshensis | reverse complement strand
CGATGCGCGTCGCCGGTCCGGTGCTGCGTCCCGCCGTACGCGCCTGGCGGCGGCGCCGTCATCCGAACCGTCCCGCGGCCAAGCTGCGCCGCCCCGTCGCCCGTACCCGGGTGGCAGCCGACGGTTCGCTGCACATCCGGCTGCTGGCCAAGCGGCTGCCCAAGACTCCGGCCGCGCTCGTCGTACGGGCGCGCCGGGCCGGCGGAGCGCCGCACCGGATCGCGCTGCCGCCCCGCGCCGAGGCCGTCGACGGCTGGATCGACGTACGGATCGAACGCTCCGCGCACCCCCTCGCGGAGGACCGCTGGGACACCTACGTCGAGCGGATCTCCGACGGCAAGCGCAAGCGCGTCCAGTCCGAACTGGTCGAGACGGCCCGGCTGTTGTCGATGCCCGCGCCCCTCGACTCCGACGGCGTGCTCACCCCGTGGGTGCCCTACACGACCCTCGACGGCTATCTCGCCGTACGGGCCTGGCGGCGCCCCGGGCACGCCGAGGTCACCTCGGTCGAGCTGGGGCAGGAGAGCTGCACCGTACGGGCCGATCTCTACGGGCGTGCGGCACAGGTCGCGGACGGCGACGGCAGCACGGTCGTCGCTGTCTCCCGGGCGGCGTCGGAGCCGGACTTCGAGGTTCCGTACGAGCTGGTCTCCGGGCTCGTGCCGTCGCTCGTCTTCGAGCTCCCCTACGAGCTTCCGGCCGCCCTCGACTCGGGCGGTCTGAAGGGCGTATGGGATCTGTGGCTGCGGACCGGTACGGAGGACGACGCACCCCGTGTGCGCTTCGGGCGGCTCCTCGGCGACCTCGCCGACCGGAAGAAGACGGATCTCGTGCCGCGGGTACGGCTCGGTGAGACCGAGACCGGGGTGTGGTTCTACTTCTCGCTCGTCAACGATCTGGTGGTGGCGCTCCAGCCGCTGCCGCTGCCGTCGGAGACACCGCTGGAGCCCGCACCGGTGCAGGCCGCGGCCCCGGGCACCGCGGGCGCACAGGGCGAGGGCTCAGGGGGCGGCGGCGCGGAGGCGCCGGTACGGAGCGGGCGAGGTCAGAGCGCGCCGTCCTCCTCTGCGGACGCGCCGGCCGGAGGCTGACCCTCCGGCCCGGCGGGCTCCGGACCGGTGGAGTCCGCCGCGGCGGGCTCCGGACCGTCCGCCCGTACCGCCCGTCCGTGGCGTACCCGGTGCGCCTCCGCCTCCGCGCGCAGCGCCTCCACGGCCCGGGCGAAGCGCACCGCGGAGGGCGGCTCGTCCGGTCCCAGCAGATACGCCTTGAGGTGGGTACGGGCCGTCCGCAGCGGATCCGCGGACGTCCCGCGCACGGAATCCAGCAGCGCGGGGATGCCGTCGGCCTCCGGCGTCAGGATGGTGGCCGCGCTGACGGTCGGGAACCCGGCGCGGAACTCCTCCTCCGGCAGCCCCGTGGTGTTGACGACCGCATAGGGCTTCTCGCTGCTCAGATAGTCCGACACCACGCTCGATACGTCCGACACCAGCAGGTCGGCCTGGTTGAAGCACGAGTAGATGCCGGGCCGCTGCCCCGCCAGCACCTGGTGCTCCGCGGGATCGCACGCCCGCCAGTGGCTGTCCTCCCACGCCTCGACCGCCTCCCGTACGGCCGCAGCCGAGGGCGACGCCCCCGCGTGCTGGCGCAGCATGCGCTCGGCCTCGTCGCCGCCGTGTCCCGGACCGCGGCCCTCCAGTCCGGCCAACGCGGCCTCGTGCCGGGCCAGTTCGGCGCGGGCCCGCGTGCGCTCCGGGGTGTTACGGGCGTCGGGACCGTACGCGCGGTCGCGGCGGCGCGCCTCGGCCCGCGCGATCTGCTCGCGGATGCGCCGGTCCACCTCCTTCATCGCCGGGTCGACCGAACCCGTCATCGGGTGCGGCTTGTACAGCAGCCGTACGCCCGGGTCCGCCAGCAGCGCCGCCACGATCCGCTCGCCCGCCAGCGGCAGGGAGGTGTTGCCCGGGTCGTCCGTCCACCCCTCCCACGTCGGCGCGTACAGCACGGTGACGGGTGCGCCCGGCGCGGGCGGCCCGGCGTACGGGCGGATCGGTTCGAGCTGCGGGCGGCCCACCTCCACCACGTCCTCGTCGCGTACGCCGATGCCGGCGAGGCGGTAGCGCTCGCGGGCGGCGGGACCGGCGACCCAGACCTCGTCGTACGCCTTCGCGTACGGGTTGCAGGAGGAGAGCTTGTCGCTCTCGCCGTGGTTGATGAACGCGTGCTTGACGGTCGGGATGCGCAGTACGTGGGAGGTCTTTCCGGAGTTCGCCGGGTGCAGCAGCACGGCGAGACCGGAGTGCTCCAGGCGCATCAGATGGGCGACCTTCGGTATGCAGACGACCGGGATGTCCGTCGCCTCGATCCTCTGCACCATGAAGCGCTCACGCAGCACGATGACGGGCCTGCCGTCGAGCCTGGCGAGCGTGGAGAGCCACATGTTCGCCTGGTACGCGGAGGCCGTGCCGCCGGAGAAGTACATGCCCACCGTCGGCTT
This sequence comes from Streptomyces nanshensis, assembly GCF_001751255.1. Taxonomy (GTDB): domain Bacteria; phylum Actinomycetota; class Actinomycetes; order Streptomycetales; family Streptomycetaceae; genus Streptomyces; species Streptomyces nanshensis_A. The sequence goes on along the minus strand of NZ_LJGW01000196.1, from coordinate 683 downwards.
GTACGCCGCCAGCCAGCCGTCGAGCCAGGCGAGGACCTCCTCCTCGCCCGCGGGGCGGCGCGCGGGCAGCAGCCGGAACGCGAGATGTGCGACGCCGGCGAGCAGCACCGCCCAGCAGCCGAGCGCCGTGAGCGCGCCCCAGCGGGCGTCGCCCGTGACCGCCGTGACCGCCGACCCCGCGGTGAGGAGCGCCGAGCAGGCCAGCAGCCGCGCGGAACCGTACCGTCCGAAGAGCGCGGGCGGTGCCGTGCCGATGCGCAGGGCGGAGGCGTCGATGTTGCGGGTGACGACGGGCAGCCTGCGCGAGCGCCGTACGCGGCCGGCGACCGCCTGGCACACGAAGTGCGCCGCCCAGCACCCCAGCACGGCGACCAGCAGCCAGGCCGCGTACGCGACCGGACGGAGCACCTCCAGACGTGCCAGACCGCCGAGGAGAAGCCCGTCCCGCAGCAACTGCCGTACGGGGTGGTGGAGTTGGGCGCGGGAGAGGCCGCGGGCGAGGGCCGTGCCGCGGGTCAGCAGCCATGCCTCGATGAGAAGGCCGAGCACCGCGCCGGCGACGACGGGCGCGGTGGCGGGCAGCAGGACACCGAGGAGCTGGAGCAGATATCCGCCGGCCAGCAGCGCGAGCACGGCGGCTGCCGCGACGGCGGGACCGCGCCGCCGCCGGCCGGGACCGCCCG
>NZ_LJGW01000030.1 GCF_001751255.1 Streptomyces nanshensis | reverse complement strand
CAGGACGAGGTCGAAGCGGTCCGGCTCCGCGCTCCACGCCGCGCTCGCCTCGTAGCCCGCGCGACGGCCCAGCGCGCACAGTTCGGCGGGGTCGTGGCCGTCCTGCCCGCCGGCGGGTTCCGTGAACGGGGGCGGCCAGGCGGGCCCGTCGCCGCCGTCGAGCGCGGAGAGCCAGGAAGCGGCCCTGGCGGTACGCCGGTTGGGCACCCCCAGCACGCGTACGGTGTCGTGCCCGGCACCGTCCCCGTCCCTACCGGTGCCCAAGTCCGCCAGCAGGGACCGCAGTTCGGCGAGATCTCGGCAGTCGGCACCCCAGCGGAAGGTGACGCCGGGGCCGTCAGCCGTCCCCGTGCCGGCCGCCGCCGGCTCCTCGGCCCCGGCCCTGCGCAGGACGACGTCGTAGCGGTACCGGCTCAGTTCGTTGTCGGTGCTCTCGGCCTTGAGCAGGACGCCGACGGCGGCCACCCCGTCCGCCCAGTCCGGACGCCCGGCAGGTCCGCCGTCGGTTCCCGCACCGGCCGGCCGTGTGAAGAACCGCGGGTCGACGAGGAGTTCGCCCTCCCGCTCGATCTCCTCGTCGACCAGCCGCCGCGCCTCCGCCGCTGACAGGGCCTGCACGCCATGCCGCAGTCCGACCGTCTCCGCCGCGAAGCGGCGGTGCAGCGCCAGGTTCCGTACGTCGCCGACGAAGAGGGCGCCGCCGGGTACCAGCCTGCGCAGCGCGCCCGCGAGCACCCGTTCCAGATAGTCCGCGCTGGGGAAGTACTGCGCCACGGAGTTGATGACGACGACGTCGAAAGCGTCCTCCGGCAGTCCGGAGAAGTCGTGCGCCGGACGGCACAACAGCCGTGTCGCGGCGCCCGGTTGGCCCTTGTCGTCGGCGAACCGCTTCCGCAGGCGCTCGACGGCCGACTCGGAAAGGTCCGTGCCCCAGTACTCGGCGCACTTCGGCGCGATCTCGGTGATGAGCAGGCCGCTGCCCACGCCGATCTCCAGGACGCGTGACGGGTCGAGCCCCAGAATGCGGTCGACTGTGTTGGCCTGCCACTCGCGCATCTCCTCAAGCGGGATCGGCTGCTGGTCCCAGCTCCGGTTCCAGCCGGAGAAGGCGTTCGCCGTCCCGGCGCCGTCGAGCGCCGAGTACACCTCCTGGTAGACGCTGCGCCATTCCGCGAGGCGTTCGGCCTCCGCCGCCGAGGCGGCCGTCCCGCGCTCGCCGTCCGGAGCGGTGCCGGCACCGGGACCGGGCTCCGCGTCCGCGTCCGCGAGCGTCACGTACGCGACCAGCGAACCGGCGCCCGCCGTCTCCTGCTTGACCACGGCGGCGCGGTCCACTCCCGGATGCGCGGTCAGCGCCTTCTCGACCTCGCCCGGCTCGATACGGAAGCCGCGGATCTTGACCTGGTCGTCGGAGCGGCCGACGTACTCCAGCTCCCCGTCCGGGCGCAGCCGCGCCAGATCGCCCGAGCGGTACATGCGCTCGCCGGGTGCGAAGGGGCAGGCGACGAACCGGCGAGCCGCCAGCGCGGGCTTGTTGAGGTATCCCAGCGCCACCCCCGCCCCGGACACGTACATCTCGCCGACCTCGCCCGGAGCGACGGGGGCGAGGTTCTCATCGAGCACGTGCACGGTCAGATGCGGCAGTTGGGGCCCGATGACGCTGCCCGTGGCCGCGTCGATCTCCTCGGGCGTGACCTCGTGCAGCGTGGTGTGCACGGTGGTCTCGGTGATGCCGTACATGTTGACGAACCGCGCGGCGCCGCCGACCGCGTCGCGCCAGGTGCGCAGCCGTGCGAAGTCCAGCGGCTCGCCGCCGAAGACGACGTACCGCAGGGCGAGTCCGTCCGCCCCGGCCGGGTCGGCCGCCGCCGTCTCGCTGAGCAGATAGAAGGCCGAGGGCGTCTGGTTGAGTACGGTGACACGCTCCCGGCCCAGCAGGCGCAGGAAGTCGGACGGCGAGCTGCTGACCTCGTACGGCACGACGACGGTCCGGCCGCCGGTCAGCAGCGGCGCCCAGATCTCCCAGACGGAGAAGTCGAAGCACTGCGAGTGGAAGAACGTCCACACGTCCCCGGGCCCGAACCCGAAGCTGCCGCGGGTGGCCGCCAGCAGGCCGGTGACGCTGGAGTGGGGTACGGGCACGCCCTTGGGCTCGCCCGTCGAGCCGGAGGTGTAGATGACGTAGGCCGCGTCCTGCGGCGTGGCGCCGTCGGCGGCTTCGGCGGCACCGGCGGCACCGGCGTCCGGGCCAGGTGGGGCCTGCCGCGCCGCGGTGTCCAACTCGCCGTGGGGAACGGCCGGGACGGCGGGGTCCAGTTTCGCGGCGGCGGTGTCGTCGGTGACGACGCACGCGGGGCGGGCGTCGCGCGCGAAGTAGGCCAGGCGCTCCGCGGGGTAAGCGGTGTCCATCGGGAGGTAGGCGGCACCGCTCTTGAGGACGCCGAGCATCCAGGCGACCAGGTCCGCGGACTTCCCCAGCGCCAGGCCCACGACGTCGCCCGGTCCCACTCCCCGCCGCGTGAGGACGCGCGCCGCGGCGCAGGCGCGCGACCATAACTCGCCGTAGGTCAGCTCCTCCCGCCCGCCGGTGACGGCCACGGAGCCCGGCCGGGCACAGGCGATTTCCTGGAACAACTCCTCGATGCGTTTTGCCGAGTTCGTCATCACGACACCATCGCTTTCCTGGTCTGTATCCCCGAGTCGAGCCGGTCGGCACTCATTTGTGACGCAGTGCCGTCATGTGTTCGCGTACTGCCCGCCGCCCCCGCGGAAGGCGGCGGAACGTGCTTCGGAACGCGCGGATCGGGACAGTGCGGTGACCGCCGGTACGGGAAAGACCGACAGCCGCTGGAATTCACGCTCGCCGGAATCGGAACGGAAGACCTCGCGCGGGCGGATAACGGTCACCGCCAGCCGCAGAACGGACATCGGCGACCGGCGCTTCCGGGCATTCGCGGGTTTCTCCCCAGGCCGAGCCGTGGCACCACCGACGCCGTACGGAAGCCGTCTCACCTGCGACTCTTCGGCTTTCGGCAGTGGCGGTCCACGCTTGGGCGCCGCGGGCGAGCGCTGCCCGTTCCTGCCCGTGCGGGCAATTCACAGGAGCGCGCTCTTCAGCAGCGCCCGTATTCGCCCGCACCCGGCGTCCGTTGCCGGACCGCCCCGGCCGCGCCGGGCCTCACGCCTGTCTGCGCTGCCAGACGGGAAGGGAGGAACCGAGGGAGGACAAAGGAAGTGAACAGCCCGCCGACCACATGTGGTGCGTCATCCCCTTCGGCAACGAAAAATCCTCTCCGCGAAGACGCCCGAGGCAATAATTAAAGAGATACCAAATCCCCCGGACGATCTCCTAGCCCCACTGCGAAGCTGTCTTGTTTCCATTGGTCGGCGCCCCGGAAAACAAAACGCGAGTTCTTTTGTCGACGGTATGCAACGGGTGCGTTGCAGTGTCTCGGAAATCGATTCCGAGACGGCGGACCGAGCCCCTTGTGGACCGGCGTCGGACCGATGAAGGATGATCGGGCGATGCCCACCAAGACACTGCTGATCCCCACTCCGGACGGCCGGGCCGACGCCTTCGCCGCCTCCCCCGACCGGGACGGACGCCACCCGGGAGTGCTGCTGTACACGGACGCCTTCGGCGTGCGCCCCGTGATCGAGGAGATGGCCCGCGAACTGGCCGAGCACGGGTACTACGTACTGGTCCCCAACCTCTACTACCGGCACGGCGAGGCCCCGGTCGCCGACCTTCCCGCGCACATCGGGGAAGAGGAACGGCCCGCGGTCATCGGCCGGTTGATGCCCCTGATCCAGGAGCACGGCACCGACCGCGTCCTGCGCGACGCCGACGCCTTCCTCGCGTTCCTCGGCGCCCAGGACGAGGTCGCCGACGGGCCCGTCGGCGTGACCGGCTACTGCTGGGGCGCGGCCCTGGCGATGCGCACCGCGGCGGCCCGGCCGGACCGGGTGGCCGCCGTCGCCGGCTTCCACCCCGGCTTCCTGGTCACCGACGCGCCCGACAGCCCGCACCGCCTCGTCGACCGGCTCACGGCCCGGGTCCATCTCGGCCTCGCCGAGGGCGACTTGACGCCCGAGGCCCTCGGCGAGCTGACCCGGGCCCTGGACGCCGCGGGGGTCGAGCACACCACCGAGGTCTATCCCGGGAGCGTCCACGGCTTCACCATGTCCGACACGGACGCCTTCTCCTCGGACGCGTCGCAGCGCCACTGGGACCGGCTGCTGCCGCTCCTCGAAGGTGCTCTGGGCGGCGCCTGAGCCCCGTTCCGCAGCAGAGCCGGGCCGCCGACGGACAGGCTGAACGAGCGCCCGTACAGGGCGACTTGAGGCCCGCACCGCACACCGGCCCCGCCCCCACGAGGGGACGGGGCCGGCTGCCGGGGCGAGCTGCGTCAGGTGCGCCCGGCCGTCTTCTGCGTACGCCGCGAGACGGAGTCGATGACCACCGCGGCCAGCAGGACCGCGCCGGTGATCATGTACTGGATCTCGCTCGCCATGCCGAGCAGGTTCAGGCCCTGCTGGATCGACTGGATGACGAGGATGCCCAGCAGCGCGGACCAGATCTTGCCGCGTCCGCCGAAGAGGCTCGTACCGCCGATGACGGCCGCGGCGATCACGTTCATCAGCGTGTTGCCGGCGCCGAGGCTCTTCGTGGCGCCGCCCGAGAGGCTCGCGATGAACAGGCCGCCGAAGGCCGCCAGCATGCCCGCGATGCCGAAGACGCTGATGCGCACCCACTCGACGTTGATGCCGGCCCGCCGTGCCGCCTCGGCGTTGCCGCCGACCGCGAAGATCTGCCGTCCGTACGTCGTACGCCGCACCCCGAAGTCCGCGATGACGAGCACCGCGAGGAAGAGCACCAGCGCGAGCGGCAGTCCGCGCGACTGGTTCAGCACGTACGCGGCGACGAAGGCGACGACGGCCATGGCCACCGTGCGCACCACGATCTCGCTGACCGGACGGGAGGGCAGCTTCGCCGCGCGGCGGCGCCGGGCGTCCACCAACAGCGCGCCCGCGTAGGCGAGTACGCCCACGAGGGCCAGGCCGTAGGCGGCGGCGATGTCCTCGAAGTAGTAGCCGGTGAGGTCCTCGACGACGCTGCCGTCGGGGGTGTTGATGCTGCCCTCCTGGCCCATGAGCCAGATCTGCAGACCGCTCCACCCGAGGAACCCGGCGAGCGTGACGACGAACGCGGGCACGCCGACCTTCGCGAAGAAGAAGCCGTGCAGGCCGCCGATGCACAGCCCGGCGACGATCGCGATCAGCACCGCCAGCCAGTCGTTGAGGCCGTGGGTGACGCTGAGCACCGCCCATACGGCCGCGCCGACGCCGGCGACGGAGCCGACCGACAGGTCGATCTCGCCGAGCAGCAGCACGAAGACGATGCCGGTCGCCATGATGCCCGTACCGGCGATGTAGACGCCGATGTCGCTGACGCTTCCCGCGGAGAGGAAGTTCTCGTTCAGCGACTGGAAGATGACGGCGATGATGATCAGGCCGAGGATGACCGGCAGCGAGCCCAGCTCACCGCCGCGCACCTTGCGCCGGAACTCCGTGAGATAGCCCGCGAAGCCCTGCTCGCGTACGAGCAGCCGCGGGTCGACGGCGCGGTCCGCGGCGCCGTTCCCGGCTCCGCCGTCGGCGCCGTCGGCCGGTGCGCTCCCGCTCCCGGCCTTCGTGTCCTCGGTGCCGCGCTCCTTGTCGACGGTGTCGCTCACTGCGCCGCCTCCTTCTCCGTACGGGCCTGGCGGCGGGTGACCGCGTTGTCCGAGGCGCCGGTGATCGCGGCGATGACCTCCTCGTGTGAGGTGGTCGCCACGTCGAAGACGCCGTTGTTCCGGCCGAGGCGCAGCACCGCGACCCGGTCGGCGACGGCCTGCACGTCGGCCATGTTGTGGCTGATGAGGATGACGGCGAGGCCGCGCTCGCGCAGCCGCTCGACCAAGTCGAGGACCTGCGCGGTCTGTTCGACGCCGAGTGCGGCGGTCGGCTCGTCGAGGATGACGACCTTCGGGTCGCCGATGAGCGCGCGGGCGATCGCGACGACCTGCCGCTGACCGCCGGAGAGCGAGGCGACGGGTATACGGACGCTGGGGATGCGGATGGAGAGCGTGTCCAGCAGCTCCATCGCGCGCTTCTCCATCGCGATCTCGTCGAGGACGGACGCGTGGCGTGCCTCGTTCCCGAGGAAGAGGTTGGCGACGACGTCCAGGTTGTCGCAGAGCGCCAAGTCCTGGTAGACGGTGGCGATTCCGAGTTCCTGTGCGTCGTGCGGCCGGGTGATGGAGACCGGCCTGCCCTCCCACTCGATGCTGCCCTCGTCGATGGGGTGTACGCCCGCGATGGTCTTGACGAGGGTCGACTTGCCGGCGCCGTTGTCGCCGACGAGGGCGATCACCTCACCGGCGACTACTTCCAGATCCACGTCGGTGAGCGCCTGTACGGCACCGAACCGCTTGGAGATCCCGCGCAGCGCCAGCACGGATTCCTTCGCCACTGGGCCAACTCCGATCTTCCGCCAGGAGCCGCCCCCGCACTCGGCGGGGGCGGCGGCCCGGTCTGCTTCAGGGGATGGGGGCCGCGGTGTGCGGGCGGCCCCGGTGGTCATCCGGTCACTTGAGGCCGGCTGCCTCGCAGTCCTTCGCGAACTGCGGGGTGCAGATCTGGTCGACCTTGTAGACCTTGTCCTTGAGGATCGTGTCCTTGATGTTGTCCTTGGTCACGACCTGGGCGCTGTAGAGCTGGGCGGGGACGCCCTTCTTGCTCTTGCTGTCGACCTTCTTCGGGGTGAGCGAGTCGATCTTCTTGCCCTGGAGGAGGTTGACGGCGATCTCGGCGGTCGTCTCCGCCTGCGGCTTGATCGCCTTGTAGATCGTCAGCGTCTGGTCGCCCTTGACGATCCGCTGGAGACCGGCGAGTTCGGAGTCCTGGCCGCCCAGCGGCACGTCCTTGACGCCCGCCTTCTTCATCGCCGTGGAGACACCGCCGGCCATGCCGTCGTTGGCGGCGTAGACGCCCTCGAAGCCGTCCTTGCCGAGCTTGGTGATGGCGGCGCCCATCTTCTTGTTCGCCTCGTCCGGCGACCAGTCCGGGATGTCCTGCTCGTAGACGATCTTCTTGACCTTCTTGTCGAGCACGCTGTGCGCGCCCTTCTTGAAGAGCGGGGCGTTCGGGTCGGTGGGCGAGCCGTTGATCATGACGACGTTGGCGTCCTTGGCCTTGTCGCCCAGCGCCTCGACGAGGCCCTTGCCCTGGAGTTCGCCGATCTTGAAGTTGTCGTACGAGATGTAGGCGGAGATGTCGCCTTCGGCGAGGCGGTCGTACGCGACGACCTTGACGCCCTTCTTCGCGGCGCGGTCGACCCAGGACTTGGTGGCCTGCGCGTCGACGGCGTCCAGGATGATCGTCTTGACGCCCTGGGCGATGAGCGCGTCGAACTGCTTCTTCTGCTGCTCGGAGTCCTGGTTCGCGTTGTTGTACTTGACCTTGCAGTCCTTGCAGAGCGACTTGATCTTCTCCGTCATGTACGGACGGTCGAAGGTCTCGTAGCGCGTGGTCTTGTTCTCCGGAAGCAGCAGACCGATGGTCTTGTTGTCGCCGCCTCCGTCGCCGCCGCCGGCCTTGCCACAGGCAGCGAGAGACAGGGCCATCGATATGGCTGCGGTACCGACGACGACGCGACGCACCTTTGCGTTCATGGGGTTCCAACCTCCCTGACGAGGCCGCGTCGTTGCGGCCGAGGTGCTCGGAAGTCAACTCCCAGCGCGCGTAAGCGTCAAGAAGTAAATCATTAACGAGACGGCAACGATGCCATCCGTTATCTGCGTGAACCCAAAACGCCACTTTGTGTGCCTGACCGGATCCGCAGCGGAGGCGGCGGCTCCCGCACTCCCCCGCCAGGCTCCCCCGCGAACGGGCCCGGGACGCCCCTCGGATGCGACGGAATGCGACGCGCTCCGGCTCGGACCCGGGCCCCGTGTGCGCCCCTCCGGACGCGATCCCCGTACGTCTCCTCAGACGGACGCCGCCACGGCACGCGACGGCGCTCTGCGCGCCCCGTGCACCGTGGCCACGGCCTGCCCCGCGTGCGCGGAGGCCGTGGAGTCCAGCAGGGTCGCGTCGCCCATCTCGCTCAGCACCAGCGCCAGCGCGCCCAGCACCTCGGCCCGTCCGCCCAGCGTGCCCGGTACCACCGTCAACTGCCGTGCGGCGCTGGGGATCGCGTACCGCGCGACCGAGTCGCGCACCGGGCCGAGCACCACGTCGCCGGCCTCCGCGAGATCGCCGCCGATCACGACCCGGCTGGGGTTGAGCAGGTTGCACAGATTGGCCACGCCGCTGCCGATGTGGCGCCCGAGGTCGCCGACGACCCGGCGGCACCCGGGGTCGCCCTCGCGCGCGAGCTGTACGACGCGCGCCATCGTCAGATCGGTGCCGTGGCTGGAGTACAGCAGCGGCAGGACGTAGCGGGCCGCGGTGAAGGTCTCCAGACAGCCGCGGTTGCCGCAGCGGCAGACCGGACCCGACTCGTCCAGCGTGATGTGCCCGATCTCGCCCGCCGTGCCGCCGGGGCCGCGGTAGATCTGGCCGTTGATGACGAGGCCCGCGCCCACGCCGCTGGCGATCTTGATGTACGCGAGGTCGTTCGCACCGCGCCCGTTGCCCCACACCTGCTCGCCGAGGGCGCCGAGGTTGGCGTCGTTGTCGACGTGTACGGGCACGCCCAGCCGCGCGGCCAGTTCCTCGCGCGGATGGGTACCGCTCCAGCCCGGCAGGATCGACGTCGACCCCAACTCCCCTGTCTCCACGTCGATCGGGCCCGGAACGCCCAGACCCACGCCGATCAGCTTCTCCCGGCTCATCCCGGTGGTGGCGACCAGCCGGTGCACGAGCTGTTCGGCACGGTCGAAGCCCTCCGCGGCGGAGGCGTCCACGTCGATCGGCTCGGCCTCCTCGGCCAGCACCTGGTGTGCCAGATTGCCGACGGCGACGCGCAGATGGGAGTGCCCGAAGTCGACGCCGACGACGGTGCCCGCGTCACCGCTGAGCGAGACCGCGCGCGCCCGGCGCCCGCCCGCCGAGGTGGGCGTGACCTGGACGGTGCCGGTCTCCTTCAGCTCCCGCACGATGTTGGAGACGGTGGCCGCCGAGAGGCCCGTGGTACGCGCGATCTCCGCCTGGGTGAGCGAGCCCGCCATGCGGACTGCCCGTACGACCCGTTCAAGGTTCGCCCGGTGCAGCGAGGACTGCGAGCCCGGAGTCTCCACCACTGATCCACTCCCGCCTCGACGGCCGGCGCGGCCATCGGACCGTCCGCCGCACCGCGTCACCGGGAACGGCTTGTCTCCAACACCTGAACTCCAAGCAGAGCCCGAGCGGTTCTCTCCCGTCAAGACCTTGAACGAACCGGGTGCCGACGTGAGGAACGTCCTACGGAGAATGAACGGCGGGATCCGGCTACTTCAGCGCACCCGCCGTCAGACCCGCCACGACCTGCCGCTGGAAGATGATGTACGCCGCCAGCACCGGCAGCATCGCCATCACCAGACCGGCGAACAGACCCGACCAGTCCCCCTTGTAGCCCTGGCTGGCGGCCAGTTCGACCAGTCCCTGGGTGAGCACCCGCTGGTCCGGATCGGTGTTGAGCACCGTGGGCAGCATGTACTGGTTCCACTGCCCGAGGAAGTTGAAGATGCCCACGCTGATCAGACCCGGCTTCGCCATGGGCAGCATCACCTGGAAGAAGGTCCGGGTGTGCGAGGCCCCGTCGATGATCGCCGCCTCCGCCACCGACGTCGGCAGCGAACGGAAGAACGAGGTCAGGAAGAAGGTGGTGAACGGCAGCGAGTAGGCGATGTACGCCAGGATCAGGCCGTGACGGGTGTTCAGCAGCCCGGTGTTGCTCATCACGTAGAACAGCGGCACCAGGGCCAGGATGATCGGGAAGCTCATCCCGCCGATGAACAGGAAGTAGAAGAAGCGGTTCCCGGGAAAGTCGAACCGGGCCAGGACGTACGCCACCATGCTGCCCAGAAGCATGGTGCCGATCAGTGAACCGCCCACGACTATCAGGGTGTTGAAGAAGTAGTCGCTCATGTGCGCCTGGCTCCAGGCGCGCGCCCAGTTGTCGAAGTTGAGCGAAGTCGGCGGCGACCAGGGCGAGGTGAAGATGCTCTTGTCGTCCTTGAAGGAGGTCATCACCGCCCACAGCAGCGGCATCACCACCATCACGGCCCACAGGACGAGCATTCCGTGCGAGAAGACGTTGAGGGTCCGCCCCTCGCTGCCCTTCGCGCTCTCCTTGTCGGCGGTGCCGCGCAGCGGGTCCCCGGTGAGAACGCTGCTGACCGGCTCGGTCTCACGCCCGTCGGGCAGGGTGCCGGCGCTCTTCATCAGTACTCCAGCCTCTCGCGGCGGCCAAGTTTCAGTACGACGGCCGCGAAGGCCAGCGTGACCACGAGCAGCGCGACGCCGATCGTGGTGGCGTAGGCGGCCTGCCCGTCACGGAACGCCTTGAGATACACGTACAGCGGCAGCACGGTCGTGGCGTAGGCGGGGCCGCCCGGGCCGGTGGTCATGATCTGCACCACCGCGAACGCCTCGGCGCCCAGCGCCAGGATGCCCATGTAGATCCAGCCGGACTGCACGGTGTCCCAGAGCAGGGGCAGGGTGATGCGGAAGAACGTGGTGATCCGGTCGGCGCCGTCCAGCAGCGCCGCCTCGTAGTAGTCGCGCGGGATGGAGGTCATCGCGGCCGAGAAGAGCACGACGAAGAAGCCGACCGTGCACCACACCATCACGGCCATCACGGCCCACAGCGCGGTCTCGGGGTTTCCCAGCCAGGCGGTCTTCAGGGCGGACAGACCCACCGCGTCCAGCGCCGCGTTGAGCGAGCCGCTCCGCGGGTTGTACGCGAACCGGAAGAGCAGGGCGACGATGGCGATCGACAGCACCTGCGGGAAGAAGTACACGATCTTGTAGAAGCTGGATCCGCGCACGCCGGAGACGGCGGAGTTCTTCCTCCGCCGCCCTCCGACGTTGATCATGAACGCGAAGAACAACGCGAGACTGATCGTCACCAGCGGCAGCAACAGCAGGAACAGCAAGCTGTGTTGCAGGGACTTCCAGAAGACGTCGTCACTGAACAGCTTGATGTAGTTGTCGAAGCCGACCATTTCGAAGTCCGGACTGAGTCCGGTCCAGTCAGTGAACGAATAGTAGATCGACTGGGCGAAAGGCCAGATGACAAAGACCGAGTAGATCGCGAGGGGAACTATCAAGAACCCCACGATGAACCGGTACTTGCCGTGCTCCATTACTCACCGACTCCGTTCCCCTGTGGTCTGCTACGCCGCTGATGACGACTGCTCAGTGCTTGTAGTGCGTGATGGAGTCGTCTTCACGCGCCTCGTCGGTGAACTTCTGGGCCTTCTTCATCGCTTCGGCCGGCGTCATGCGGCCGGCCATCATCTCGCCCAGACAGGCCACGCCGATCTTCTCCTTCTGGAGCGCGACGTACCAGTCCTGGATACGGGGGTTGACGATGTTCGTGCCCGCCTTGTCCAGCGCCTTGAGCGCCGAGTCCAGACCGGGGGGCAGCGTGAGGCCGTCGGTGCCGCCGTCGAGGGACGTCAGCGAGGACACCTGCTTGGTGAAGTTCTTCGAGGACTGCTCACCGAGCATGATCCGCAACTGCTCCATGCCGCCGGTGGGGTTCTTGGCCTTGGCCGGGACGATGAACGGCTCGCCGCCGGAGGCCCACATCGTGCCGAAGGGCATCTTGTCGCCGCTGTCCAGGCTGGAGGGCGCGGCCACCCGCATCTCGAAGTCCTTGGGGGTGGTCTTCTTCGCCTCGTTCTCCACCCAGGAACCGTTCGGGATGAACAGCGCCTTGCCCTCGTTCCAGGCGGTCTGCGACTCGATGTGGTCCAGGCCCGGGGTGCCGTCGAGGACGTAGCCCTTCTTGTAGAGCTCGTAGTACGCCTCCAGGGCGGCCTTCACCGCGGGCTGCTTCCAGGCGCCGGGCTCCAGGTTGTCGATCTTGTCCAGCACCTCACGGCCGCCGATCTTGGCCATGAACGGGTAGAGGCTGAAGGGCAGGTAGTACGGGAACTTGCCCGCGTACGTCCAGCCGGCCATGCCCTTCTTCTTCGCCTTGGCGCAGACCGAGAGCATGTCGTCCCAGTTCTCCGGGTACTCCACGTCGAGCTTGTCGAGCGCCTTCTGCGAATACCAGACGCCGTAGACGGTGTAGGCGTAGTAGAGGATCCACACCGGCTTGCCGTCGAACTGGCCCATCTCCACGACGCCGGGGCGCAGGGTGTCGCGCACCTTCTTGCTCGGGTCGTCGATGGAGGGAGCGTCCAGCAGCGGGGTCAGATCGGTGAGTTGCTTCTTGCCGACCAGGACGCCCATGTCCATCTGCTCGGCGCCCGAGTTGTCGATCAGGTCCGGCGGGGTGCCGCCGTTGAAGCGCGGCTGCAGCACCGACTGGATCTTCTGCGTCGACTTCAGCTTGGTCTTGGCCTTGGGGAAGTTCTTCTCGTAGACGGCCTGGGCGTCCTTGGCGTACTTGGTGCCGAAGCCGCCGTCGAAGATGTAGACCTCGAGCGCGGCGCCCTTGTTCACACCGAGCGGGTTGTCCTTGGTCTTCTTGCCCTTCTCGACCTTGTTGTCCTCGCCGCTTCCGCTGGCGCAGGACGTGAGTGCGCCCACTGCGGGCACGGCTATCAGGCCGGCCGCGGCTGCCTGCTTGATCACATCGCGGCGGTTGACGTTGGTGGATCCCATGCTCAAGTCCTCGCCTTCTCCAGGACTCAGGCGGTGTTCCGGTCTCCCGACGACTCGCCGACGACCGGCGAAGGGCCCGACACCGCGGGTCAGTTGAAGCTCGGTTGTTCTGTTCTCGCTACCGCCGGGAGCGCCGCGTGGGCGGGCCCTCGTGAGGTGCCGACAGGTATAGTCCACTTGGCGTCAACAGGGCAAGATCAAAGCAATTCGTTCGGTCAGTCTTTCCCGAGTTGAGACCTGGCGGAGCCCCCGTAGGCAGTACGGCCGTCGGCCATGGGAACACGAAGCGGCGGGCGCCGGGAGCTGTTTCCCGGCACCCGCCGCCGTGCGTGCGGTGCCCGCCTCGCGCCCGCGGACGCCCGCCCGTGCCCGGACGGCCGTCCGCGGCCCGCCGCTACTTGCGCAGCAGCGAGCGCAGCACGTACTGCATGATCCCGCCGTTGCGGTAGTAGTCCGCCTCACCGGGGGTGTCGATGCGGACGGTGGCGTCGAAGGAGACACCGGTGTCCGTGGTGACCCGTACGGTGCCGGGCGTACCGCCGTCGTTGAGCGCGGTGATCCCGGAGACGCTGAAGGTCTCCTCGCCGTTCAGGCCGTACGACGCGGCGTTCTGCCCCTCCGGGTACTGCAACGGCAGCACGCCCATGCCGATCAGGTTCGAGCGGTGGATGCGCTCGTAGGACTCGGCGATCACGGCCTTGACGCCCAGCAGCGCGGTGCCCTTGGCCGCCCAGTCGCGGGAGGAGCCCGAGCCGTACTCCTTGCCCGCCAGGACCATCAACGGAACGCCCTGCGCCTGGTAGTTCTGCGAGGCGTCGTAGATGAAGGAGACGGGGGCGTCGGGCTGGGTGAAGTCGCGCGTGTAGCCGCCCTCGGTGCCCTCCGCGATCTGGTTGCGCAGCCGGATGTTGGCGAACGTGCCGCGGATCATCACCTCGTGGTTGCCGCGCCGCGAGCCGTAGCTGTTGAAGTCCCGGCGGGCGACGCCGTGTTCGGTGAGGTACTGACCGGCCGGGGTGTCGGCCTTGATGGCGCCGGCCGGCGAGATGTGGTCGGTGGTCACGGAGTCGCCGAGCTTCGCCAGCACCCGGGCGCCCGAGATGTCCTGGACCGGCGCGGGCTCGGTGCCCATGCCCTCGAAGTACGGGGGCTTGCGGACGTACGTGGACTCCGGGTCCCACTCGAAGGTGTTGCCCGTGGGCACCGGCAGCGCCTGCCACTGCGCGTCACCGGCGAAGACGTCGGTGTAGCCCTTCGTGTACATCTCCTGCCCGATGGCCGACGCCACGACCTCCTCGACCTCGTGCTCGGAGGGCCACAGGTCCGCCAGGTAGACGGGGTTGCCGTCCTGGTCGGTGCCCAGCGCCTCGGTGGTGATGTCGGTCTTCATCGAGCCGGCGATGGCGTAGGCGACGACCAGCGGCGGGGACGCGAGGTAGTTCATCTTCACGTCCGGGTTGATCCGGCCCTCGAAGTTCCGGTTGCCGGAGAGGACGGAGACCACGGCCAGGTCGTTGTCGTTGACGGCCTGCGAGATCTCCTCCGGCAGCGGGCCGGAGTTGCCGATGCAGGTCGTGCAGCCGTAGCCGACGAGGTTGAAGCCGAGCTTGTCCAGATACGGGGTGAGGCCGGCCCGGTCGTAGTAGTCCATGACGACCTGGGAGCCGGGCGCGAGCGTGGTCTTGACCCACGGCTTGCGCGTGAGGCCCTTCTCGACGGCCTTCTTGGCCACCAGCGCGGCGCCCACCATGACGTACGGGTTGGAGGTGTTGGTGCACGAGGTGATCGCGGCGACGGCGACGGCACCGTGGTCGATCTCGTACGTCGCGCCGTCGGCGCCCGTGACCCGCACCCGCTTCGTGGGACCGCTGTCCGGGTCCGCGCCGATGGCGGCGTGCTGGGGCGCGCCCACGCCGTTCTCGCCGTTGGCGTACGCCGGGGCGTCGCTCGCCGGGAAGGACTCCGAGCTGGCCTCGTCGACGGGCGAGGCCGAGGTCTGCTGGGCCGCCGCGGCGGGCTTCGCGTCCGAGACGTAGTCGGGCAGGTCGGCGAGGAACTGCCGCTTGGCCTCGGAGAGGGCGATGCGGTCCTGCGGGCGCTTCGGTCCGGCGATCGACGGGACGACCGTGGAGAGGTCCAGCTCCAAATACTCGCTGTACTCCGGCTCGTTGCTCGCCTCGTGCCACATGCCCTGCTCCTTGGCGTACGCCTCGACGAGCTGGAGCTGTTCCTGCGAACGGCCGGTGAGCTTCAGGTAGTTGATCGTCTCCGCGTCGATCGGGAAGATCGCCGCCGTCGAGCCGAACTCCGGCGACATGTTGCCGATCGTGGCGCGGTTGGCGAGCGGCACCGCGCCGACGCCCTCGCCGTAGAACTCGACGAACTTGCCGACCACGCCGTGCTTGCGCAGCATCTCCGTGATCGTGAGCACCAGGTCGGTGGCGGTGGTGCCGGTCGGCAGCGAGCCGGTGAGCTTGAAGCCCACGACCCGCGGGATGAGCATCGAGACGGGCTGGCCGAGCATGGCCGCCTCGGCCTCGATGCCGCCGACGCCCCAGCCGAGCACGCCGAGCCCGTTGACCATGGTGGTGTGGGAGTCGGTGCCCACGAGGGTGTCCGGGTAGGCCTGGCCGCCGCGCACCATGACCGTACGGGCCAGGTGCTCGATGTTGACCTGATGGACGATGCCGGTGCCGGGCGGCACGACCTTGAACTCGTCGAAGGCGGTCTGGCCCCAGCGCAGGAACTGGTAGCGCTCGCGGTTGCGCCCGTACTCCAACTCCACGTTCTGCGCGAAGGCGTTGGCGGTGCCGAACTTGTCGGCGATCACGGAGTGGTCGATGACCAGCTCGGCCGGCGCCAGCGGGTTGATGCGGTCCGCGTCGCCGCCCAGCTCCTTCACGGCCTCGCGCATGGTCGCCAGGTCGACGACGCAGGGGACGCCGGTGAAGTCCTGCATGATCACGCGGGCGGGCGTGAACTGGATCTCCTGGCTGGGCTGGGCCCCCGGGTCCCAGGCGCCCACGGCGCGGATGTGGTCGGCGGTGATGTTCGCGCCGTCCTCGGTGCGCAGGAGGTTCTCCAGCAGGACCTTCAGGCTGTACGGGAGGCGGGCGGAGCCCTCCACCTTGTCCAGCTTGAAGATCTCGTACGACTCGTCGCCCACCTGCAGCGTGCTGCGGGCGTCGAAGCTGTTCGCCGACACGACAGTCTCCTTCAGTGCGTTCTGGCATCCGTCCCTGGCCCGGCGGCCGGAGACACCCCAGGGGGCGAGGCTTGGCGGCGGTCGAAGATCGAAGATCGAAGACGCCGGCGCGGGAAGCCTGACTCCGCTGCGGTCGTATGTGGGGCGCGCACTCGTGCTGCGTGCACGCGACGTTAAGTTATCTCGATGTCGAGATAACTCTAGTACACGACGGCCGCGCGGTCATGGGGGGTGGCGGCCGTGGACACACGCTACGAGAGCGCCGCACCGGGCCGCGGACGCGGTCGCGTCCACCGCCGCGTACCCCGCGACGACGGGGACGTACGGCCCTTCCGGAACCCGCGCACCGCACGGACACCGCACCGCCACATCCTCGGTGCGAAGTCATCTCACATGTGAGATATTCTTACCGCATGACTGATGACTACCTGGCCCGGATCGGGCAACTCATCCGCGACGCCCGCCAGCACCGGGGCTGGACGCAAGTGAAACTCGCAGAAGCTCTCGGGACGAGTCAGAGCGCGGTGAACCGCATCGAGCGAGGCAACCAGAACATCAGTCTTGAGATGATCGCGCGCATCTCCGAGGCGCTCGACAGCGAGATCGTCTCCCTCGGCTACTCCGGCCCGATGCATCTGCGGGTCGTCGGCGGACGGCGCCTTTCCGGCAGCATCGACGTCAAGACGAGCAAGAACGCCTGCGTCGCGCTGCTGTGCGCCTCGCTGCTCAACTCCGGCCGTACGGTGCTGCGTCGGGTCGCCCGGATCGAAGAGGTCTTCCGCATCCTGGAGGTGCTCTCCTCGATCGGCGTGCGCGCCCGCTGGATCAACGACGGCGCCGACCTGGAGATCGTGCCCCCGGCGGAACTCGACCTGGAGGCCATCGACGCGGACGCCGCGCGCCGCACGCGGAGCATCATCATGTTCCTCGGCCCGCTGCTGCACCGCATGGACCGCTTCCGCATCCCGTACGCGGGCGGCTGCGACCTCGGTACGCGCACCGTGCAGCCGCACATGATCGCGCTGCGCCGCTTCGGGCTGGAGATCACCGCGACCGAGGGTCTCTACCACGCCGTGGTGGAGCGCTCCGTCACACCGGACGCCCCGATCGTGCTGACCGAGCGCGGCGACACCGTCACGGAGAACGCGCTGCTGGCCGCCGCGCGGCACGACGGCGTCACCGTGATCCGCAACGCTTCGTCCAACTACATGGTCCAGGACCTCTGCTTCTTCCTGGAGCAGCTCGGCGTACGGGTCGAGGGCATCGGCACGACGACGCTGACCGTGCACGGCGTCCCCGAGATCGACGTCGACGTCGACTACTCCCCCTCCGAGGACCCGGTCGAGGCGATGAGCCTGCTGGCGGCGGCGGTCGTCACGGAGTCCGAACTGACCGTGTGCCGCGTGCCGGTGGAGTTCCTGGAGATCGAACTGGCCGTGCTGGAGGAGATGGGGCTCGACACCGACCGCAGCCCCGAGTACGCCGCCGACAACGGCCGTACGCGGCTGGTCGATCTGACGGTGCGGCCCTCCAAGCTGGAGGCGCCGGCGGACAAGATCCACCCGATGCCCTTCCCGGGCATCAACATCGACAACGTCCCCTTCTTCGCGGCCATCGCGGCCACCGCCGAGGGCCAGACGCTCATCCACGACTGGGTCTACGACAACCGCGCCATCTACCTCACCGACCTCAACCGCCTCGGCGGCCGTCTCCAACTCCTCGACCCGCACCGCGTCCTGGTCGAGGGCCCGACGCGCTGGCGCGCCGCGGAGATGATGTGCCCGCCGGCGCTGCGGCCCGCCGTGGTGGTGCTGCTGGGGATGCTCGCGGCGGAGGGCACGTCGGTGCTGCGCAACGTCTATGTGATCAACCGCGGTTACGAGGACCTCGCCGAGCGCCTGAACGAAGTGGGCGCGCAGATCGAGACGTTCCGCGACATCTGATCGCGGGTGTGGTGGCGCCCTGCCCGAACTGCGGGAAGCGGAGCCTGGCAGGGCCCACCGGCCGTGTCACCGCCCTCAGCGGCGCGACATGGTCCGAGTCGTACGCCTACGACGCCACTTGCAACCTCACCACCGCCGCCTCGTCCGCCGCACCCGGCGCCTCCTCAACGGGCAGAAGCGCACCTGGACTTACGCAGCCACGGACACACCCTGCTGCGGACGGTCGGCGCCATCGAGGAGAGCCTCACAGGACCGTCCTGACCGCGTACGGCGGGAGCGGCGCCGGGAATCGAGCCACGTGCCCGGTACGTCGCCGGTTGCCTGCTGTTCATCTTTTTGTCGCCTGGAAGACTCCTCGAATCGACCCACATTTCTCATGAGCTTTTCATGCGCCGTTGCTTGTGTGTGGCTGGCCGATCGGTCCGCAACAGACGAGCAAGGAGGCGCAATTGTCCCCACCCGAGACAGCCGTGGCGCGCAACGAGCGGGCCGATGAGGCCGGAGCGGACGAGAGCGCCGGAGCGGAGAGCGGAGAACCGCTGCATGTGGCGAGCCGGTTGCACGCCTTCAACCGGTTCGAGCTGAAGTACCTGGTCCCCGTCGAGGAAGCGGCACAGATCAGGGACGAGCTGGCCGAGCGGATGGACCGGGACCTGCACAGCCCGCCCGGCGGCTACGGCGTGTGGAGTCTGTATTACGACACCCCTCAACTCCGGTTCTACTGGGAGAAGATCGAGGGCATCAAGTTCCGCCGCAAGCTGCGGATCCGCCACTACGGCGACGTGGACGGCGTCACCGACGAGTCGCCGGTGTGCGTGGAGATCAAGCAGCGCGTCAACCGCGTCACGCAGAAGCGCCGCATCACCCTCCCCTACGGCACAGCACGGCAGTTGTGCGACGGCCGGGAGCTGGTGGAGCACTCGGAGAAGGAGGGCGCCTTCATCCAGGAGGTGCTCGAACTGATCGTACGGCTGAACCTCCAGCCCACCGCGATCACCGGATACCAGCGTGAGGCTCTGGTCGGGCGGGACGCGGACACCGGTCTCCGCGTCACTTTCGACCGCCGGGTCCGCGGGCGGGACCGGGACTTCCACTTCGGCACCGGGACGCCCGAGAACCGGTTCACCGTCCCTCCGCACATGTCGGTGATGGAGGTCAAGGTCAACGAGCGCACGCCGTACTGGATCACCGACCTGGCCGCGCGCCGCAACCTCAGCCTCGTCCGGGTCTCGAAGTACGTGCAGTCCGTCGAGGCGTTCGGCAAGGCCCCCCGGTCGGTCTTCCACATACGCGAGGCGGACTGCCCGCCGCCCACCCCCACCGAAGAGCAGCCGCAGCAGCGGCCGGCGCAGCATGCGCGTACGAAGGCAGGAACACAGTGAATTTCGATCTGCAGGAACTCAGCGGCACGTTCAGCGTGGCGGACGTCGTGGCGGCGATGGCGCTGTCCTTCATCCTGTCCATGGTGATCGGTTACGTATACCGGTACACGCACCGCAACATCTCCTACAGCCAGTCCTACGTCCAGACACTGGTCATCGTCGGCATGATCGTCGCGCTGATCATGCTGGTGGTCGGGTCCAACCTCGCCCGCGCGTTCTCACTGGTCGGCGCGTTGTCCGTGGTCCGCTTCCGGAACGCGATCAAGGAGACCCGGGACGTCGGCTTCATCTTCCTCGCCATGGCCATCGGCATGGCCTGCGGTGCGCGCTTCTACACGCTGGCCGCGGTGGGTGCCGTGGTGATCTGCGCCGTCGTCCTCCTGATGTTCAAGTTCAACTGGTTCGCGCTGAACGTGCAGCGTCAGGTAGTCAAGGTCCAGGTCCCGTCCGGTGACGACTACACGCCGCAGATACGTGACGTACTGATCAAGTACACCAGCGAGTTCGAGCTGGTGAGCACCGAGACCATACGGGGCGGCGCGCTCAACGAGATCTTCTACACCGTGCGGATGAAGAAGGGCACCGAACCCGCGGATCTGGTCAACGCGTTGCAGGAGCGCACCTCGGGCCAGCGGGTGACGGTGCTGACCGGTTACGACAGCACGGATCTGTGATGGCCGTCGACGCGGAGGCCCGGCGCAGGCGGCGGCTGCGGGACCGGATTCCCGTACGGCTGCGCCACCACTGGAAGCCGGCGACGGTGCTGGGCGCCGGCCTCGCCGCGATGGTCTTCTTCCTGGGCGACGCACGGATCTCCCCGTACGTCACCTCGTCCTCGCACATCGAGGCGGACGCCATCACCGAGAACGTCAAGGGCACCGTCGGCCTGTACGACACGTCGGTGTCGCACTCGGTCCAACTCACCTTTCAGCAGACCGACTTCGACAAGATGATGAAGGAGTTCAAGGAGGACGGCACCAAGGACTACATCGAGGCGGACCTCACCGTCGACGGGGTCTATCTCAATGACGTCGGGATCCGTCTCAAGGGCAACTCCACACTGTCGTCCCTGCGTGGCTCCAGGGGCATGCCCGGCGGAGGCCGGGAGATGCCCGAGGGCGCACCGCAGGGCGCTCCGGCCGGTGCCTCCGGCGGGGCCGCCGGCGGAGGCCGGGACCGCGGCCAAGGGCAGAAAGCGGGCCGCGGTCCCGGCGGCATGATCCAGTTCAACCTGTCGGAGAAGAAGCCCGAGGAGCTGCCCTGGCTCGTCAAGATCGACGAGTTCGTCGAGGGCCGTGCGTATCAGGGAGAGCGGGAGATCTCGTTGCGTCCGGGCAGCAACGGCCAGGTGCCGCTGAACGAAGCGGTGTCCTTGTCCCTGACCCGGCAGAGCGGGCAGAAGGCCGAGCGGTACGGCCTCACCAAGCTGCGGGTGAACAACCGGCCCACCGCGACGCGTCTGATGGTCGAGAGTCCGGACACCGACTACGCCGACGACATCGGGAAGGGAGTGCTGTACAAGGCGAAGGCCGGCGGCGACTTCTCCTACCGGGGCGACGATCCGACGGATTACGAGAGTTCGTTCAAGCAGGTCAACAAGAAGGGCGACCAGGATCTCGAGCCGGTGATGAAGCTCGTCAAGTGGGCGGACAAGGCCTCGGACAAGGAGTTCGCCCGCGACCTGGACGAGTACGTGGACGTCGACTCGCTGGCCGCCTACCTGGCGGCGCAGAACCTGCTGCTGAACTTCGACGACATGGCCGGACCCGGCAAGAACTATCTGCTCTGGTACGACCTGGAGACCAAGAAGTTCTCCGTCCTGGGCTGGGACTACAACCTCACCTTCAGCGGGGACGCGACGGCCGGGCCGGACGACACGGTCAGCATGGGCATCCCCGGAGGCGGCGCCGGAGGCAACGGTGCGGGAGGCAAGGGTGCCGGGGGCAACGGCGCCGGTGCGCAGAACGGGACGAAGGGCGGACAGGGCGGCGCCGGCCGGTCCCAGAAGAACGGCGGCGCCGGCCAGGGAACGCCTCCGGGCGCGGGGCAGAACCCACCCGAGGGAATGCCCGGCGGCGCAGGCGGCGGTCCGGGCGGAGGTGCCGGCGGCGGGGCGGACCAGAAGGCGCCCGGCGGCAAGGGAACCGGCGGCAAGGGAAGGGGCCCTTCCATGCAGCACCCCCTGAAGACCAAGTTCCTGAAGTCGGACGCCTTCGACGACGTCTACAAGAAGGCGTACCGGGAGCTGTACCGGAAGTTCTTCGCGTCGGGCTCCGCTGCCGGGGACCTGAAGGACATCACGGCCCAGGCCCGTAAGGCGGGCGCGGGCTCCAAGGAGCTGGACACGTCCGTCGCCAAGCTCGGCAAGACCCTCCGTGACCGCGCCGCGGCCCTGGCCAAGGACAAGGAGGTGACCGGCTGACCGGGCCGGCCGACGTCCGGGGCCGTGTCCGCGAGGGCGCGGCCCCGGGGAGGCCGGCTTTCCTGTGTCCGGCTCACAGACTCCCTGGCTACTCTCGCGCTGCCGTGTCCGCCAGGAGCCGCCCGAGGGCGGCCTCGACCGTTCGCACTCCGAGGTGTCAGCACGTGAGCGACCAGAGCCCCCCGCCGCGGACGTCCGCCACCGGGCACACGGTCCTGGTCGTGGAGGACGACCCCAGCATCCGCGCTCTGCTCATCTCCGCGCTCGGGGCCGCCGGTTACGCCGTCGCGGTCGCCGCGAACGGCCAGGAGGCCAAGGCCGGAGTGGACCGCCGCCCCGATCTGATCGTGCTCGACGTCATGCTCCCCGACACCGACGGCTTCCGACTGGTGCGCGAGCTGCGCTCCCTGGGCACTTACACGCCGGTGCTCTTCCTCACCGCGCGCGACGGGGTCGAGGACCGGATCATCGGTCTGAGTTCCGGCGGAGACGACTACGTCACCAAGCCCTTCCACGTCCAGGAGGTGCTGCTGCGCATCCGCGCCATCCTGCGCCGCGGCACCGCGCCCGCCTCCCGTCTCGACGTGCGGCCGCCGCTGCGCTATGCGGACCTCACCCTGGACGAGAACACCCACGACGTACAGCGGGCGGGGCGTCCGCTGAAGCTGTCGCCGACCGAATTCCGGCTTCTGGCCTGTCTGTTGTCCCACCCCGAACGTGTGCTGGAGAAGAGCGAGATCCTCCAGCAGGTCTGGCACTACGACTTCTCCGGTGACACCCGCATCGTCGACACGTACGTGAAGAACCTCCGCCGCAAGGTCGATTGCGAGCGGCCCGCACTGATCCACACCGTGCGCGGGGTCGGCTACTGCCTCCGTCTGCCACGCGACGGAACGAAGGCGGCGGCACCGTGAGGTGGCCGCGCCGGCTGCGCCCGCGTTCCCTGCGCAGCCGACTCGTACTGATCGCGAGCCTGCTGGCCACCTGCGCCGTGTTCATGTGCCAGATCGCGGGTCTGACCGTGCTGCGGTCCTGGCTGACCGACCAGGTCGACAACCGTCTCGCTCACTTCCGTCCGCCCGCCGCCGTCTACCGCGACGTCGCGGACGACGGAGCGCTGCGGACCCCCAGCCGCGACGACGTACTGCCGTCCGACTACCGCGTCTTCTTCTACGCGGACGACGGGCGTCTGGAGCACGCGTCCCTGGGCCGGGCCGACGCAGGAGGCCCCCGGCTTCCCGGCCGTGCCGCCGAACTGAAGCTGCCCGAGGGCAGACCGACCACCGTCGCGGCCCGGGACGGCGGACCGGAATGGCGAGTGGTCGCCTACTCCGGGCCCCGCGGCATGCGCGCCGTCGTCGCTCTGCCGCTGGCGACCGTGGACGGGGCCACGGCCAAGCTGCTGTGGTTCAGCCTCGGTCTCGGCGTGACCGTCTTCGGGGGCGTCATCGTTCTGGGCAACGTCGCCGTCCGCCTCGGCCTGCGCCCGCTGACGCGCGTCGAGCGTACGGCCCAGCGCGTCACGGAAGGGGCCGTCGAGCTCAAGGTCCCCGTTCCCGATCCGGACACCGAGGTCGGACGTCTCGGCCTGGCGCTGAACACCATGCTCGACCGCCTGAGCACCGCCCTGCACCGCGCCCAGACGTCGGAAGCGCAGCTACGCCGCTTCATGGCGGACGCCGGTCACGAGCTGCGCACCCCCCTGACCGCCATCCAGGGCTTCGCCGAACTCCTCCTCGACGAGCCCCGCATGCCCGTCCGGCGCCGCCACGAGGCACACGCCCTGGTCGCCCACAACGCCGACCGGATGAGCCGCCTCGTCGAGGACCTGTTCCTCCTCGCCAAGCTCGGCGACGCACCAGCCCGCCACCGCGAGCAGGTCGATCTGCTGTCCCTGGCGGCCAACGCCATCGCCACCACCGCGGTACGCCACCCCGACCGCAGCATCGGCCTGGAGCCGCTGAGCGCGCCTCCCGCCGTCGACGAACACGATCTCGACGTCGTGGAGACCTCCGGCGACCCCCACCAGCTCGCCCAGATCCTCGGCAACCTGCTCTCCAACGCCTGTGTCCACACCCCCGAGGGCAGCCGCGTCCGCGTCCTCGTCGGTGCCGCCCGCACCGGCGGCACCTCCTGCGGAACCGACCGGCCCGGACGCACCGGCGCGGGCACGCACATGGCGCCCGGCACGCCCGTATGCGTCATCGAGGTCGCCGACGACGGACCCGGTATGCCCGCGGACGAAGCAGCCCGCGTCTTCGACCGCTTCTACCGTGCCGCCCCCGCCGCCCAGACCGGCGAACCGGGATCCGGCCTCGGCCTGGCCATCGCGGCGGCCATCGCCGAGACCCACGGCGGCCGCCTGGAGCTGGACACCCGGCC
Organism: Streptomyces nanshensis; assembly: GCF_001751255.1. GTDB lineage: Bacteria > Actinomycetota > Actinomycetes > Streptomycetales > Streptomycetaceae > Streptomyces > Streptomyces nanshensis_A. The sequence continues at coordinate 11,450 of NZ_LJGW01000030.1, read as the reverse complement.
CGGCGGGGGATGCGTCTTCCGTCTGCTCCTGCCCGACTCCTCCGCCGCGCCGCACGACCCCGACGGCCGGCCCTCCCCCGCCCCGAGCGCGCATGACGCGTGTGCCGCCGCCGTCTCCCAGCGGATTCACAGGAAGCCGAAAGGCAATTCTTACGATCGGCTCACAAACTGGTCATTATGACCACCTACACGCCCCAGGGGCGCACCGAGCTGCTGCGGCCGGACGGCAGTGCCATCCGCGTGCTCGTCGTGGACGACGAGCAGTCGATCACCGAGTTGCTCTCGCTGGCCCTGCGCCTCGAGGGCTGGGAGATCCGCTCGGCCGCGAACGGCGAAGAGGCCATGCGCGCGGCCTTCGAGTTCCGTCCCGACGCCGTCGTGCTGGACATCATGCTGCCGGACATGGACGGGCTCACCATCCTCCGGCGGCTGCGCCACGAGGTGCCGGACGTGCCCGTGCTGTTCCTCACGGCGAAGGACGCCGTGGAGGACAGGATCGCCGGGCTCACGGCCGGAGGCGACGACTACGTCACCAAGCCCTTCAGCCTGGAGGAGGTCGTCGCCCGGCTGCGCGGCCTGATCCGACGGGCCGTGGCGGGCGACGGGCTCAGCGGCTCCGTTCTCCGGGTGGGCGATCTGGTGCTCGACGAGGAGAGCCACGACGTCTACCGGGACGGTCAGCACATCCACCTGACGGCCACGGAGTTCGAGCTGCTGCGCTTCCTCATGCGCAACCCGCGCCGCGTACTGAGCAAGGGACAGATCCTGGACCGCGTGTGGAGCTACGACTTCGGCGGCCAGGCCAACGTCGTCGAGCTGTACATCTCCTATCTGCGGCGCAAGATAGACGCCGGCCGTGAACCGCTGATCCACACGCGACGCGGCGCCGGATACCTCATCAAGCCCGCAGACGAGAGACTGTGACGGAACCGGCGGGCAGAGGCCGTCGCCCCGTACGGCACAGGGGCGCCGCACGGGGACCGGACCCGGAGGCGCCCGAGGAGCCGGGCACCTCCGGCGTCGCCCTGAACCGCCGTGCCCGCCCCCGTTCTCTGCGTGCCAGGCTCGTGATCTCCTGCCTCGTACTGATCGCGGTCGTCGCCGCGGCCATCGGCTTCGTGACGACCATCGCCCTGCGCTCCTATCTGTACCGGCAGCTCGACGACCAGGTCTCCCAGATCGCCATGCGGGCGGCCGGGCCCGAGCCGGCGCCACAGGGCGAGGAGCCGGGCCCGCCGGTACCCGGCGGCGAGCCCTTCGACTTCGTCACCAAAGGCGCCCCCGTCGGGACCATCGGTGCCCGCATCGAGAAGAGCGACGAGAGCGACGGCTCGAAGGCCAGGGTGACCGGCGGTGAGATCAGCACCGACCGCTCCAGCTCCGGCGGCGTACGCACCCAGACCGTCAATCTCACCCGCGCCCAGCTCGGCGTCCTCGACGGCGTCCCCCGGGACGGCGGCCCGCACACCGTGAGCCTGCCGGGCCGGGGCGACTACCGGGTGCAGTACGCGAACGGGGTGCGCGGTACCTACTACGTGGGCCGCCCGACCACAGAGGTCGACGGCACGATCCGCACGCTGTTCGTGCTGGAGCTGTCCGTCGCCGGCGCGGGTCTGACGGCCGCCGGGATCGCCTCCGCCGCGATCGTGGGATTCGCCCTGCGCCCGCTGCGGCGGGTGGCCGCCACGGCCACCCGCGTCTCCGGGCTTCCCCTGCACAGCGGTGAAGTGGCCCTGCACGAGCGGGTTCCCGACGCCGAGGCGGACCCCCGCACCGAGGTCGGCCAGGTCGGTGCCGCCCTCAACCGCATGCTCGACCACGTCCACTCCGCGCTCGACGCGCGCCAGCGCAGCGAGACCCGGGTGCGGCAGTTCGTGGCCGACGCCAGCCATGAACTGCGTACCCCGCTCGCCTCCATCCGCGGCTACGCCGAACTGACCCGGCGCGGCCACGGTCCGGTCGACCCCGACGTACAGCACGCGCTCCGCCGGATCGAGTCCGAGGCAGGCCGGATGACGGGGCTCGTCGAGGACATGCTGCTCCTCGCCCGCCTCGATACGGGACGCCGGCTGACGCTCGCGGACACCGACGTACGCCCGCTGGTCGTGAACGCCGTCGCCGACGCCCACGCCGCCGACCCGGAGCATGTCTGGCGCCTCGAACTGCCCGAGGAGGAGCAGAGGGCGGCCCGTGTGCCGGCCGATCCGCAGCGGCTGCACCAGGTTCTGGTCAATCTGCTGGCCAACGCGGCGAGCCACACTCCGCGGGGCACCGCCGTCACCGCCCGCGTACGCCAGGCCGGGTCCCGCCTGCTGATGGAGGTGGAGGACGAAGGGCCGGGCATCCCACCGGATCTGCTGCCGTACGTCTTCGAACGGTTCGCCCGGGGCGACACCTCCCGCTCCCGGGCCTCCGGCTCGACGGGTCTCGGCCTCGCGATCGTGCAGGCCGTCGTCGCGGCACACGGCGGAGAGGTACGGGTGCAGAGCAGGCCGGGGCGGACGGTGTTCACCGTCGACCTGCCGACCGCGGCGGACGCGTCCCCGGGAAACGGGGCTTCGAGGGGCCATCCCACCAGGCCCGGTCTCCCGGACGGAAACTCACAGGCGTAACACAGGGTGACCACACCGGGCTGACAGGGCGGTTGGCGAGGGTCGGGAACATGCGAACCGAGCCTCCCTCCCAGACGCTCCCGCCCGGGCCGCTGCCCGCGCGGGACCATGTGCCCACCGGCACGCAGGGTCCCTTCGCCCCGGTATTGGACGTCGTCGTCCCCGTGTACAACGAGGAGACCGACCTGGGGCCCTGCGTACGCCGCCTCCACGACCACCTCTCCCGTACGTTCCCCTATGCCTTCCGCGTGACGATCGCGGACAACGCCTCCACCGACACCACGCCCGCCGTCGGCGCCGCTCTGTGCGAGGAGCTGCCGTCGGTGACCTATACGCGGCTGCCGCAGAAGGGCCGGGGGCGCGCGCTGCGCACCGTCTGGACGGCGTCCGACGCACCCGTCCTCGCCTACATGGACGTCGACTTGTCCACCGACCTCAACGCGCTGCTCCCGCTGGTCGCCCCGCTCATCTCGGGCCACTCCGATCTGGCGATCGGCACCCGGCTCAGCCGGGCCTCGCGCGTGGTGCGCGGGCCGAAGCGGGAGTTCGTCTCCCGCGCCTACAACCTCATCCTGCGCGGCTCGCTCCACGCCCGGTTCTCGGACGCCCAGTGCGGGTTCAAAGCCATCAGGGCGGACGTGGCGCAGGCGCTGCTGCCGCTGGTCAGGGACACGAGCTGGTTCTTCGACACGGAGATGCTCGTCCTCGCCGAGCGCGCCGGGCTGCGCATCCACGAGGTGCCGGTGGACTGGGTCGACGACCCCGACTCCTCGGTGAACGTGGTGAAGACGGCCACCGACGACCTCAAGGGCGTCTGGCGAGTGGGCCGCGCGCTCGCGTCGGGCGCCCTGCCGCTGGACCGGCTCGCCCGCCCCTTCGGCGACGACCCGCGCGACCGGCAGGCCGAAGGCGCGTCCAACGGGCTGGCACGACAGCTTGTGGGCTTCTGCGTGGTCGGCGCCCTGTCCACGCTCTTCTACCTGCTGCTGTACTCCCTCTTCCGCACGGGCGTCACGGCACAGGCCGCCAACGCGCTGGCCCTGGTGGTCTCCGCCGTCGCCAACACCGCGGCCAACCGGCGCCTGACCTTCCGTGTCCGGGGCCGGGCACGGGCGATCCGGCACCAGGCGCAGGGACTTGTGGTGTTCGCGATCGGGCTCGCTCTGACCAGCGGTTCGCTGGCCGCGCTCGAGACCGCGGACCCGCACCACTCGCACGGCGCGGAACTGGCCGTACTGGTCGTCGCCAACCTCGCGGCCACCGTGCTGCGGTTCCTGCTGCTGCGGGCATGGGTCTTCCCCGAGCACCGGGCGGCCGCTGCGGCACGGCGCGGCAGCGGAACACCGACGGCGCCGGAGCACCGTGCGCACACACCCGAGCGCGAGCGTGAACGCGAGCTCAGCACCCAGGACATCCAGGAGATCGTTCGATGACCACCCACCCTGCCGCGGCGGACACCACGGCCGCCACGGCGTCGCCGCCCCAGAGCTCCGACGAGGAACGGGCGAGCACACCGCAGGCGCCCCGTCCGCCCCTGCGTGTGCGCTTCCTGCGAGGACGTCCCGAGGACCCGTCGTGGGTCCGGCCCGCCTTCCTCGCCCTTCTGCTGGCGACCACGGTCGCCTACCTGTGGAACCTCAGCGCCTCCGGCTACGCCAACTCCTTCTACTCGGCCGCCGCGCAGGCGGGCAGCCAGAGCTGGAAGGCGTTCTTCTTCGGGTCCCTCGACGCGGACAACGCCATCACCGTCGACAAGCCGCCGGCCGCGCTGTGGCCCATGGCCCTGTCGGTACGGCTCTTCGGCCTCAGTTCCTGGGCGATCCTCGCCCCCCAGGTGCTGATGGGGAGCGCTACCGCCGGAGTGCTGTACGCAGCGGTGCGCCGCCGGTTCAGCGCCCTTGCCGGTCTGCTGGCCGTCGCGGTGTTCGCGCTCACGCCGGTCGCCGCGCTGATGTTCCGCTTCAACAACCCCGACGCCCTGCTCACGCTGCTGATGACGGTCGCGGTCTACTGCGTGCTGCGCGCGATCGAGGACGGCCGCACGAAGTGGCTCGCGTGGGCGGGAGCGGCGGTGGGTCTCGCCTTCCTCGCCAAGACGCTCCAGGCGTTCCTGATCCTGCCGCCCCTGGCCCTGCTGTACGCCGTCTGCGCACCGGTGCGGCTGCGCAAGAGGCTCGGCCAACTGCTGCTCTCCGGCGGGGTGATGGTCCTCGCGGGCGGCTGGTGGACGGCGGCCGTCGAACTGTGGCCCGCCTCCTCCCGTCCGTACGTCGGCGGCTCCCAGCACAACTCGTTCCTCGAACTGACCCTCGGCTACAACGGGTTCGGGCGCCTCAACGGCGACGAGACCGGCAGCGTCGGCGGCGGACCGCGTGGCGGTCCCGGAGGCGGCGGCGGGGGCGGAATGTTCGGGCAGAGCGGCATCATGCGGATGTTCGGCGACGAGGTCGGCGGTCAGACCGCATGGCTGCTGCCCACCGCGCTGGTCCTGCTCGTCGCCGGCCTCGTGATCACCCGGCGTGCCCGGCGTACGGACGCGACGCGGGCGGCGTTCCTCGCCTGGGGCGGGGCCCTGCTGATGACGGCGAGCGTCTTCTCCTTCATGGCCGGAATCTTCCACCAGTACTACACGGTGGCGCTGGCCCCCTACATCGCCGCCCTCGTCGGCATGGGCACGGCCCTGCTGTGGGAGAAGCGGGCACACGGCGCGGCCAGGGCCGCGCTGGCTCTGACCGTCGCGGGAACAGCCGGGTGGTCCTACCTCCTGCTCGACCGCACCCCCGACTACCTGCCGTGGCTGCGCTGGGCGGTCCTGACGGCCGGCGTGGCCGCCGCAGCCGCACTGCTCCTCGTGGGACGGGCGGGCCGGCCGACGGTCCGTCTCATCGCGGCGATCGCGGTCACGGCGTGCCTCGCCGGGCCGGCCGCGTACACCGTCAGCACCCTGGCCACCGGACACAACGGCGCCATCNTCGTCACGGCAGGCCGGGGGGGGGGGAGCCGCGTGGGCGGCCCGCCCGGAGTAGGCGGAGGTCCCGACGGACGCCCCGGCGGCGGGCAGCGTGACGGCGGCGTCCCGAACGGCGGCACCCAGAACGGCAACGCCCTGCCCGGCGGCGTCCCGAACGGCAACGGCACCGCAGGCGGAGGCGGGCGCGGCGGCGCCCAGAACGGCGGCGCCCAGAACGGAAACGGCATGCCGGGTCCCCCCAACGCCAAGGGCATGCCCGGGAGTTCCTCGAACGGCAAGGCCATGCCCGGCGGTGCCCCGAACGGCAGGGGCATGCCCGGCGGAGGAGAGCGCGGCGCAGGACCGGGAGGCGGCGGGATGGGAGGGCTCCTCAACGGCGCCCAGGTGAGCGACAAGGCCAAGACCCTGCTGGAGCGGAACTCCGGCGACTACACCTGGGTGGCCGCCTCCGTCGGCTCGCAGAACGCGGCGAGCTATCAACTCGCCACCGGCGACCCGGTGATGGCGATCGGCGGCTTCAACGGCAGCGACCCGTCTCCGACTCTCAAGGAGTTCAAGGAGTACGTGTCCCAGGAGAAGATCCACTACTTCATCGCAGGAGGCACGGGCGGAGGCAAGGGCCGGGGCGCCGAGGGCCCGGGCGGCGGGTTCGGATCCAGCGGCACGGCCTCCGAGATCAGCTCCTGGGTGGAGAAGACGTTCACCAAGGTCACCGTCGGAAGTTCCACCTTCTACGACCTGACCCGGCCCAAGGCATAGGAAGGAGAGCGGAGTTCGCCGGCCGGGCCGTAGCCCGCACCCGGATCCTCATCCCCCGGCACGGCACTCCTCACAGGTAAATCCGCAGTGCGCGTAGATTTCCTCCCCGATGTCCGGAAGTCGGAATCGGATAAGCCGGAAGTCCGCGCCGCACAAGCCGGCCCGGCGACGCGAACAGCCGTATCCTTATGTTCCGTTCAGTGTTCTGACAGCCTCTACACAGGTCTCCCTGGTGCGATGTCCCGGCAGTAATTCGAGAAGCACGGGTCCGTGCGCACCCAGAAGGGACCAGAATGAGCCGGGAAACAAAGGGACGGGTGAATGACGTCACGGAGTGGAATCCCGTGGCGGGAGCCGGAAGTGTCGCGGTGCTCCGTACGACGGGGCGGTACACGTTACTCGCCTGCGAACAAGTGCGGTCCGGAAGCCTACTGTTCACCGCGGAGGGCGAGTTGACGGACGTACCGAGCCGGTATTCCCTGCAAATCGGCGACGGTATTCACCTGGATCTGCCGAGCGGCTACGACCAGGAGACGATCATGGACAGCTACTTCTGGCGGTTCATGAACCACAGTTGTGAGCCCAACGCCACGGTCGAGGGCCGTCAGGTGAAAGCCGTCAGGGATATCGGCCCGGGCGACGAGATCACCTTCCACTACAACACCACCGAACTGGACATGTCCGAACCGTTCGACTGTGAATGCGGCAGCGCCCTGTGCGAGGGCCGCATCGCCGGCTTCGCCCATACGACACGGGAGGCCAGGGCGCGGATTCGGCCGTGGCTCGCCCCGCACTTGGCCGGCCGTGTGCCCGCGGCCGAGGGCGGAAAGGGCACGGCATGACGACGTCCGTCGTGGACGAACGCCCGCCCGCGGACGGGGAGCTGGTGCTGCCCGCGATGTTCGACGCGGCCGCCGCACGCTTCCCCGACGCGGTCGCCGTGGACGTTCCGCCGTCGGCGGACCGCGGTCGCCGGCTGATCACCTACCGCCGGCTCAAGACGCTCGCGGACACGGTGACCGGTGCCGTGGCCCGCACACGGTCCCGGGCCGTGCCCACGGCTCACGCCCGTGACGTGGTCGCGGCGATCCTGCTGCCTCGTACGAACGAGCTGCTGTACGCGGCGCAGTTGGGTGTGCTCAGCGCGGGCGCGGCCCACCTGTGCCTGGAACCGGCCTTTCCGGACGGCCAGTTGGACTCCGTCCTCACCGACTCCCGTGCGGCGCTGGTCCTCACGGACGCGGACGGCGAGCGCCGTCTTCGCGGACTGGGCTACACGGGAGAGGTGCTGCGGGTCGACCGGCACCTCACGCGGGCGCCGGAGCCGACGCCCGTACCGCCCGGCGCGGATGCGCTGGCATATCTCATCTACACCTCCGGTACCACCGGCCGCCCCAAGGGAGTGATGATCGCCCACCGCGGCATCGCCGGGCTCATCGGCTCCGACGTGGCGGAGTTCGGGCTCGGGCCGGGCGACCGTGTCGCGCAGGGTTCCTCCAGCGCGTACGACTCCTCCGTCGAGGAGACGTGGATGGCTCTGGCCTCCGGGGCGACGGTGGTCCCCATGGACGACGAGGTCGTCCGGCTCGGCCCCGACCTGGTGACGTGGCTGCGGAACGAGCGGGTCACCGTGCTGTGCCCGCCGCCGACGCTGTTGCGTGCCATGGGCTGCGCCGACCCGGCCGGTGAACTGCCGGACTTGCGGCTGCTGTACGTGGGAGGCGAAGCGCTGCCCGCCGACGTGGCCGAAGCGTGGTCGGCGGGCCGGCGGATGGTCAACGGGTACGGGCCGACGGAGTGCACCGTCACCTGCGTACGGCACGACGTGGTGGCCGGGCGGCGCATCGCCATCGGCCGCCCCGTTCCCGGCATGGAGGCGTGGGTGCTGGGGCCCGACCTGGAGCCCGTCGAGCCGGGCCGGCCGGGCGAGTTGTGCATGACGGGCGACGGGCTCGCACTGGGCTATCTCAACGAGCCCGAGAAGACGGCCGACCGCTTCCCGCAGCACCACCGACTCGGCCGGATCTACCGCACGGGCGACCTGGTGCACCGCGAGGCGGACGGCACCCTCGTCCACCACGGACGCATCGACTCACAGGTCAAACTCCGCGGCTACCGCATCGAGTTGGAGGCGGTCGAGGCCCACCTCGCCCGGTGTCCGGGGGTTCGCGAGGCGGCCTGCCGGGTGCAGGGCGAGGGGCAGACGCAGACGCTGGCCGCCCACGTCGTGCCCGAGGACCACACACGGCCGCCCCGGTACGAGGCGTTGCGCGAGCAGCTCGCCGGATCGCTGCCGTCGTACATGGTGCCGGCGCAGTTCGGGCTGCTGGCCACGCTGCCGCGCAGCGCCGGCGGAAAGCTACGCCGGGACGATCTGCCGCCGCTCGGCCCGTCGCGGACGGGCTTCTCCGGCGGACGCGGCCGTGACGCGTCCGCTCCCGGCCCGGCGGACGACATGACTGAGCGGATCGCCCGTGCGGTGAGCCGGGTGCTGGGGACGGAGGACGTCGGTCCGCACGAGGACTTCTTCACCGGACTCGGCGGGAGTTCGCTGCAAGCGGCATTGCTGATCACCGAGCTACGGAACGACGCGGCGACGGAGTCGCTCGCCGTCCGGGACGTCTATCAGGCCCGTACGGTGGCCGCGCTCGCCCGTCGTGCCGCCGCACCCCAGGCGGCACCGGCCGCCGCGAGCGGTGAGCAGCGGCACGTGGACACCGGCAACGCCGCCGTCGCGACCCTCGCCCAGACCGCGTGGCTGGCCGTGGAGTTGACCGCCGCCTCCGCTCTCGCCTGTCTCACGTTCTTCTGGCTGCTGCCGCTCGTCTCCGACGCCGTCGGACTCGTCCCGCTGCTCCTGCTCGCCCCGGCGGCCCTGCCGGTGGTGCGCCTGCTCGCCGCCGCGCCGGCGGTGGCGGTCGCCGCGGCCCTCAAGAGACTGCTCGTGGGCGAGTACGTCACGGAGACCGTCGGCGCGTGGAGTGGCCGTGCGGTACGGATGTGGATGGTGCGGCAGGTCGTGCGCGTCATCCCGTGGCGGACCATCGCCGGCACCGAGTACCAGTGCGTGGCCCTGCGGGCCCTGGGAGCGCGTATCGGAGAGCGGGTGCACATCCACCGCGGTGTGAACCTGACGCGGGGCGGCTGGGACCTGCTCGACATCGGCGACGACGTCACCCTCGGCCAGGACGCGGCCGTGCGGCTGATGGAGCTGGAGAACAGGCGGATCGTCGTCGGTCCCGTGGTGCTGGAGGACGGTGCCACCGTGGACGTGCGCGCGGGCGTGGGGCCCGGCAGCCGCATCGGCCGCGGAGCATGGCTGACCGCGCTCTCGTCGCTGCCCGCGGGCGGAAGGCTCGGCGCGGGCGAGTGGGCCGACGGTGTGCCGGCCCGCGCCACAGGCCCCGCACCGGCGCCTCCCCCGCCGCGCGAGAGCGGCGGCCGCAGGCTCTCGCCGAGGGCGCACGGCGCGGTGACGGTGCTGTGCCAGGCGCTGCTGAGGTCCGCTCTGGCCCTGCCCTACTCCCTGCTCTTCGCCCTCCTCGTCCGGCAGTTCGGCTTCAGCTACGGCGGATTGCTCTCGGCACTCGGGAACCCCGGCGACAGTGTGCGGCTCCTTGGCTGGATCGCCCTGCTGAGCTGTGCCGGGCTCTTCTCCTCGGTGTGGCTGGAGGCGCTCGCCGCGCGGGCGCTCGGGACCGTGGCACCCGGTGTGATCGACCGCTGGAGCCTGGCGTACGTACGGGTATGGCTCAAGACCGGTCTGGTCGCCTCGGCCGGAAACTGGCTCAGCGGTGCGCTGTTGTGGCCGAGGTGGCTGCGCGCCGCCGGGATGCGGGTCGGCGCGGACTGCGAGATCAGCACGGTCATCGACGTCGTACCCGAACTCGTCGACATCGGTGACGGATCGTTCCTCGCGGACGGGATCTACCTGGGCGGGCCGCACGTACGCCAGGGCAGCGTCGCCCTGGGACGGCTCGGTCTGGGCGGCGGCACGTTCCTCGGCAATCACGCGGTGCTGCCCGGCGGCCGTCGGCTCCCCGGCGATCTCCTCATCGGCATCGCCACGCCCGGCTCACGTCAAGAGTTCCGTCCGGGCAGTTCGTGGTTCGGCCACCCGCCGTTCGAACTCCCCCGCCGTGAAGTCGTCGCGGCGGACCGCTCCGTGACCCACTCCCCGTCCGCGGTGCGCAGAGTCAACCGGTGGCTGTGGGAACTGGCACGGTTCGCGTTGCCGCTGGCTCCGCTCGCCGCCGCGGAGTTCTGGCTCCTCGGCCTGGGCACCGGCGGTGCGCAGGACGGCTCGCTCCCGGCCGCCTCGCTCCTGCTGACCGCGCCCGCGGTCACCCTGGCATGCGGACTGGGCCTGTGCGCCGCCGTACTGGCCCTGAAGTGGGGCCTGCTGGGACGGGTGCGGCCGGCGGCACGGCCGCTGTGGTCCTGCTGGTGCAGCCGCTGGGACTTCCTGTACGTGGCGTGGAGGGTCGTGGCCGGAAAGCCGCTGACCGCTCTGGAAGGCACGCTGCTGCTGCCGCTGTTCCTGCGGTGCACGGGCATGCGCATCGGCCGGAGAGTGGTGCTCGGCGAAGGCTTCGCCCAGGTCGTCGACCCGGACATGCTCGACATCGGGGACGAGGCCACGGTGTCGGCGATGTTCCAGGCACACACCTTCGAGGACCGGGTGCTCAAGATCGACCGCATCCGGGTCGGTACGCGCGCCAGTCTGTCCGAGAACTGCGTGCCGCTGTACGGGGCCACGATCGGCGCCGGCGCTCAAGTCGCCCCGCACAGCGTCGTGATGAAGCAGGAGGAGCTGCTGCCCGGCACCCGCTACGAAGGAGTGCCCGTGCACCGTCACTCCGGCTGACGCCCGCGCACGGAGGCGGTGAACGGGAGCCCGTGCGGCGGGAATCGCGATGCGGCGGGCGGTACGGCGGGTGGTACGAGGGGCGACGCGCCGCTCGCCGCCGCGGGAGTCCGGCACGGCGGGCGGGAGCGGGGAAGGCTCCGGCCGTGTCGGCCGGGCTCCGTACGGCCGGTCCGTACGACCCGTGCGGCCGTCCGAGTCCGCGGCTGTCAGGCGTCGTTGGGCTGGGGCGAGGCTTCGG
>NZ_LJGW01000198.1 GCF_001751255.1 Streptomyces nanshensis | reverse complement strand
CCGGCGCCCCGGCGCAGCGGATCGCCGCACTCGACGGCACGGCACGCGCCGCCGAACTGCTGCGTGTGGTCCGCGAGCACGTCTCGGCGGTGGCCGGGCACGCCGACGCCGCCGGAGTCGACCCGGAGCGCCCCCTTCAGGAGCTCGGTTTCGACTCGCTGATGTCCGTGGAACTGCGCAACCGGCTCTCCACCGCCGTCGGCACCCGGCTGCCGGCGACCCTCGTCTTCGACCACCCCACGGCCGCCTCCCTCGCCGCCCGCCTGGACCGCGAACTCGCCGGACCGGCCGAGCCCGTGACCAGCCCCGCCCGTACCGCCACGGCCTCCCACGACGAACCCATCGCCATCGTCGGCATGGGCTGCCGCTTCCCCGGCGACGTCTCCTCCCCCGAGGAGCTGTGGCGGCTGGTCGACGAGGGCCGCGACGCGATCGCCCCCTTCCCCGCCGACCGCGGCTGGGACCTGGCCAACCTCTACGACCCCGACCCGCAGCGGACCGGCCGCACCTACGCGCGCGAGGGCGGTTTCGTCACCGACCCCGCCGCCTTCGACGCCGCGTTCTTCGGCATCTCGCCGCGCGAGGCACTGGCCATGGACCCGCAGCAGCGGCTGCTGCTGGAGACCGCCTGGGAGGCGGCGGAACACGCCGGGATCGACCCGCAGCAGTTGCGCGGCAGCCACACCGGGGTCTTCGCCGGCGTGATGTACAACGACTACCTCAACCGGCTCAACGGCATCCCCGACGGCCTCGAAGGCATCATCGGCATCGCCAACAGCAACAGCGTGATGTCCGGCCGGCTCTCCTACCTGCTCGGCCTGGAGGGCCCGGCCGTCACCGTCGACACCGCCTGCTCCACCTCGCTGGTGACGCTCCACCTGGCCTGCCAGTCGCTGCGGCAGGGCGAGTGCGACCTGGCCTTCGCGGGCGGTTCGACGGTGCTGGCCTCGCCCAACATCTTCGTGGAGTTCAGCCGGCAGGGCGGCCTCGCCCGGGACGGCCGCTGCAAGTCCTTCTCGGCCGACGCGGACGGCACCGGCTGGGCCGAGGGCACCGGCGTCCTCGTCGTCGAGCGGCTCTCCGACGCCCGGCGGCTCGGACACGAGGTGCTGGCGGTCGTCCGCGGGTCCGCGGTCAACCAGGACGGCGCCTCCAACGGGCTGACCGCCCCCAACGGCCCCTCACAGGAACGCGTCGTGCGGGAGGCGCTGGAGCGCTCCGGACTGGCACCCTCCGAGGTCGACCTCGTCGAGGCGCACGGCACCGGCACCCGGCTCGGCGACCCCATCGAGGCCCAGGCGCTGATGAGCGTCTACGGGGCCGGACGCGACGCGGAGCGGCCCCTCCACCTCGGCTCGCTGAAGTCCAACATCGGCCACACCCAGGCCGCGGCCGGCGTCGCCGGCGTCATCAAGACGGTGATGGCGCTGCGTCACCGGACCCTGCCGCGCACCCTGCACGCCCAGGCCCCGTCCCCCGAGGTGGACTGGTCCTCCGGAACCGTGGCCCTGCTCGACGAGGCCCGTTCGTGGGCCACGGGCGCCGCGCCGCGCCGCGCGGGCGTCTCCTCGTTCGGCATCAGCGGCACCAACGCCCACGTCCTGCTCGAAGAGGGCGACCCGGTCACCGCCACGGAGCCCGCCGAGCCCGCCACCGTGCCGGTGGTCCTCTCCGCCCGTACCCCGGAGGCACTGCCCGCACAGGCACGGGCCCTGCACGCCCACCTGCTGGACGCACCCGGCCTCGGCCCCGCCGACGTCGCCGGGCCGCTGACCACCGCACGCTCCGCCTTCGAACACCGGGCCGCGGTCGTCACCGCCGGCCGGCAGGAGCTGCTCGACGCGCTGGCCGCCCTCGGCGACCCGCAGGCCGTCGCCCCGGCCGGCACCGCCGCCGGCACGGCGGCGGACGGATCCGTCGCCATGCTCTTCCCGGGCCAGGGGTCCCAGTGGCCCGGCATGGCCCGCGAACTCCTCGACGCCGACGCGGTGTTCGCCGAGTCGATGCGCGCCTGCGCCGACGCCATGGACCCGCTGGTGGACTGGTCGCTGCTGGACGTGGTGCGCAGCACCGACCAGGAGGCCCTCGCGGACGTGGACGTCGTCCAGCCCGTCCTCTTCGCCGTGATGGTGTCCCTGGCCCGCGTGTGGCAGTCCTGCGGCGTCACCGTCGACGCCGTGGTCGGCCACTCCCAGGGCGAGGTCGCCGCGGCCTGCGTGGCCGGGGCGCTCTCGCTCGCCGACGGTGCGCGGGTGGCCGTCACCCGGTCCAGGCTGCTGCGCGAACTGTCCGGCACCGGCGGCATGGTCTCGGTGGAACTGCCCGTGACCGATCTGGAGCCCTGGCTCGGCGACGGACTGTCGGTCGCCGCCGTCAACGGCCCCGACTCCACCGTCGTCTCCGGAGGCGACGAGGAACTGCGGGCGCTGATGGCCAGGGCCGAACGCGAGGACGTACGGGCCCGCCGCATCGACGTGGACTACGCCTCGCACTCCGCGGGGATGGAGGTGCTACGGGACCGGCTCGTCGCCGAACTCGACGGCATCGCACCGCGCGACGGCACCGTGCCGCTGTACTCCACGGTCACCGGCACCCGGCTCTCCGGCAGCGAACTCGACGCCGCCTACTGGTACCGCAACCTGCGGGAGACCGTGCAGTTGCAGACCGCGGTCGAGGCGCTGGTCGCCGACGGCCACCGGTTCTTCGTCGAGTCCAGCCCCCACCCGGTCCTCACGGTCGGCCTCAGCCGGACGCTGGACGGCCGGGGCGCCGTCCTCGGCACGCTGCGCCGGGGCTCAGGCGGCCGCGACCGGATGCTGCTCTCCCTCGCCGAGGGCTGGGTGCAGGGGCTGCCCGTACGGTGGAACGACGCCGTACGGCCCGCCGGCCGCGCCGAACTGCCCACGTACGCCTTCCAGCGGGAGCGCTTCTGGCTCGACCCGCAGGACGCCCCGGCGGCGCTGTCCGGGACCGACGCCCGCTTCTGGGACGCCGTCGACCGCGAAGATCTCGACGAGCTGGCCGCCCAGATCGGCCCGGCGGACGGGCTGACCAGCGTGCTGCCCGCACTGGCCCGCTGGCGTCGCGAGAGCCGCCGGCAGTCGGTGCTGGACGACTGGCGGTACGCCGCCGCCTGGCGCCCGCACCCCGCGGAGCCCGGCGACAGGCCGTCCGGCCCCTGGCTCGTCCTGGACACCGGCACCGACGCCGCCGAACACCTCTGCGCGCTGCTGACCGCCGCCAAGCTCGACGTGTGCCGGCTGACACTGGAGCCGGACGGGACCGGCCCCGCCGTGCTCGCCGCCCGGGTGGCCGAGCAGGGGACGGAGCAGGGCACCGTGTTCGCCGGGGTCGTCTCCCTGCTCGCGCTGGACGAGCGCCCCCACCCCGAACTGCCGGGCATGACCGTCGGCCTGGCGCTCACGGTCACCGCCGTGCAGGCGCTCCAGGACACCGACGCGCCCCTGTGGGCGGTCACCACCGGCGCCGTCGGCACCGAGGACCAGGCCCCCGAGCACCCCGCCCAGCACCAGATCTGGGGCCTGGGCCGGGTCGCCGCGCTGGAGTTCCCCCGACGCTGGGGCGGACTCGTGGACCTGCCGGCCGAACCGGACGAGGACGACGTCGCGTCGCTGCTCGGCATCCTCGCCGGAGCCGGAGCGGAGGACCAGTGGGCGGTGCGCGCCGGCGAGGCCCGGGTACGCCGCCTCGTACGCCACCGCCGCCTGGCCGGCGGGACCAGCCCGGCCTGGCAGCCCGAGGGCACCGTGCTGATCACCGGGGCCAGCGGCTCGCTCGGCCCGCACCTGGCTCGTTCGGTGGCCGCCCGCGGCGCCCGCCACATCGCTCTGCTCAGCAGGCGCGGCGACCAGGCGCCCGGCATGACCGAGCTGTCCGCGGAACTCGAGGAGGCCGGCACCGCGGTCACCGTGCTCCCCTGCGACGTGCGCGACGCGGAGGCGCTGGAGGCTGCGCTGGGGACCCTGGCCGCCGAGGGGCACCGGGTGACCACCGCCCTGCACGCGGCGGCCCATCTGGACATCGCACCCCTGGCGACCACCACCCTGGAGGAGTTCGCCGAGGTGGTGCACGCCAAGGTGGACGGGGCGACGCATCTCGCCCGGCTGCTCGACCCGGCACATCTGCGCGAACTCGTTCTGTTCTCGTCCATCGCCGGGGTGTGGGGGAGCGGTGACCACGGCGCCTACGCCGCCGCCAACGCCTTCCTCGACTCCTTCGCGGAGCAGCAGCGCGCGGCGGGAGTGCCGGTCACATCCGTCGCCTGGGGCATCTGGGACGAGCAGATCACCAAGGAACGCACCGACGCCGACGCGGTGCTCCGCAGGGGACTGCCGTTCATCGACCGCGACACGGCGTTCGAGGGCCTGTACCAGACGCTGGCCGACGAGGAGGCGTTCGTGGCCCTGGCCGCCGTGGACTGGCCCACCTTCGTGCCGGTCTTCACCTCCGGGCGCGACACCCGGCTGCTGGCCGAGATCCCCGAAGCGGCGACCGGGCCCGCCGCCGTGCTGGACGAACCGGGCGCGGAGGGCGGCGCGCTGCGGGAACGGCTGGCCGGACTCTCCCCGGCGGACCGCTCCCGCACCATGGTCGAACTCGTCCAGGCGCACGCCGCCAGCGTGCTCGGGCACAGTGGCGACGGCACGGTCGGCAGCGACGCCGCCTTCCGGCAGGCCGGGTTCGACTCCCTGCTCTCCGTCGAACTGCGTAACCGCCTGGCCGCCGCCACCGGCCTCGCGTTGCCGCCGACCTTGGTGTTCGACTACACGACGCCGGCCGAGCTGGCCGGACACCTGCTGGAGCTGCTGACCGACGGTGACGGGACCTCCGAGGAGGCGCTGCTGTCCCGGATCGACCAGTTGGAGGCCGACATCCGCCGGTCGCTCGACGGCGAGACCGTCCGCGGGCGTCTCGCCTCGCGGATCGGCGCCCTGATGACCGCCGTCCGCCCGCCGCAGACTTCGGACGACGACGGTCTGGTGTCCGCCGACAGCACCGAGGAACTGCTCGACCTGCTCGACCAGCAGTTCGGCGAAGCCTGAGCCCGGTCGGCGGGAGAGCGCCTGGGGGAGAGAGCCGGCAGGCGTGAGCCGGAACAGGAACCGGAACAGGAAAAGGGGAGAGGGGGAGAGGGGTGAAGGACGAGAGATGAGGACGACGCCGCGGAACCCGGCCCGCCCACGCGTGGACCGTGCACGCGGCGCCGCGGGCGGCATCGTCCCAGGACGGTGGGGGCGGCCACCCGGCATGCGGAGCTCCGCCGGACCGCCCCCGGAGACTTGACCCTGGCAGCTCTCGATGTGCCAGACTCCACGATCAAGTGAGGCCACTCATGGGGGCGTTGAGGGCGCACCGGACCCGTGGAACGGTCCGGGCCACCCGATGCGACCCCCAGAGCACAGGCAGAAGAGCGCGCTGGCACCGGACCTGGCAGGGCACGGCGGGACAGGACGGAACGCGCATCACCCCGGGCAAGGTGCGCCGGGACGGAAACGGCGAACTGACCGGGAGCACGCATGGGCAACGCTGGACGTACGGGCACGAGCGGCGGTCGCCTCGGACACACGCTCTCCGGGCTCGCCGTGGCGCTGGGCTGTCTGCTGTTCCTGGGCGGCTTCGTCGCCGGAGCCGTGCTGTACCAGCCCTACACCGTGCCGACGGACTCCATGGACCCCACCGTCAAGGCGGGCGACCGCGTCCTCGCCGAACGGATAGACGGCGGGGACGTGCGCCGCGGCGACGTCGTCGTCTTCCAGGACTCCGTGTGGGGCTCCGTACCGATGGTCAAGCGGGTCGTGGGCACCGGCGGCGACAAGGTCAAGTGCTGTG
The DNA here is from genome assembly GCF_001751255.1 of Streptomyces nanshensis. Taxonomy (GTDB): domain Bacteria; phylum Actinomycetota; class Actinomycetes; order Streptomycetales; family Streptomycetaceae; genus Streptomyces; species Streptomyces nanshensis_A. The sequence goes on along the minus strand of NZ_LJGW01000198.1, from coordinate 6,064 downwards.
ACAAGCAGGGACGCCTCTCGGTCAACGGCGAGACGCTGCGCGAGCCCTACCTCAAGGACACCGGCCCCGACTCCCAGCCGCCCTTCAAGGCGACGACGGTCCCGCAGGGCAAGCTCTTCCTCCTCGGCGACCACCGCATGGACTCCGTCGACTCCCGCGTCCACCTCGAGGACGGCGACCACGGGGCCGTGCCCCGCACCGCCGTGAACGCCCGCGTCGACGCCGTCGCCTGGCCCATGAACGGCCTCGGCATGCTCACCCGGCCCGCCGGATTCGCCACACTGCCCGGCGGCACGTCCGACCCCGGGCCGCTCCAGCCGCTGCTCATCGCCATCGTCGCCGGGGCCGCCCTGATCCTGGGCGGTGCGGCCTACGGGCCGATAGCGCGGCGGGCCGGACGGGGCACTCGCGGCTGACGCACAATGGGGGCACGCACGGCTGAAGGGGAACTGCCATGAGCGCCGAGGACCTCGAGAAGTACGAGACCGAGATGGAGCTGAAGCTCTACCGGGAGTACAGGGACGTCGTCGGTCTTTTCAAGTACGTGATCGAGACGGACCGGCGGTTCTACCTCACCAACGACTACGAGATGCAGGTGCACTCCGTACAGGGCGAGGTCTTCTTCGAGGTCTCCATGGCCGACGCATGGGTGTGGGACATGTACCGCCCCGCCCGGTTCGTCAAGCAGGTACGGGTCCTGACCTTCAAGGACGTGAACATCGAGGAGCTCAACAAGAGCGACCTCGATCTGCCTGAGAACTCGGGCTTCAAGAGCTGAGGGCTGAGGGCTGCGCCGGAGCAGCCTGCCGGACGGCGGTTCGGCAGGCCGGGCTGAGCCCAAAGCGCCGGTGCCGGCCCGGAACCGCTGTCGTACGGGACGCTGAGCACACCTGCGGGTGACGGCTTTGTCCACAGGAAGCCGGTTATCCCCCGTAAATCTCCTTGATCATCTGACGCCCGCCACCGCTGTCACAGTCAGTGACGGAGGTGGTGCCGATGAGCGCCCGTAAAGCCCTCGGCCGCTACGGCGAGGATGTCGCAGCGCGGAAGCTGCGCCAGTCGGGAATGGCAGTGCTGGAACGGAACTGGCGCTGCGCCGAAGGAGAACTCGACATCGTCGCGCGTGACAAGGACGCGCTCGTCATCTGCGAGGTCAAGACCCGCCGTGCCGGACGCGGCGGCACGTTCGAGCACCCGATGTCCGCCGTCACACCGGCGAAATCGGCCCGGCTGCGCAGACTGGCGTCCCGCTGGCTGACCGAACGGTGGCTAAGCAGATACGGACGGCCACCGTGCGGCGGCGTCCGGATCGACCTCGTCGGCGTGCTCCTGCCGGAACGCGGAGCCCCCCTGATCCAGCACGCACGAGGGGTGGCCTGATGGCGTTCGCCCGCACCTGCTCCGTCGCGCTGGTCGGCGTCGAAGGCGTCGTCGTCGAGGTCCAGGCCGACCTCGAACCAGGAGTCGCGACCTTCACGTTGGTCGGCCTGCCCGACAAAAGCCTTACCGAAAGCCGCGACCGCGTACGCGCCGCCGTCGTCAACTCCGGCGCGGACTGGCCCCAGAAGAAGCTCACCGTCGGGCTCAGCCCCGCCGCCGTCCCCAAGAGCGGCAGCGGATTCGACCTCGCCGTCGCCTGCGCGGTCCTCGGCGCCGCCGAACGCATCGACCCGCGCAGCATCGCCGAGCTGATGATGCTCGGCGAACTCGGACTGGACGGGCGCGTACGTCCCGTCCGCGGAGTGCTGCCGGCCGTGCTCGCCGCGGCCGACGCGGGCTACCGGCACGTCGTGGTGGCGGAAGAAGCCGTCCCGGAAGCCTCCCTCGTCCCCGACGTCACCGTCCTCGGGGTACGCAGCCTCCGGCAGCTCATCGCCCTGCTTAACGACGAGACGATCCCCGAGGAGACACCGCCCGAGGGCCTGCCCCCGGAGGAGACCGACTCCGGCCGGAGCCCCTCGGCACTCGCGCTCCCAGGCCACGGCTGGACGGCGCCCGGCATCGTACGCCGCACCGAACACCCCCTCGACATGGCCGACGTCGCAGGACAGACCACCGCCCGCAGGGCCCTCGAAGTCGCGGCGGCCGGAAGGCACCACATCTTCTTCAAGGGCCCGCCCGGCGCGGGCAAGACGATGCTTGCCGAACGCCTCCCCGGGCTCCTCCCGCCCCTGACGTCACAGGAGTCACTGGAAGTGACCGCAGTGCACTCGGTGGCCGGAGCGCTCCCACCGGGACAGCCCCTGATCAGCCGCTCCCCTTACTGCGCCCCGCACCACTCGGCGACCATGGCGTCCCTGGTCGGCGGCGGCTCCGGACTGCCACGCCCCGGAGCCGTCTCCATGGCACACCACGGCGTGCTCTTCCTCGACGAGGCCGCGGAATGCAGCGCGCGCGTCCTCGACGCCATGCGGCAGCCACTGGAGTCCGGACACGTCGTGGTCGCACGGGCCTCCGGGATCATGCGCATGCCCGCACGCTTCCTGCTCGTCCTCGCCGCCAACCCCTGCCCCTGCGGACGGCACGGCATGAAAAGCGGAGCATGCGAGTGCCGCCCCGCGTCCATCAGACGCTACCGGGCACGGCTCTCCGGCCCCCTGATGGACCGCGTCGACCTCAGAGTCCACGTCAAACCGCTCTCCCGGTCCGAACTCGCGGGCCTGCACGGGGAGTCGGAGAGCAGCGCCACCATCGCCGAACGCGTGCTCACCGCCCGGGAACGCGCCGCCGACCGCTTCGCGCAGACCCCGTGGACGGCCAACAGCGACGTCCCCGGACATGAACTGCGCACCCGCTGGCCCCCGGAACCGGGAGCCCTCAACCGAGCCGAGGAAGACATGGAACGCGGCCTGCTCACCGCACGCGGCATGGACAGAGTGCTGCGCGTGGCCTGGACGGTCGCCGACCTCGCCGGACACGACCGCCCCACCGCCCAGGACGTCGAGTGGGCCCTCGAACTGCGCACAGGCATCAGACGCGGCATGCCCGCACCCGCCGCGACGGCCCCCGTACCGGAGAAGCAGCCATGACCACCGAGGCGTACGGCCGCCCATCCGCCGCCCGTACCGGGACCGAGCCCAGGACCGAACCCGGAACGGAACCCGAACCCGGAACGGAACACGAACTCGCGGCGGAAGCCGGAGAAGAGGAGGAACCCGGCGCCGAAGAGCGGCTCGCACGCGTCGCGTTGACCCGCATCGCCGAACCCGGCGACGAAACAGCCGGACGCTGGCTGCGGACCCACGGCGCCCAGGAAGTGGTCCGCGCCCTGCACGAGGACGACGAACCACTGCCCGGAGTCGACGAACAGCGCTGGGCCGTACTGCGCGCCCGCGCCCGACGCGCCCGTCCCGAGGCCGACTTGGCCGCCGTCGACGCCGTCGGCGGCCGCTTCCTCTGCCCGGGAGACCGCGAATGGCCCCGCCAACTCGACGCGTTGGGCGCCACCAGACCCATCGGACTGTGGGTCCGCGGCGCTCCCCATCTGCGGTTCTGGGCCCTGCGTTCGGTCGCCGTGGTCGGAGCCCGGGCCTGCACCGAGTACGGCGTCCACGTCGCGGCCGTCCTCGGGGCGGGCCTGGCGGAACGCGGCTGGACGGTGGTCTCCGGAGCCGCCTACGGCATCGACGGCGCCGCACACCGCGGAGCACTCGCCACCGGCGGAGCCACCGTCGGTGTCCTCGCCTGCGGAGTCGACGTGGCCTACCCGCCCGGCCACGCCGAGCTGATCTCCCGCATCGGCGAACAAGGCCTGCTGCTCGCCGAGTTGCCGCCGGGCGACCACCCGCTACGCAGCCGCTTCGTCCTGCGGAACCGCGTGATCGCCGCGCTCACCCGCGGCACCGTCGTCGTCGAAGCCGCCCTGCGCAGCGGCTCGTTGTCGACCGCACGCCACGCACGGCGGCTCGGCAGATTCATCATGGGCGTCCCCGGGCCCGTCACCTCCGGACTGTCAGCCGGAGTGCACGAACTGCTGCGACAGGAAGGCAGCGTCGTCACGGACGCAGCCGAAGTGATCGAACTCGTCGGCGACATGGGCGAACTCGCCCCACCCCGGCGCGGACCCTCCGTCCCCCGCGACGTACTGCCCGGCGAGGCCGCGACGGTGCTCGACGCACTGCCCGCACGCGGCCCCGTCGACGCCGCGCAACTCGCACGCACCGCAGGCGTCACCACCGACACCGCGGTGGTCAGACTCCGGGAACTGTGCGCGCTCGGATTCGTCGAACGCCAGGGCGCCGGCTGGCAGTTGAGCAAGCCCCAGACCCACAGCAACAACGTTGGGCACACCATCGAGTGATGAGGCGGTCCTTGACCTGCGGCTATCGAATGAAAGGGTGATCCGTATGCCTTGTGCCCGCCCCACCCGCCCCCGACGGCCAGTTCTGGGCGCTGCCGCCGGAGTAACTCCCGGGTGCGGACAGCGGAACGTATCTGCGCATGCCGGAGCACGCGTTCATCGCATATTGCGACGCTGTGGTCACGCTACGCTCACACCCCCCATGGAAGAGGCACCCGGTCACGCAAGCGGTACCGCCGCGTGACGACCACTCTGCAGAAACGGCTCACGGCACGAATGCCCCAGCACATCTCCGGGCCTGAACGCTCCGGCAGCGCAGCGCCGCCGGTCGCAACCGAGAACACCTCACTCGGTGCCGACCACAGTGCGCTCGACGAGCTGTGGCGTTCGTACAAGGAGACGGGCGACGAGAGCCTGCGGGAACAGCTGATCCTGCACTACTCACCGCTCGTCAAATACGTCGCCGGACGAGTAAGCGTCGGCCTGCCCCCCAACGTGGAACAGGCCGACTTCGTCTCCTCCGGAGTCTTCGGACTCATCGACGCCATCGAGAAGTTCGAGCCGGAACGCTCCATCAAGTTCGAGACGTACGCGATCACACGCATCCGCGGCGCGATGATCGACGAACTGCGCGCCCTCGACTGGATCCCCCGTTCCGTCCGGCAGAAGGCACGCGCCGTCGAACGCGCCTACGCCACCCTGGAGTCGAAACTGCGGCGCAGCCCCTCCGAGTCCGAAGTCGCGGCGGAGATGGGCATCCCGCTGGAAGAACTGCACGGTGTTTTCAGCCAGTTGTCGCTCGCCAACGTCGTCGCCCTCGAAGAACTGCTGCACGTCGGCGGCGAAAGCGGCAGCGACCGGCTCAGCCTCATGGACACCCTCGAAGACACCGCCGCGGACAACCCGGTCGAAGTCGCCGAGGACCGCGAACTGCGGCGCCTGCTGGCCCGCGCCATCAACACCCTTCCGGACCGCGAGAAAACGGTCGTGACGCTCTACTACTACGAGGGACTGACCCTGGCGGAAATCGGCCAAGTGCTCGGCGTCACCGAGAGCCGCGTCAGCCAGATCCACACGAAGTCCGTCCTGCAACTCCGCGCAAAGCTCGCCGACGTCGGTCGCTGAATCGGTCCTTCCCTCCGTAAGGTGGGGGCGTGCCTAGGATTCGAGCGGCCTCAGTGGCCGAGCACCGGACGATGCAGCGCTCAGCCCTTCTCGACGCTGCCCGTGCACTGCTGTCCGAAGGCGGCACCGAGGCGCTGACCTTCCCGGCCCTCGCACAGCGCACGGGGCTCGCGCGCTCGTCGGTCTACGAGTACTTCCGCTCCCGCGGAGCAGTCGTCGAAGAACTCTGCGCCGTCGACTTCCCCGTGTGGGCCGCCGAGGTCGAGATGGCCATGGCCGCGGCGGAGTCGCCGGAAGCAAAGATCGAAGCGTACGTACGGCAGCAACTCGCGCTCGTCGGAGACGGGCGGCACCGCGCCGTCGTCGCGATCTCCGCGGGCGAACTGGACGCCGGCGCACGGGAGAAGATCCGCGCCGCGCACGGCGGCCTCGTCGCCATGGTCGTCGAGGCGCTCCGCGCGCTCGGACATGAGCAGCCCAGACTTGCGGCGATGCTTCTGCAAGGCGTCGTCGACGCGGCAGTACGGCGCATCGAACTCGGCGCGGCCGAAAGTCCCGAGGAGATCACGGAAGCGGCGGTGAAGCTGGCGCTGGGCGGGGTCTGCGACTGAACCCAACTCCGGGGGCCCGCCCCCCCCC
>NZ_LJGW01000209.1 GCF_001751255.1 Streptomyces nanshensis | reverse complement strand
CGCAAAAACAACGAGGGCGACCCGGTCCGCGCTTTCCGCGGACACACGTCGCCCTCGCACTCGTGGAGATGGCGGGAATCGAACCCGCGTCCAACGGAGCAGAAGAAGGGCTTCTCCGAGCGCAGTCCACTGCGATTTTCTCGGCCCCGGAGATCACGTGGACAAGTCTCCGACGGGCCCAGTCACTGTGAGGTGTCCCGGCAGGCCCCGTGACCGGGTCTGCGCGGTGAGTCCCCTAGCTGATGCCAGACACCGGGGCGGGAACACACCCGGGCTGACACTTCACACTCGCTGCTTAGGCAGCGAGGGCGAAGGAATCGCGCTTCTGATTGGCGATTATTTTTTTGCGGCACATGGTTAACGAGATCATTGCCGCGTTCCTCGGCTCGCTTCACCTGCTTCGACTTCCGCTGTCGAAACCGATCATCCCCATGTTGAGTTGACAACCCACGACGCCCTCCCGGGCGGCGCTGCGGCCATGGTACGTGACCCGGCCACACCACAGCCAACTCTTTTGCTGCGCCCGGTATTCCCGCCGCCCACGGCCTCCCGCACGGTCCGCCCCGCACCGGCCGCCGGCCGCGGAGGCCCCGTACGCAGCGCCCTCACGTCTTCACGCGCTGTCGCCGCCGTGCCGCGGCCACCGCGCGGTCCGACTCCCGGCGGTCCTGCTTCTCCCGCAGCGCGTGCCGCTTGTCGTACTCCTTCTTGCCCTTGGCCAGCGCGATCTCGACCTTGGCCCGGCCGTTCAGGAAGTAGAGCTGGAGCGGCACCAGCGTCAGACCCGTCTCCTGGGTCTTGCCGATGAGCCGGTCGATCTCGTACCGGTGCAGCAGCAGCTTCCGCTTGCGGCGTGCGGTGTGGTTCGTCCACGTGCCCTGCGCGTACTCCGGGATGTGCACGTTGTGCAGCCAGACCTCGCCGTCGTCGAGCTGGGCGAAGCCGTCGACCAGTGAAGCGCGGCCCTGCCGCAGCGACTTGACCTCGGTACCCGTGAGCGCGATGCCGCACTCGTAGGTGTCGAGGATGAGGTAGTCGTGCCGCGCCTTCTTGTTCTGCGCGATGAGCTTACGGCCGCCCGCGGCGTCCTTGGCCTTCTTGGCCTTGCTCTTGTTCTTGTCGTCCTTCTTCGCCATAGCCCGGCCATTCTCCCACTAGGACCGGGCCTCCAGGCCACTCAATACTGTGCGGGCCCGCTCCGCCGCGTCCCCGGCGCCGTCGATGACCAGGTCCGGCGTGATGCCCTCGCCGTCGAGGGAGCGGCCCGAAGGGGTCGCGTAGTGGCCGACGGTCAGCTCCGCGACCGAGCCGTCCGGCAGCTTCCGCGGCATCTGGACCGAGCCCTTGCCGAAGGTGCGCGAGCCCACGACGACGGCACGCCCCCGGTCCTGCAACGCCCCGGTCAGCAGCTCGGCGGCGCTCATCGTCCCGCCGTCCACGAGCACGACCAGCGGCGGAGCCGTCCTGCCGTGGGAGGCCGTGCCGGGCCGGGTGTCCGCGTAGAGGGCGCGCTGCGCCCCGTGCTGTTCGTACGTCGCGACGAGGCCGCCCTCAAGGAAGACGGAGGCGGCGGTGACCGCCTCGTGCACGAAGCCGCCGGAGTTGCCGCGCAGATCGAGCAGGATGCCGGAGCCCCCGCGGGCGGACTCGGCCGCGTCCCGCACCTGCCGTGCGGAGCCCTTGGTGAAGGAGGTGACCTTGATCCGGGTGACGCCGTGGCGCATGCGGTCGACCGTCACGGCGTCGGCGCTCAGCCGTGCCCTGTGCAGGGTCTCCGTCCGGTGCCGGCCGTCGCGTTCGAGCCCGAGGCGGACGCTGCTGCCGAGCGGGGACGGGTCGGCGCTGCGGCCGCCGTTCTCCGAGCCGCGCAGCCGCGCGACGACGTCGGTGACGGGATGGTCGGAGACGTGCTCGCCGTCGACGGAGCGCAGCCGGTCGCCGGCGCGGACGCCCGCGCGGTCGGCCGGGCTGTCCGGCGCGACGCGGGCGACGACGACGGACGGGGAGCCCTGGGCGTCCCGGTCACGGCGTACGGATATGCCGACGCCGACGTACTCGCCGTCCAGGGTCCGCCGGAGCCCTTCGAACTCGCGGGCGGTGTACGCGGAGGACCAGCGGTCGCCGCTGCGGCTGACCAGTTCCTCGGCCTCCTCGCCGCCGCTCGCGCCGTCCTCGCGTACGCGCTCGGTGTCCTTGTGGAGCCCGGCCGCTCTGCTGCTCGTGTCGCCGTAACTCCCGCCGCCGAACTGCGCGTTGGCGGACGCGTCGCCCGCAGCGTCGCGTGAACCGGCGACGGCCTGCATTCCGTCGCCCCAGGCACCTGTCGCGGCGCCCGTCGCGAGCACGCTCGCGAAGACCAGTGCCAGCCCCGCCCCGCGGCGCAGTTGCCGGGAGCTTCCCCTGCGTTTGTCGGGGGATGAGGCGGAATACCACGAGTCCGACATGATTCGGAGTCTAGGCCAGACGAGGGCCGCCGCACGGCCCGTTGGCCGTACGGCGCCAGCGTCGTGCGTCACACCTTCAGATACTTGCGCAGCGTGAAGAACGCTGCCACCGCGGGCATCAGGACCCCCACGGCGATGAGCAGCGGCAGCACCTTGAACACCGCGTCCCAGCCGATGAAGTTGATGAGCGCGATCTTCTCCGCGAGCCAACTGTCGATGAGGAAGAACTTGCCGCCGAGCAGCAGGACGCAGGCGAGCCCCGCGCCGATGAGGCCCGCGATGGCGGCCTCCAGGATGAACGGCATCTGGATGTAGAAGCTGGAGGCGCCCACCAGCCGCATGATCCCGGTCTCCCGTCGCCTGCTGAACGCGGAGACCCGCACCGTGTTGACGATCAGCAGCAGGGCGACGACGAGCATCAGCCCCATCACGAACAGGGCTGCGATGTTCATGCCGTTGAGCAGATTGAAGAGGTTCTCCAGCAGGTTCCGCTGGTCCTGGACCTCCTGTACGCCCGGTCTGCCGGAGAACGCGGTCTGGAGCACCCGGTACTTGGTCGGGTCGTCCAGCTTGACGCGGTAGGACTCCTGCATCTGGTCGGGCGTGAGGGAGTCGGCGAGCGGCGAGTCCTTGAACTGCTCCTTGTAGTGCTTGTACGCCTCGTCCGCGGACTCGTGGTAGACCTTGTCGACCACGCGCAGCTTCTCCAACTCCGAGCGGATCTGCTGCTTCTGCTGCGCGGTCACGGCGCCCTTGGCGCAGTTCGGGTCGGAGTCGGCGTCGTTCTCGTTGCACAGATAGACCGACACCTGGACCTTGTCGTACCAGTAGCCCTTCATCGTGCTGACCTGTTCGCGCGCGAGCAGGGAACCGCCCGCGAGGGCCAGAGACAGGGCGACCGACACGATCACCGCGAAGGTCATCGTGAGATTGCGGCGGAGACCGACGCTGATCTCCGACAGTACGAACTGGGCGCGCATGGCGTCCTTTCAGTGTGTTGCCGTCTCAACTGCTCAGACTGCTCAGACCGTTCGCCTCCGCGGGCGGCTCAGTGCTGATAGCCGTAGACACCGCGCGTCTGGTCGCGTACGAGCCGGCCCCGTTCCAGCTCGATGACGCGCTTGCGCATCTGGTCGACGATCTGCTGGTCGTGCGTGGCCATCACCACTGTCGTACCGGTCCTGTTGATCCGGTCCAGCAGCTTCATGATGCCGACGGAGGTCTGCGGGTCCAGGTTGCCGGTCGGCTCGTCCGCGATCAGCAGCATCGGACGGTTCGCGAACGCCCGCGCGATGGCGACGCGTTGCTGCTCACCGCCGGAGAGTTCGCCGGGCATGCGGTCGCCCTTGCCGCCGAGGCCCACGAGGTCGAGGACCTCCGGGACCGTCTTGCGGATCTGCACACGGGACTTGCCGATGACCTCCAGCGCGAACGCGACGTTCTCACCGACGGTCTTGTTGGCCAGCAGCCGGAAGTCCTGGAAGACGGTGCCCAGTTGGCGGCGCATCTGCGGCACCTTCCAGTTGGACAGCCGCGCGAGGTCCTTGCCCAGCACGTGCACCTGTCCGTTGGTGGCGCGCTCCTCGCGCAGGATCAGGCGCAGGAAGGTGGACTTGCCGGAGCCCGACGAGCCCACCATGAAGACGAACTCGCCGCGCTCGATGTCCAGCGAGACATCGTGCAGCGCCGGACGCGTCTGCTTGGGATAGGACTTGGAGACGTTGTCGAATCGGATCACGGATACACCACGTCGGCCTGGGGTAGGGGCAGTGGAAGCCGCACGCGGCTCCCTGGTACCTCCCGGTGTGCACCGGGCGGCGCACCTCCCGGCGTCCACCGCGGGCGGGGGCACCTCACGGCGACGGCCGGCGGGCCCCTCCCGGGCTCGGCCAGGGGGAGTGTGGCGACCTTACGCGAAGCGGCGCACAGCGCGCAGTCGGCGTCCGTTGTTGGTGGGCTTGGTCACGCACCCTTTCCGGCAAAGCGCCCATCTCGTGCATTTTCGCTTGGCTTTGCGCACCGCTGGGGTACGGGACGGGGCTTACGTACGGGGTCCGGCGGGCGGCGAGCAGAGCGGCCGAGCCTCTGCGCACGCGCGCGGAGCCTGGCACAGTGGAAAGGGACCGTACCCTTCCGGGAACCGATCACTCACCGGCATCGTTGGCAGCAGAAGGAGGAGTTCGCATGACATGCGACCGACTGGTGTGTGCCAACTGCGCCGGCCCCGTGAGCGAGGGCCGCTGCTCGGTCTGCCGTGCGCACCGCGANCGCGAGCCTCTCCCCCACGGCCCTCTTCGGCCTGCTGCTGGCGCTGCTCACCGTGGCGCTCGTCGCACAGCGGGTGGCCACGGCGTAAGCGGTCCGCCGGTCCGCGGGCATCCCGCGCGTGAGCGGGCGGCGACGCGTGGTGAGCGGCGGCGGCTCCTTTCCGTACGGTCGTGGAACCGCATCCCTGCGGCACGCATCCCCCATCACCGCACGCATCACCACACGCACGAGGGGCCCGGAACGCGCTGAACGCTGCGTTCCGGGCCCCTCGCCCGCGTATGCGCCGGTCGTCCGTGGACGTCAGGCAGCAGTACGGCGGTTGATCATGCGCGGCATCACACGGAAGGCCACACCGCCCGCGATCATCGTCGCGGCGCCGACCAGCAGGTAGGTCGTCTCGGACGAACCGGTCTCGGCCAGCTCCTCCTTCGGGGCCTGCGGCTGCTGCTCGACGGGCTGGCTGCCGGAGCTGTCGGGCTGCGTGTTGCCGCCCTCGCAGTCGACGCTGTCGTCGTTCAGGTCGCAGTCGTCGTCGCCGCCGGAGCCGCCGATGGTGGCGGGCTCTTCGCCGCCGTCGTCGCCACCGGTGTCGCCACCGTTGTCGCCGCCACCGGTCGTGGTGGTGCTGCCGCCGTCGTCGCCACCGGTGTTCCCGCCGTCGCCGCCGGTGTCACCACCGTTGTCGCCGCCGCCGTTGTCGCTGCCGCCGTCGTCGCCACCGGTCACGGTGCCGCCGATGTCGCCGCCGGTGTCACCGCCGCTGACGGTGCCCTCGGTGTCGCCACCGCTGGTGTCGCCGCCCGTGGTGCCCTCGGTGTCGCCGCCGGTCGTGTCACCGCCGGTGTCACCGCCGCCGTCGCCACCGCCGATGAGACCACCGATGATGCCGCCGACGATCCCCTCGTTACCCTGCTTCGCGGCGGTGCTGCCGTCAGCGGCCTGCGCGGCCCCCGCAGCGGTGAGCGAGGCGCCGACGGCGAACACCGTGCCGGCGGCGACGCGCGCCACTCGCAGCCGCGTCTTCGATTTGATCATCTGCCAACTACCCCCAGTAGTTTCAACTTTTCATGGAGCAGCTGTGTGACGGGCTGCGGAGCCTCTTGCCGGGACACGGATTCTGTCCGCCTCTTCACCCCCGCACGCGCCCCTGACACAGGCATGCGAGCGAACAGCTTTCCTACAATTCACATCTCAGTCAAGCGAGAACCATGTGAATTGGCCTTGCTGCGCTGGGAGTTCGCGCCACGCCGACCGAATCGTTATGCGGACGTGGCTTGTTGGGCGGCGTGATCAGCTCGCGTCCTGCTGCTCCTGCTGCTTGCGCCAGCGGATGCCCGCTTCGAGAAAGCCGTCGATATCGCCGTCGAGAACGCCCTGGGGATTGCCGACTTCATGTTCTGTCCGCAAGTCCTTCACCATTTGGTACGGGTGCAGAACGTACGAACGCATCTGGCTGCCCCAGGAGTTGCCTCCGTCCCCCTTGAGCGCGTCCATCTTCGCCTGCTCCTCCTGACGGCGGTGGGCGAGCAGACGCGACTGCATGACGCGCATGGCGGCGGCGCGGTTCTGGATCTGGGACTTCTCGTTCTGGCAGGAGACGACGATGCCCGTGGGGATGTGGGTCATACGGACCGCGGAGTCGGTGGTGTTGACCGACTGGCCGCCCGGACCGGAGGAACGGAAGACGTCGATCCGCAGTTCGTTCTCGGGGATGTCGATGTGGTCGACCTGCTCGACGACCGGCAGCACCTCGACACCGGCGAAGGACGTCTGACGCCGCCCCTGGTTGTCGAACGGCGAGATCCGCACCATGCGGTGGGTGCCCTGCTCGACGGAGAGCGTGCCGTACGCGTAGGGCGCCTTGACGGCGAACGTCGCGGACTTGATGCCCGCCTCCTCCGCGTAGCTGGTGTCGTACACCTCGGTGGGATAGCCCCGGCGCTCGCTCCAGCGCAGATACATGCGCATCAACTGCTCGGCGAAGTCCGCGGCGTCGACGCCGCCGGCCTCGGCACGGACGCTGACGACCGCCTCACGCGGGTCGTACTCGCCGGAGAGCAGCGTGCGCACCTCCAGCTCGTCGACCGACTTGCGCAGCGACTCCAGCTCGGTTTCCGCCTCGCCGCGTGCGTCCGCGTCGTCCTCGCTGGCGGCGAGTTCGTGGAGGACCTCGACGTCGTCGATCCGCGAGCGCAGCTCCTCGATCTTGCGCAACTGGCCCTGGAGGTAGGACAGCTTGCTGGTGATCTTCTGCGCATTCTCCACGTCGTCCCACAGATCGGGGGCCGCCGCCTGCTCCTCGAGGGAGGCGATGTCGGCCCTCAGCCTGTCGAGGTCCATCACGGCCTCGATCGACTCCATGGTGGAGCGGAGGGACTTGAGCTCTTCGGGAAAGTCGGGGATCGCCACACCTCCACCCTAACGGCTGGGGGGTGCGGCCGTTCCCCGCCCGGGGTCACCGTGATCCCGCCCTCGTTCCCGGTACCGGCCGTCCTCGTTCCGGGGCCTGCCCGGCCGCGTTCCCGTCCCGTCCGTACGGCCTCCGTACGGTCAGGGCTCCTGCGGGTGCTCGACGGCCGGTGCCGGCTGGGTGCTCTCGCCGTCGTCGCCGGACGCCGCGAACCAGCCGCCGAGACCGGCGACGGCCACGATCACCGCCGCACCGGCGCCCAGCTTGATGCGCCGGCGCCGCATCGCGGCCGGCGAGAGGCGGTTGCGCGCGGAGCCCGCACGGGGAGCGCCCGCGGCGCGCGGGGCACGGGCCGTTCCGTGTGCTCCGCCCGCCAGTTCGTCGGCTCCGGGCACGCGCATGCTCGTGTGGGTGTCGCGGTTGGAGTCGGGGCTCGCGCCGCCGTGCACCAGCGGGACCGCGGCACGGCCCGTACGTCCCGTACGGCTCGTGGCCGTCGCGCCGTCGCCGGTCCCCGGATGCCGGGAGCCGGTGCCCGCGGAGGCGGTCGTACGGCCGTGACCGTCCGCGCGTGCGGGGCCGCCGCCCTGCTCTCCGTATCCCTGGCGGCCCTCACCCGGCGGCTCGGACTCCCCGTACTCGTACGGCTCGTAGCCCTCCTCGGGCTGCTCGTCGATGTCCAGCGGAGGCAGCCCCTCCAGATCCGGCAGCAGCTCGCGCAGACGCACCGCGACCTCCTCGGCGCGCAGCCGGGAGGCGGGAGCCTTCGCCAGGCACTGGTGGATCAGCAGCCACAGCTCATCCGGGATGCCGGGCAGCGGAGCGACCGACTCCGTGACATGCCGGCGCAGCACCGCGCCGGGGTGGCCGCCGCCGAACGGCGTGAATCCGGCGAGGAGTTCGTACAGCACGGTGGCCAGTGCGTATATGTCGACCGAGGCGCGGGGCGGCAGGCCCTCGACGATCTCCGGTGCGAGGTAGTCGGGCGTCCCGATGATCGACGTGGCCCGGGTGGTACGGGGCGAGTCGATCAGCTTGGCGACGCCGAAGTCGGTGAGCAGCGCGGGCGGCGCACCGCCGGGCCCGGCCGGGGCCAGCGCGTCCAGCAGGACGTTCTCGGGCTTGACGTCGCGGTGGACGATGCCCGCGGTGTGCGCCGCGGCGAGGGCGTCGGCGATGTCCGCCGCGATCGAGACCGCGGGCTGCGGCGCGATGCGGCGGTCGTGTTCGAGGCGGGTGCGCAGGTCGGTGCCGCGGACCAACTGCATGACCAGAGCGAGGTCGTTGCCGTCCACGACGAGGTCGCGGACGCCGACCACGCTCGGGTGGTCCAGGCAGAGCAGGGCGCTGCGCTCCTGCATGAACCGCTCCACCAGGTCCCCGTCCGAGGCGAGGTCCTCGCGCAGCAGCTTGATCGCGACCGGCCCGTCGGGCCCTTCGCCGAGCCACACCGTGCCGGCGCTGCCGCGGCCCAGGATCTGGTGAGCGGTGTAGCGACTGCCGATCTTCCGTGCCATAGCGACAAAACTACGCGCCGGAAGGCCCGTCAGGGTCCAGGAGCGCACTAACCGTCGCTTTCGAGCGGGAATTCCCTCCCGGGAAGTCGATAAATCTCCGAACTCGCCTGCTACGGACGCTAATTGGAAGCGCCGTCGATCAGATTCCCGAGATCCTTGAAGAGGTCCTCCACCGAGTTCCAGAAACTCTGGCCCTGCGCCCACCACTCGGGAAGCGGAGTGAGATTCCACACCAGGACGCCCGCCACGACCAGCAGCACGATCATGAACAGACAGCCCTTCAGGCAGCCGAGCCCCGGAATGTGCATCGGGTTCGCGCTGCGCTGCCGCGGCTCGCGCCGGGGACGCGGCTCACGGCGGGGCGGCGGCTCCGGCTCGTACCGCTGCGGCGGCGGCTGGGCGGGACGGCGCT
>NZ_LJGW01000232.1 GCF_001751255.1 Streptomyces nanshensis | reverse complement strand
GAGCTTCCTGCCCGCCACCCGCCAGGGCTGTTCGACGAGCGCGACGGTGATCCCCGTCGCGGGGAGGGCGCGGGCGAGCGCCCGCAGATCGCGGGCCTCGATGCCGCCGCCCGCCCCGTGGCCCAGCGCCAGTACGGCGCGGGGCTCGCGGGCGGAGTGCCAGGTGATACGGGCGTCGCCCGCCGGGGTCGGGACGGTCTCGGTCCGGGTCTTCTCGGTCCGGGCCCGGGCCGCAGCGCCCTCCTCGGAGCGGTCCGCGGGACGGTTCACGGAACTGTTCACAGGGCTGTTCACAGGCCGGTCGCCTCCGGCTTTCTCGGTCATGGAAAGCCATCTTTCCCCGTCCCGCGCCCCGACTCGGAACCCCGCCCTCAGAACAGCGTGCCGACCTCGGGCCCGGTCCACTCCCTGACCAACTCGGGGCTGTTGTTCCGTACGTTGCTGACCTCCGTGGAGACCGGATACGCGCGCATCATCCCCGGCGGCGGGGGTTCGAGCAGCGCCCGCAGTTCCTCCTGCGGCCTCCGTGCGGGGTCCAGCCACGCGTTCCAGCGCTCCGGCAGCAGCATCAGCGGCATCCTCGGGTGGATGTCCGCGAGCGACTTGGGCCCGTCCTCGCCGGACGGTCCGGCCAGCGGCGCCGTCTCCGCCTCCGTCGTGACGACGGTGCAGGTGCTCCACCAGGCACGAGGGTGGCCGTCCGGCAGCGTGCCGTCGCGCCAGAACTCGTACAGACCGGCCATCGCCATCACCGAACCGTCCGCGGGCGTCACGAAGTACGGCTGTTTCCGCGGGCGTTTGCGCCTGCCCTCCTGTTCGAGCTGCAACTCGTTCGGCGCGGTCATCCACTCGTAGTAGCCGTCGGCCGGGAGCAGGCAGCGACGGGCGGCGAACGGACGCCGGTACGCGGGCTTCTCGTGCACCGTCTCCGCTCTGGCGTTGATCATCTTCGCGCCCATGTCGGGCGACTGGGCCCAGCCCGGAACCAGGCCCCAGGTCAGCGTCCGCAACTGCCGTACCGGCCGCGGGTTCTGCGAGCCCCGCAGGGGACGGTCGAGGACCGCGTGCACCTGTTTCGTCGGGGCGACGTTCCAGTCGGGAGCCAGCGTCTCCGCCGGCTCCCACATCTCCACGCCGAAGAGCCCGACGAGGTCCTCGGGTCTCCGGCTTGCTGCATAGCGTCCGCACATAAGTGCCACACTGCCACGGCACCGATGTGAAGCGCCCCGCGTTCACGGAGAAGCACATTCCGTTCGGGGAGAGGTCGTACGCCGCGGCGTACGGCGGGGCCGGGGAGGACGAAGGACGAGATGGACACCACGAGCATCGCCGGTCTGTGGGACCGGGTCTTCGGCACGCAGCCGGACCCGGACCAGTGGCTGGTCCTCACCACCGCGGTCATAGCCCTGGCGGCGATCGTGCCGCACGGCGTGTGGCGCTTGTCACGGAACGCCGTCACGATCGCCCACGAGGGCGGGCACGGACTGATCGCACTGCTCTCCGGCCGCCAACTGGAGGGCATACGGCTGCACTCGGACACCTCCGGGCTCACGCTCTCCCGCGGCAAGCCGACCGGGATCGGCATGGTCCTCACGGCGGCGGCCGGCTACACCGCGCCCTCGCTGCTCGGCCTCGGCGGCGCCTGGCTGCTGGCCGCGAACCACATCACGCTCCTGCTGTGGAGCGCCACCGCGCTGCTGCTGGCGATGCTCGCGATGATCCGCAACGCCTACGGCGTGCTGACGGTCTTCCTCACCGGCGGGGCCTTCGTCCTCGTCTCCTGGCTGACGGAACCGGAGGTGCAGGCCGGGTTCGCGTACGTCGTCGTCTGGTTCCTCCTCTTCGGAGGCGTACGGCCGGTCTTCGAGCTCCAGGGCAAGCGGCGCCGCGGGGGCGCCCCCGACTCCGACGCGGACCAGCTCTCGCGGCTCACCCATGTCCCCGCGCTCGTCTGGCTGTTGCTCTTCCACGCGGTCGCGCTCTGCTCGCTGACGGGCGGCGGACGGTGGCTGCTCGGGCTGTGAGCCGGACGGGGTCGTCGGCGGGGCCGGGCGCGGGGGCTGCGGCGGAGCTCGGAGGGACCGCCGCAGGCGGGAATCCGCCGAGATCGGCGCGCGGCCCGAACGACTAAGGTGAACCGCATGAGCGAGAAGACCGCCTCCGACGCCCTGTGGCCCGCACCGTTCGCGCAGACACCCGTCGACGCGACCGTCGCCGTGCCCGGCTCGAAGTCGGTCACCAACCGCGGTCTCGTCCTGGCCGCCCTGGCCGCGGACCCCGGCACGCTGCGCCGCCCGCTGCGCTCACGCGACTCCCTGCTGATGGCCGCCGCCCTGCGCGCCCTCGGCGTACGCATCGACGAGGGCACCGGAGCGCAGAGGGAGGCCGGCGAGGCTGGCGCGACCGACGAGGTCTGGCACATCGCCCCGGCACCGCTGCGCGGCCCCGCCACCGTCGACGTCGGCAACGCGGGCACCGTGATGCGCTTCCTGCCCCCGGTCGCGGCCCTGGCCGACGGCCCCGTGCGCTTCGACGGCGACCCGCGCTCGTACGAGCGTCCGCTGCACGGCGTCATCGACGCGCTCCGCGCCCTGGGCGCCCGTATCGAGGACGACGGACGCGGACGGCTGCCGCTGACGGTGCACGGCACCGGTTCGATCACCGGCGGCGTGGTCGAGGTCGACGCCTCCGCGTCGAGCCAGTTCGTCAGCGCGCTGCTGCTGTCCGGGGCGTGCTTCGAGAAGGGCGTCGAGGTCCGGCACACCGGAGCGGTCCTGCCCTCGGCACCGCACATCCGCATGACGACCGCCATGCTCCGCGAGGCCGGCGTACAGGTCGACGCCCCCGAGGACGGCGGAAAGCCCGACGTCTGGCGGGTCGCACCGGGCGCCCTGCGCGGCCGTGACCTCGCCGTCGAACCCGACCTGTCCAACGCGCAGCCGTTCCTCGCGGCGGCGCTCGTCACCGGCGGCCGGGTCACCGTCCCCGGCTGGCCGCGGCACACCACACAGCCCGGCGACGCGCTGCGCCGCATCTTCACGGAGATGGGCGGCTCGTGCGAACTGGACGAGCGGGGGCTGACGTTGACGGGAAGCGGCCGCGTCCACGGCATCGACGCCGACCTGAGCGACGTCGGCGAACTGACCCCGGGTGTCGCCGCGGTCGCCGCCCTCGCCGAGTCGGAGTCGGTGCTGCGCGGCGTGGGCCATCTGCGGCTGCACGAGACGGACCGGCTGGCCGCGCTCACCGAGGAGATCAACTCCCTGGGCGGCGACGTCACCGAGACCGAGGACGGGCTGCGCATCCGCCCCCGCCCGCTGCACGGCGGCGTCTTCCACACCTACGACGACCACCGGCTGGCCACCGCGGGCGCGGTGCTCGGTCTGCTGACCGAGAACGTACGCGTCGAGGACATCGCCACGACGGGCAAGACCCTGCCCGGCTTCGACCGCATGTGGACGCGGATGCTCCACGGCACCTCGCCCGCCTCCCCCGCCGCCGGCTCCGCCCGTACGCCCCGTACACGGCGTACACCGCGTACGGACGACGATCCCCGCGTCGAAGAGAGCGCCTGAGAGGGACGGCGGGACGCGATGCGCCGGTACGGCAAGCACACCGACGAGGACGACATCCGCGTACGTCCCAACCGCAGGGGCACCCGCCCGCGCACCCACCAGCGCCCCAAGCACGAGGACGCGGCGGAGGGCATGGTCCTCACCGTCGACCGCGGCCGGATCACCTGTCTCGTCGAGGGCCGCACGATCACCGCGATGAAGGCGCGCGAACTCGGCCGCAAGGGCGTCGTCGTCGGAGACAGGGTGGCCGTCGTCGGCGACCTCTCCGGTGCGAAGGACACCCTCGCCCGCGTCGTCCGCGTGGAGAAACGCTCGTCCGTGCTGCGGCGCACGGCCGACGACAACGACCCGTACGAGCGCGTCGTCGTCGCCAACGCCGACCAGCTCGCCATCGTCACCGCCCTCGCCGACCCCGAGCCGCGCCCGCGCCTGATCGACCGCTGTCTCGTCGCCGCGTACGACGCCGGGCTCGATCCGCTGCTCGTCCTGACGAAGTCCGATCTCGCCCCCGCCGAGCCGCTGTTGGAGAAGTACACGCCGCTCGGCGTGCGCCACGTCGTCAGCAGCCGCGACGATCTGGCGGACGGCGAGGCCGCTGAGCGGGTACGGGCGTCCCTGTACGGGCGGATCACCGTCCTCGTCGGACACAGCGGCGTCGGCAAGACCACGCTCGTCAACGCCCTCGTCCCCGAGGAGCAGCAGCGCACCACCGGACACGTCAACGCCGTGACCGGCAGGGGCCGGCACACCACCACCTCGGCGCTCGCCCTGCCGCTGCCGCACGAGGGGGGCTGGGTGATCGACACCCCCGGCGTCCGCTCCTTCGGGCTGCACCACGTCGATCCGTCGCGGGTCATCGGCGCCTTCCCCGATCTCGAACCGGGCACCGCCGGCTGCCCTCGCGCCTGTAGCCACGACGAGCCGGACTGCGCGCTGGACCAGTGGGTCGCGGACGGCCACGCCGACCCGCAGCGGCTGTACTCGCTGCGCCGCCTGCTGGCGACGCGGGAACAGCACGAAGGGGACTGACCCGGCCTCGCCGCACATACCCGGGCATAATCACCCGGCAGTACGGCACCCAGGGCTCGGAGGCATCCCATGGCAGCGTGGCTGCTGGTCATCGTCGCGGGGTTCCTGGAGACCGGGTTCGCCGTCTGTCTCAAGCTCTCCCACGGCTTCACCCGGCTGTGGCCCACCGTCGCCTTCTGCGCGTTCGCGCTCGGCAGCTTCGGGCTGCTGACGCTCGCGCTGCGGCGCCTGGAGGTCGGTCCCGCCTATGCGGTGTGGACGGGCATCGGCGCCGCGGGCACCGCCGTGTACGGGATGCTCTTCCTGGGCGATGTCGTCTCCGCGTTGAAGCTGGTCTCGATCTCGCTGGTGATCCTGGGGCTGGTGGGGCTCCAGTTCTCCGGCAGCGTGCACTGAGCCGCCCCCGTCGCCGCGAGCGGCCCGCAGGGGACCGCCCTCAGCGGTGCTGTGGGAGGAGCGCCCGTACGACGTCGCGGATCTGCCGTACCGCCTCCTCCTCGGACCGGTCCGCGCCGGGCGGCGCCACCACGAACGACAGCGCCAGCCGCACCCCCGTCTCACAGGCCAGTCCCAGCCTGCCGGAGGAGCCGTTACGGGGAAGCCCGTCCATCATCCGCTCGCACAACGTGGCGGCCAGCGGCCCCGGTTCGACGGGACGTACGGCCACGGCCGAGCGCGCCCCGGAACCCGCGGCCCCGACCGGAGACGGAGCGGCGGCCGGAAAAGGGGCCGCGGAAGGCGCAGACGGCGCGGACACCGGGACGGGAGCCGATACCGAGGCCGGAACCGGCGCCGGAGCGGGCGGCGTCGGCATCCGGGACCCCCAGCACCCCGTGAGCGCGGCCCGCACGATGGGCTCGTCCCGCGCGGTCCGCAGCATCCAGGCGGCCGCGGCCGCACACGAGCCCGCCGGATCGGAGCCTCCTCGTCCGCCTTCCGCGGCGGCACGCGCGGCTCCCTCGACGAAGCCGTCGACGAGCCGGTGCACGAGGGCGGCACCGAGCCCTTCCTTCGTGCCGAACTCGTTGTAGAGCGTCTGCCGGGACACACCGGCGGCGGTGGCGACGTCCACCATCCGCACCGCTGCCCACGGCTGCGTACCGACGGCTCTGTGTGCGGCTTCCAGCAATGTCTCGCGTGCAGTAGGCATCGTGCCTCCGGACCCGGCGGCTGGGGTGCCGGACACAATTGACGCGTCGACAACTCCTGTCAAGACAGCGGACGAACCCCGTCACAGAAGCCCCCGGATCCCGGCGACGGCTCCCGCGGATCCTTCCCCGCGGGCCGCCGCCCGGCCTCCGTCCGCCGCAACGAATGGGCGGCACCCGCTTGGCGTCGTGGGCGCTTTGCCCTGTGGCTGCGTTTCCCGCAGGTAGATACTGTGCACACATGCCGGACTACCACGATGATCTGCGTCTCGCCCACGTGCTGGCCGACGCCGCCGACGCCGCGACGATGGAGCGGTTCAAGGCACTCGACCTCAAGGTCGAGACGAAGCCCGACCTGACTCCGGTGAGCGAGGCCGACAAGGCCGCCGAGGAGCTGATCCGCACCTCGCTGAAGCGCACGCGCCCGCGCGACGCGGTCCTGGGCGAGGAGTTCGGCACGGAGGGGCACGGCTCGCGCCGCTGGATCATCGATCCGATCGACGGGACGAAGAACTACGTACGCGGTGTCCCCGTCTGGGCCACGCTGATCGCCCTGACCGAACTGGGCGAGGGCGGCGACCACCCCGTCGTCGGTCTGGTCTCGGCCCCGGCGCTCAACCGGCGCTGGTGGGCGGCGAAGGGCGGCGGCGCCTACACCGGACGCAGTCTCTCGCAGGCCACGCGGCTGCACGTCTCCGGCGTCGAGGCCGTACGGGACGCCTCGTTCGCGTACTCCTCGCTGCACGGCTGGGAGGAGCGCGGCATGCTGCCCGGCTTCCTGGAGCTGACCCGCGACTGCTGGCGCACCCGCGGCTACGGGGACTTCTGGCCGTACATGATGGTCGCCGAGGGCTCGGTCGACGCATGCGCCGAGCCCGAGTTGTCGCTGTGGGACATGGCCGCCCCGACGATCATCGTCCAGGAGGCCGGCGGCGTCTTCACCGGCCTCGACGGCAGGCGCGGCCCGCACAGCGGCAACGCCCTGGCCTCCAACGGTCTGCTGCACGAGGAAGTGCTGACCTATCTGACGGCGTAGCCGCGGCGCCCGTCCGGCACCGTCACTCCCGTCCCATCTCCCGCCGTACATGCCCTTGTTGTGGTCCCGGAGCCGTGTGACCATGAATCCACGGAAGCTTGTGACCTTGTGAATCTCTTCTCAAAAGGAAGAGGCTTCTCCAAGGAGGTGGACCACGCACATGCCCACCCTCGTCCGAGACGCGATGACCACGGTCGTGCTCACCATCGGCCCCGCCCACACCCTCAGACAGGCCGCCGCGCTGATGTCGGCCCGACGGGTCGGCGCGGCCGTCGTCTTCGACCCCGACACCAGCGGGCTCGGCATCCTGACCGAGCGCGACATCCTCAACTCCCTCGGCGCGGGCCAGGATCCCGACCGCGAGACGGCCCAGTCGCACACCACTACGGATGTCGTCTTCGCCACCGAGGAGTGGACGCTGGAGCAGGCGTCCGCGGCCATGACCCACGGCGGATTCCGCCACCTCATCGTCCTGGACGGACAGGAACCCATCGGCGTCGTGTCCGTACGGGACATCGTGCGCTGCTGGACCTGCGAGGCGGAGGAGGCCGTGGGCACCGTGGCGGTGTGAGCACGACCCGAGCAGCCGGCCGGGGACACCCCCGCACAACACCGGAGGGACCGCACGACGGTGCGGTCCCTCCGGGTCTTACGGCGAGCGGCGTGATCAGCCGCGCAGGGCCTGTACCGCGGCCTCCAGTCGCTTGCCGTAGTCCTCGTCGGCCTTGCGGAAGTTCTCGATCGCACGCTGGGCGATGTCGTCACGCGAGACCTTCGCGATGAACCCGGCGGCGGTGTCGATCAGACGCTGCTTCGCGTCCTCCGGCATCAGGCGGTAGAGGTTGCCCGCCTGGACGAAGTCGTCGTCCTCGGCGTGCGACGGGGTCACGTGGTCGCCCGTGACGCCGGAGACCGCGACCGGCTCCCACAGGGGCCTGTCGGTCTGCTTCGTGTCGGCGTCGAAGCTGTTGGGCTCGTAGTTCTTCCTGCCGCCGTGCCGGCCGTCGTACATCACACCGTCCCGGCCGTGGGTGTTGGCGTTCGTGGCGTGCGGACGGTTCACCGGCAGGTGGTCGGCGTTGATGCCGACGCGGTAGCGGTGGGCGTCCCCGTACGAGAACAGGCGGCCCTGGAGCATCTTGTCCGGGGACGGGCCGATGCCGGGCACGAAGTGGTGCGGCGAGAAGATCGACTGCTCGACCTCGGCGAAGATGTTCTCCGGGTTGCGGTTGAGCTCGAGCTTCCCGATCTCGATCGGCGGGTAGTCGTCGTGCGGCCAGACCTTGGTCAGGTCGAACGGGTTGAAGCGGTAGTTCGGTGCGTCCGCCGCCGGCATGATCTGCACCTGCACCGTCCAGCTCGGGTGGTCGCCGCGCTCGATGGCCTCGCGCAGGTCCCGCTGGTGGCTGTCCGGGTCCTTGCCCGCCAGGATCTCCGCTTCCTCGTTGGTGAGGTTCTGGATGCCCTGGTCGGTCTTGAAGTGGTACTTGACCCAGAAGACCTCGCCGTCCTCGTTGTTCCACTGGAACGTGTGCGAGCCGTAGCCGTTCATGTGCCGGTACGAGGCGGGGATGCCGCGGTCGCCCAGCAGCCAGGTCACCTGGTGCGTCGACTCGGGCGAGAGACCCCAGAAGTCCCAGACGTTGTCCGCCTCCTGCGAGCCGGTGTACGGGTCGCGCTTCTGGGTGTGGATGAAGTCCGGGAACTTGATGGCGTCCCGGATGAAGAAGACCGGGGTGTTGTTCCCGACGAGGTCGTAATTGCCGTCCTCGGTGTAGAACTTCAGCGCGAAGCCGCGCGGGTCGCGCACCGCGTCCGGCGCACCGAGGTTGCCGGCCACCGTCGAGAAGCGGAGGAAGGTCTCGGTCTGCTTGCCCACCTCGGAGAGGAACTTGGCCCTCGTGTACCGGGTCACGTCGGCGGTCACGGTGAACGTGCCGTACGCACCCGCACCCCGGGCGTGCACGATGCGCTCCGGAATGCGCTCGCGGTTGAAGTGGGCCAGCTTCTCGATGAGGAGCTGGTCCTGGATCAGGCTGGGACCGCCGGGGCCGGCGGTCTGGCTCTGCTGGTTGTCCGCGACCGGGGCGCCGGCCTCCGTCGTCAGCGGACCCGTGGTCCTCTCCTGCACCGTCACGTGCTCCTCCTGCTTGTTCTGCGCTGAGCTAAGCTTTTCGCGATCCTACATTGGACATTGTCTAAGTCAAGAAGATGACGAATTCCATACGGGTTCTTTTCCCGGACGAGTACACTGCTAGGCTTGCCCTATGAGCGACCTGCTGGAGCGGCTACGGGACCGTGGTTGGCGGCTCACCGCGCAGCGGCGAGTCGTCGCCGAAGTACTCGACGGCGATCACGTGCACTACACAGCCGACGAGGTGCATGCGCGCGCTGCCGCGAGGCTCCCCGAGATCGCCCGTGCCACCGTCTACAACACGCTGAGCGAACTCGTCTCGATCGGCGAGGTGATCGAGGTCAGCACGGACGGGCGCGCCAAGCGGTACGACCCCAACGCCCGCCATTCACACCAGCACTTGGTCTGCTCGAAGTGCGGCACGATCCGTGACGTCCATCCCTCCGGGGATCCGCTCGCCGGTCTTCCCGAGTCGGAGCGCTTCGGCTTCACGATCTCGGACGCCACCGTCACCTACCGGGGCACCTGTCCCCAGTGCGCCGCGGGCTGAGCCCGTACACGACGCCTCCCGCGCGTACGCACACATACANCACGAGCCGACCCGCGGCCCGGCACCGGTGGCCGGGCACACGGGGCGTCGTGAGACTTGGCACATGCGAAGGGCCCGGATCCTTGAGGATCCGGGCCCTTCGACTTCAGTAGCGGGGACAGGATTTGAACCTGCGACCTCTGGGTTATGAGCCCAGCGAGCTACCGAGCTGCTCCACCCCGCGCCGTTGTGCCGTAACTCTAACCCTGCGCCGACGACCAGTGCAAATCACTTCCGTCCGGCCTCCGGCGAGCAGTCACCGGAGGCCGGACGGCCGTGTGCTCAGGCCGTCAGCTCCGAGCGCAGGGCGTCGTGCAGCCGGGCCGCGCGCTCGGCCACCTCGGCCGGACCGAGCTCGACGGCGCGTGCACACCAGTGCTGCCCCGTCTCCAACTCGCCCCGGCGCGCGCTCAGCAGCGCGAGACGCAGCGCCGCGCGCCCGTGGCCGGCCTCGGCCGCACGCGTCCACCACAGCGCCGCCTCCGGCTCGCTGCCCTCACGCGCCAGCAACAGGCCCAGGTTGAAAGCCCCGTTGGGGCTTCCCGCCTCCGCCGCCACCCGGTACCAGCGCGCCGCGTCGACGATCTCGCCGCGCGCCGCGAGGCACATGCCGAGCCGTACCTGCGCACGGCGGTGTCCCTGCTCGGCCGCGCGCTCGTACCACTCCTCGTACTCGTCGCGGCTGCTGACGGACGCCGTCGCACCCGTGGCGTCGGCCTCCTGCGGCGTGCGGCGCTCCAGGATCACGGCCAGCCGGAACGCGCCCTCGACGCTGCCCCCGCCCGCCGCGCACCGCAACTGACGCTCCGCGCCCTGCTCGTCGCCCTCGCTCAGCAGCGCGATGCCGACCTGGAGCGCGGCCTCGGTGTGCCCCGCCGCCGCGGCCCGCGCGTACCAGACACGGGCCGTACGGTGATCGCCCCGGCCGACGTGCAGGATGCCCAGGTTGAACGCGGCGTCGATGCTGCCCGCCTCCGCCGCCTTGGAGAACCACGGCTCGGCGCCGTCGGCGTCCCCGCGCTGCAGCAGCAGTACGGCCAGCGCGTTGGCGGCCTCGCGGTGCCCCGCGTACGCGGCACGGCGATACCACTGCTCCGCCTGAGCCGTACGGCCCTGCGCCGCGCACAGCAGCCCGAGGTTGAACGCACCGTTGTCGCAGCCCGCGTCGAGCGCCACCCGGTACCAGCGTTCGGCGGCCTGGCGCTCGCCGCGGTCGGCGTGCAGGGCGCCGAGGGCGTTCGCGGCGTTGCCGTCGCCGTCCTCGGCGGCGCGGCGCCACCACACGGCCGCACCCTCCTCGTCGCCCGCGTCGCGCAGCAGGAAGCCCAGCGCGCACGCGGCCCGCGGCTCGCCCTCCTTGGCGGAGGTGAGATACCAGCGGCCCGCCTCCTTCAACTCGCCGCGGCGCTCCAGGATCCCGCCGAGGCGGAGCGCGGCACGGCGGTGGCCGCGCGCGGCCGCCAGCCTGTACCACTGCTCCGCCTCGCGGACGGCGGCGTCCGCCGCCTCCTCGCCCCCCTCGGTCTCTGNGGTCTCTGCGGTGGCCTTCTCCGTCGCGTCCTCGGGCGTACGTGCGCTGATGATCCGTGCGAGCCGGTACGCGGCCTCGCGGTGCCCCTGCTCCGCCGCGGCGCGGAACCAGGCCTCCGCGCCGTCCTCCCCTCGGTGGTCGAGCAGATCGGCCAGGGCGTACGCGCCCAGTGCGTGGCCGGACTCGGCCGCGTGCAACAGCCAGTAGTGCGCGGCCGGTTCGTCGCCGCGCTCGCGGTGGTGNGGCGGACCCCGCGACCGCCGCGACGCGCCACCAGCCGGCCGCCTCGTCCGCACGGCCGCGCTGGTGCAGCAGCACCCCGAGATTGTTCGCCGCGGCGCGGTCACCGCCCGCGGTGGCCTCGCGCAGCGGCCCTTCGGCACCGTCGAGATCGCCGCGGCGCAGCAACTGCGCGCCGAGCACGCTCAGCGCGCCGACGTCTCCCGCGTGGCCCGCGTCTCCCGCCCCGTTGTCAACTCCGGCCGGATCTACGCCGATACCCGGCGGAGCCTCCAGCCTCACCTTGTCCCCCATGAACCCCATGTTCGCACCACCCGCAACCCACGTACACCTGGAATACCACCACCGGGTGAGGTCACTTCAGAGGTTTGTCGACTTCCCGACAGAGAGACACCTCAAACCGCTTGCCACGAACGGGAGTTGAGATGTGACGTGCTGACGCATGCGAAGGGCCCGGATCCTTGAGGATCCGGGCCCTTCGACTTCAGTAGCGGGGACAGGATTTGAACCTGCGACCTCTGGGTTATGAGCCCAGCGAGCTACCGAGCTGCTCCACCCCGCGCCGTTGTGCTGCAACTCTACACCACGGATCAGGGTGCTCCGTACCCGGGACGAGAGGCCCGCCCGGGTACGGAGCACGGAGCCCCGCAGCGCGTCGGCTGCTGCTCAACTACTCCTTCTTGGCGCGCTTTTCGGCCTTCGACTCGGCGTCCTGCGCGTCCTTGATGGCGTCCTTGAGGTCGTCCTGCGCCTTGCCGTACGCCTTCCAGTCGCCCTTCTCCAGGGCCTCCTGGCCGTCGTCGTACGCGTCCTGGACGTTCTTCAGCGCTTCCTGCACCGAGGCGTCGCTGGAGGCCGGCGGCTCCTCCGGCTGTTCTCCGGTGCCGGTGTCGCCCTCGGCGTCGAAGACCTTGTCCAGGGCCTGGCCCAGGGTGTCCTCGAAGGCGATGCGTTCGCCGTAGGTGACCAACACCTTGCGCATGCGCGGGTAGTTGGTGCCGGCACCGCGCACGTACACCGGCTCGACGTACAGCAGGCCGCCCTCGAGCGGGACCGTCAGCAGGTTGCCGTACTCGATCTCCGAGTCACCGCGCTTGAGCAGGTTGAGCGATTCCGCGATGTTCGGATCGGAGTTGAACTTGCTCTGCACCTGCGAGGGTCCGGAGACCGTCGTG
The DNA here is from genome assembly GCF_001751255.1 of Streptomyces nanshensis. GTDB lineage: Bacteria > Actinomycetota > Actinomycetes > Streptomycetales > Streptomycetaceae > Streptomyces > Streptomyces nanshensis_A. Next base: position 10,366 of record NZ_LJGW01000232.1, on the reverse strand, counting down.
TTGGACGGCAGCCGCAGCATCTTGATCTTGCCGTAGCCGGAGCTGCGCGGATCGGCGTCGATCGCCATGAACGCGCCCAGCGTCTCCCGCTTGTTCGGGTTGAACGTCGTCGTCAGCGAGAAGGTCTGCTTCTTCTCGTCCGGCATCTGGAGACTCAGGTAGTACGGCGGTACGGCGTTGCCCTTGTGCGTCGGGTCGTCCGGGATCTGCCAGCGCTCACTGCCGCTGTAGAACTGCGACGGCGAGGTGACGTGATACCGGGTCAGCAGTTCGCGCTGCACCTTGAACAGATCCTGCGGATACCGCAGATGGTCCATGAGGTCGTTGCCGATGGCGCTCTTCGGCTTGACCGTGCCGGGGAACGCCTTCATCCAGGTCTTGAGCACCGGGTCCTTCTTGTCCCACTGGTACATCTGGACCTGGCCGCTGTAGGCGTCGACCGTGGCCTTCACGGAGTTGCGGATGTAGTTCACGCGGTTCTGCCGGGCGACGACGGCGCGCTGGCCGTCCGTCAGCGAGTCCTCCGTGGTGTCGCCCAGGGTCGTGCGCGAGGAGTACGGGTAGTTGTCGGACGTTGTGTAGGCGTCGACGATCCACTTGATCCGGCCGTTGACCACCGCCGGATACGGGTCGCCGTCGATGGTCAGCCAGGGGGCGACCGCCTCGACGCGGTCCTTCGGCGTCCGGTTGTACAGGATCCGGGAGCCCTCGCCGATCGCTCCGGAGTAGAGGATCTGCGGCTCGTTGAAGTTCACCGCGTAGGCGGCGCGGTTGATGGGGTTGGAGAGGTTGACACCGCTCTTGCCCTTGTAGGTGTACGTCTTCTCGCCCTCGTCGTCCGCGTAGTCCAGCTCCTTCTGCGGACCGCCGACGATCGAGTACTGGTTGGTCTTCTCGCCGTAGTAGACGCGCCCCTGGTAGTCGCCCTTGTCGCCCTTGGGCGGCAGGTCCTTCTCGGAGAAGGCCGGGGCGCCGTCCTTGTCGACGGTGGTGCCCTTGGCCGCGACCATGCCGAAGCCGTGGGTGTACTTGAAGTGCTCGTTGATCCAGTTCTTCTCGGGGATGCCGTCGGTGTTGATCTCGCGGAGACCGACGACGGTGTCCTGCTCCCGGCCGTCCTTGGTCTTGTAGCGGTCCACGTCGAGCACGGCGGGGAACTGGTAGTAGCCCCTGACCTGTTGCTTCTGCTGGAAGGTCGGGGAGACGACGTTCGGGTCGAGCAGACGCGTGCTCGCCGTGGTGTCGGCGGCGTCGCGGAGCTGCTGCTTGCCCGCCTTGCTGGTGCCCGAGTAGTCCTTCACCTCGGAGGCGTCGATGCCGTACGCGTCACGCGTCGCCTTGATGTTCTTCTTGATGTACGGCGTCTCCTTGGCCTGCTCGTTCGGCTGGACCTGGAACTTCTGGACTATCGCCGGGTACAGCCCGCCGATCAGGATGGCCGAGAGGACCATCAGCCCGAAGCCGATCACCGGGAGCTGCCAGGTGCGGCGCCAGATGGTGGCGAAGAAGAGCACGGCGCAGATGATCGCGATGCAGAAGAGGATCGTCTTCGCCGGGAGATAGGCGTTGGCGTCGACGAACTTCAGGCCCGTCCAGTTGTCCGTCGCCTTGAAGTCGCCCGATTTCACGGCCAGTCCGTACCGGTCCAGCCAGTACGCCACGGCCTTGAGGGCAACGAAGAAGCCGAGCAGCACGGAGAGATGACCGGTGGCCTGCGCCGTCGCGCGGGCGCCCGGCGTCGTCAGCCGCAGCCCGCCGTACAGGTAGTGCACGAGCGCGGCGGCGAGCAGCGAGAGCACCACGGCGGCGAAGCCGAAGCTCAGCAGGAAGCGGTACCAGGGCAGATCGAAGGCGTAGAAGGAGATGTCCTTGCCGAACTGCGGATCCGTCTTGCCGAACGGCACCGAGTTGACCCACAGCAGCCACGTACGCCACTGGCCCGCGGCCGAGGCTCCCGCGATCAGCCCGACGAGCGCGGTGACTCCGAGCAGCACCCACTTCTTGTACGGGGCGATGCTCATCCGGTACCGGTCCAGGCTCTGCTGCTCCAGAGACATGGCGCTGAGCGGCGGGCGCAGCCGGTGCGCGATCCAGATGTTGACGCCGACGGCCACGGCCATCAGCAGACCGAAGACGGCGAACATGCCGACCTTCGTCCACAACGTCTTGGTGAACACCGAGCTGTACTGGACCGAGCGATACCAGAGCCAGTCCGTCCAGAACCCGGCGAACATGACGAAAAGGATCGCGAGCACGGCCAGCACACCGGCGGTCATCAGCAACGTACGGGCACGCCGTGACGGCCGGCCCACTCTGATCCGTGGCCCTGTGGGACCGCCTGAACCACGGTCCGGCATCTGGAAAGCCAAGGTGCGCACCTCGAAGATCGCTGAGACAGAAGCGGGCCCCGCATCGTAAGCCCACCCATGCAACTTACCGAAGCTTTACCCAGTTCCCGATCCCGGGGTGGAAGCGGGCACGATATACGGATGGACAACCTCCCCACCGACGGCACGCCCCTCGCTTCCACTCCTCTCACCCGAGCGGTGCTCGAACTCGACGAGTACGCGGCCGGATTGGGCTGGGACCAGCCCAGCCGTCTCTTCGCCCTGGTAGATACGGCCCGACTGCGCGCGGAAGAGCCCGAACTCGCAGGTCAGCTCGGGTTCGACGACGATGACGAGCAGACTCCCGCCTCCTCACTGACCCCCGTGGAACAGGACGAGCTGCCCACCGGCGCCCCGCTCGACGAGTTCCTCGCGACGATCGCCTGGCCCGAAGCGGTCTCGGGCTGCGCGATGACCGTGGAGCGGCTGATGCTGCCGCAGTCCGCCGAGGAGTCCGTCCCGGAGGAACTCCAGCGGGACGGCGCCGAGGAGAAGCTCGCGGAGTGGGTGGCCCGGCACCCGGAACGCCAGGAGGTGCGGATGACCGTCGCCGTACTGCGGGACGGCACACGCGAGTCCGCGCTGCGGCTGCGCGCGAAGGACAGCGCCACCGAGGTGCTGACGGGAGAGGGCCTGGTGCCCGGGCTGGCGGAGGCGCTAGCGGCGACCTTCGAGGAGTGACGGGACGGAGCGCGCCGTAGCAGAAGCGCGGCGCGGGAAGTACGAGCGGGCGGTGCGCGGGGCGGCGCCGGGACTCTGGTCACGGCGCGGCCCGCCGCCGTCAGTCGAACGGTACGGGCCGCGACCGGCGCAAGCGCGAGCCCGACGGCACGGACCAGACCGACGGCACGGAGGGGAACCGTCAGTTCGCCTTGCAGCGCGGCAGGGCCTCGGTGTCGTGCTCCCGGATCTTCTTCAGCGCGCCCATGGCACCGTGCATCGTGCTCGTCTTCACCAGGGTCAGACCCGCGGGCTTGTCCTTGGCGGCGGCCGTGCAGTTGGCGGCCGGTGTCAGGAAGTACTTGGCGCCCTTCGCGCGTGCGGCGACGGTCTTCATCTGGATCCCGCCGATGGCGCCGACCTTGCCGTCGTCGTCGATGGTGCCGGTGCCCGCGATGAAGGAGCCGCCGGTCAGATCCTCGCGCGTGAGCTTGTCGACGATGCCGAGCGAGAACATGAGGCCGGCGCTCGGGCCTCCGACGTCCGCGAGCTTGATGTCGATGTCGAACGGGAAAGTGTGGCCGGTCGCGGGCTGGATGCCGACTATCGCCCGCCCGTCGTCCCCGGCCTTCTTGGTGCCGACGGTTATCTGCTTCGCGTCCCGGGCCGACGGCCGCTTGCCGGCCTTCTCGGCGGCCTTGACCTTGGCCGCGGGGATGATCGAGAAGCGGACCTTCGCCCCCGGCTTGTGCTTGGTGACCAGGGCCGCGACGCCCTTCGGGTCCTTGACCGCCTTGCCGTCGACGCTGCGGATCACGTCGCCTGCGTGCAGCTTGCCCTCGGAGGCCCCGCCCTTGACGACCGATCCGACGATGATGTGCGAGGGGACGCGTATCCCCAGCTCCCGCAGCGCCGAGACCTTCGCGCTCTCTTGCGAGGCGCTGAACTCCTCGGCGTTCTGCTGGTCGACCTCCTTGGCCGACTTGTCCTCCGGGTAGAGCGTCGAGTGCGGGACCACCGCGCTGTCGTGCCGCAGCCAGCCGCCGACGGCCTCCAGCAGGTTCATCCGGTAGTCGGCGGCCGTGACGCGCACCGTCGTCATGTTCAGATGCCCCGACGTCTCGTACGTCCTGTGCTTCTTGATGTTGAGCACCGGCTCCCCGTCGTGCTCACCGAGAGTGTTGACGGTGGGCCCGGGCGACATCTCCGCGTAAGGCACCGTGATCAGCAGCCCGGCACAGAGCATCGCTATGAGGAGCAGCGTGGACGCGAGCATCGTCGCGGTGCGTCGTGGCATGGCACGACAGTACGGGACGGGACCGTCAGTCCGCCGTCCGGGCGGTACGATCCGCGCCCGCGGAAGCCCCTGTCACCACGGGCTCGGCGGGAGGTTCCGGATCGAATCCCCCGGCCTGCTCCTCCTCGCGCGAACGCTCCATCGCGGCGCGGAAGCGCTCGTAACCGGCGACCCCCGCGGAATCCGGAATGCCCGTCCGGCGTCTACTGGCCCAGCTACCCCAGACACTGGCCGCGATCACGGCCATGATCGGAATCAGCAACCAGGAGAGTGCCGCCATGAAGACCTCCCGACCCCTTGTGACGCCCCTGTCCGACCGAGTCCTGCCGGGCAGAACGGCCGATGAGCAGATTAACTCTCGGCATGACAACGCTCTTTCCCGGGATCCGGTAACGCAACCGGAATGTGCACCGGACGGGTGCGCCGATCGCCTCGGCCGGTGACGGCACTACGCCGTACCGCGCACCGCGCGACGCTCACGAAGACCGACGACGGGGACGGCGACGCGGGCGGAGACCGCCTCGCGGCGTGAGCTAGACGCCCACCCACTCCTCGCTGCCGTCAGCGAAGGTCTGGTGCTTCCAGATCGGGACCTCGCGCTTGAGGTCGTCCACGAAACGGTGGCACGCGGCGAACGCCTCCGCGCGGTGGGGGCAGGAGACCGCGACCACCACGGCGAGGTCGCCGACGGTCAGCTCTCCGACGCGGTGTACGGCGGCCAGCGCACGTACGGGGAAGTCGGCGGCGGTCTTCTCCGCGACGTGGCGCAGCACGGCCTCCGCGCTGGGATGTGCGGAATACCCCAGACGAGTGACGTCGGTCCCGCCGTCGTGATCCCGCACCGTGCCGACGAAGAGCGCGGTGCCTCCCGCGGAGGAGTCGCCGACGGCCGTGAAGATCTCGTCGACGGAGAGCGGTATGTCGCGGATGCCCAGCAGCCGTATGGGATCGGCCGCCGCCTGCTCCCCGGGGTGATCGTGCGTGTGCGCCATGCCGCACATGCTGCCGCACGCCCGTCGCCGGGGAAACCGGTCCGGTCCGCTGCGGCTGAACCGCCGCGGTCCTGACCGCTAGAGTCCGCGGCGCTTGCGTGCCCTGCGTACCAGCGCCGCCGTGCCCAGCAGCGCCACCGTCGCGCCCGCGCCCGCCGCGGTGGCCGCTTCCGTACGGCCGAGCCTGCGGCCCGCGAGCGTATGGCGGCCGGAGACCTCCTCCAGCAGTTCCGCGAGCACCTCTTCGTTCGTCCAGCGGGGGCGCCAGCCCGCATCGTGGAGGCGGGCGCCGGAGACGACCCAGGGGTGCATCGTGTACGCGAGGTCGCCCGCCGGGGAGGGGGTGAGGCCGAGCCGGTGCAGCCGTGAGGCGGCGCCCAGCGCGACGGCGGAGGGAAGCTCCATGCGGCGGATGCCGGTGAGTTCCTCGACCTCCTCCTGTTCCAGCCAGCCGTCGCAGCCGACGGCCATCTCGCCGTCCGCCTTCTCCAGGACGGCGAACTCCAGCGCGCTGACGAGGTCTTCGACGTGGCAGAACTGCCAGCAGGGGCGGGAGTCGGCGACGACGAGGAGCCGCGGCGACTCGAAGTACCGGGTCAGCGCCGTGTCCATGCCGGCGCCCACGAGCACCGAGGGGCGTACGACCGTGACGTTGAGGCCGGGGTGTGCGCGGGGCGCCCGGCGTGCGAGCCGTTCGATCTCCAGGAGGTCGCCGACGGCGGTCGCCTCGGCCGTGGCCCGCAGTTCCGCGTCCTCGGCGAGCGGGACGTCGTTGTCGGGCAGGGCCCCGTAGACCATCGTCGAGGTGCACAGGATGACGCGGGGTACGCCCGCGGCCGCCGCGGCGGTGAGCACCGTCTGCGTACCGCGGACGTTGAGGGCGGTACGCGCGGTGGGGTCCGTCTCCAGATCGAGGTCGAGGGCGAGGTGGACCACGACGTCCACGGCGTCGCCGTCGTTGCGCAGCCGGTCGGCGATCGCCGGGTCCCGTACGTCGAGGGTGTGCCACTGGGCCTCACTGGTCTCGCCGCGGCGCTCGTCGAGCGCGATGACCCTCTTGATCTCCTCCGAGGCCGCGAGCCGTTCCGTCAGCAGCGCGCCCACTCCTGACGCGGCACCCGTGACGGCGACGGTCGGGGTTCGCGCTGCGCGAACGTTGCTGTCGGAGGAACTCACCAGTCGTCTCCAGCGGTTGTTTCTGGTAGGAGGTGCGCAAGCTCCATCCTGCCTGACAGGTGTCTAGGCTGGAGGTGGAGCCCGCTACACCGAAGCAGGCTCGCCCGTGTCCCGATTGGTCCCCTTCGACCAAGTCGAGGCAGTCCAACGTAGTCCACGGATCCGTACGCGCGAGCCGGCCGCCGGTGCACCCTCCGCGAGACCGCACGACGTACGGACGTACGAAGACCTACGAGACCCACGACAGAGCCGAGGAAACCCGTGAGTGACACCCCATTCGGATTCGGCGTACCTCCCGAGGAGCCCGAAGACGGGGACGAGGGCAAGAAGAAGGGCGACGGCGCGGACCAGGGCGGTCAGAGCGGCCAGGGCGGCGGGGGAAACACTCCGAACCCCTTCGGATTCGGCGGCGGTACGGGTGGTCCCGGAGGCCCCGGCGCCGGCAATCCGCTGGCGGCGATGTTCGGTTCGCTCGGCGGCGGCCAGGGCGGGATGGACCCGAACGACCTCGGCGCGGCGTTCCAGAAGCTCGGCCAGATGCTCTCGTACGAGGGCGGCCCCGTGAACTGGGACATGGCCAAGGACATCGCCCGGCAGACCGTGGCGGCGGGCTCCCGTCCCGGAGGCTCCGCTTCCGGCGAGGCGGGCGCAGACGGCACGGCGGTGGCCCCGACCGGCTCGGGCACCGCGGACGCCAGCATCGGCCCGGCCGACCGCGCGGCGGTCGAGGAGGCCGTACGCCTGGCCGACCTGTGGCTGGACGGCGTGACGTCCCTGCCCTCCGGATCGACCACCGCCGAGGCGTGGAGCCGCGCGGAGTGGGTGGAGAACACGCTGCCCGTGTGGAAGGACCTGGTCGACCCGGTCGCCGAGCGGGTCGGCGCGGCCATGGGCGACGTACTGCCCGAGGAGATGCAGGCCATGGCGGGCCCGCTGCTCGGAATGATGCGTTCCATGGGCGGCGCCATGTTCGGTACGCAGATCGGGCAGGCGCTGGGCGTGCTGGCCGGCGAGGTCGTCGGCTCGTCCGACATCGGGCTGCCGCTGGGCCCGTCCGGGAAGGCCGCGCTGCTGCCGGCGAACATGACGGCTCTCGGCGAAGGCCTGGGCGTCCCGCAGGAGGAGGTGCGGCTCTACCTCGCGCTGCGCGAGGCCGCTCACCAGCGGCTCTTCCTGCACGTACCGTGGCTGCGCTCGCATCTCTTCGGCGCGGTCGACGGTTACGCGCGGGGGATCAAGGTCGACACGACCAAACTCGAGGACGTGGTCGGGCAGTTCGACCCGCAGAATCCGGAAGAGCTCCAACAGGCCCTTCAGCAGGGCATGTTCCAGCCCGAGGACACTCCGGAGCAGCGCGCGGCGAAGGCGCGGCTGGAGACGGCGCTCGCACTGGTCGAGGGCTGGGTGGACGCCGTGGTGCACGCCGCGGCCGAGCCGCATCTGCCGTCCGCGTCCGCGCTGCGCGAGACGCTGCGCCGGCGCCGGGCCTCGGGCGGTCCCGCCGAGCAGACCTTCGCCACGCTGATCGGGCTCGAACTGCGGCCGCGGCGGCTGCGCGACGCCTCCCGGCTGTGGGCGTCGCTGACCGACGCGCGTGGTTCCGAGGGCCGCGACGGGCTCTGGGCGCACCCCGACATGCTGCCGACGGCCGACGACCTGGACGACCCGGACGGCTTCGTCCACCGCGAGAACGCCGACTTCTCGGAACTGGAGTCGCTGCTCGGGGACGCCGCGGAGCAGTCCGGCGGGACCGGCAAAAAGGACGCCGGCGCCGAGCACGAGGACGGCACGGACGACGATCGCGGAAGCGGAAACGGGAGCGGCGACGACGGCGCGGGCGAAGACGGCGGAAAGAGCCGGTGAGCCTGCGCGAGGACGCGGTACGGACGCTCACGGACTGGTCCCCTCCGGACAGCGATCCCGGCCAGGAGGAGCTGCGGCGCGGCTATCTCGCGCATCTCGCCGCTCATGAGGACGGCATGTGGAAGTCCTGCTCGGCCGGTCATCTCACGGCCAGCGCCCTGGTGTTCGACCCGGTGGACGGCCGCGTACTGCTGACGCTGCACCGCAAGCTGCGCATGTGGCTGCAGATGGGCGGCCACTGCGAACCGGAAGACTCCGCGCTGGCCGGTGCCGCGCTGCGTGAGGCGCAGGAGGAGTCCGGGATCGACGGACTGACGCTGCTGCCCGGCGGGCCGGTGCGCCTCGACCGTCATCTCACGCCCTGCGCCTGGCACTTGGACGTGCAGTACGCGGCGCTGGCGCCCGTGGGCGCTCGGGAGACGGTCAGCGAGGAGTCGCTGGAGCTGCGCTGGTACGGCTGTGACGAGGTGGCGTCCGTCGCCGACGACTCGGTCGTACGGCTCGTGGAGCGCACGCGTGCCCTCGTCGGGGAGGCGCCGGGCTGAGGGGGACGCGGACGGGCGGGGCCGCCCGGGGTCTCACGCTCCGCTCAGGTCTCGGGCTCCTCGCGCGCGGACGGCAGATGGGGCAGCCGGTCGACCGCGACGACGCCCTCAAGGAAGCCGCGGGCCCGCTCCGTACGGGGATACGCCTCCAGGAGCTGCCAGAAGCGTGGCCCGTGGCCGGGGACGAGGAGATGGGCCAGCTCGTGCAGGAGGACGTAGTCGATGACGTACTCCGGCATGCCGCGCAGCCGGTGTGAGAGGCGGATGCTGCCCTCGGCGGGTGTGCAGGAGCCCCAGCGGGTGTTCTGGTTGGTCACCCAGCGGACGGTGTGCGGGCGGGCCCGGCCGCCGAGATACTGCTCGGACAGGCGCGCGGCCCGCTCGGCCAACTCGCTGTCCCCCAGCATGCGCTTGCTCTCCTGTGCGGCGAGCTTGTCGAGCATGACGCCGACCCAGCGCCGCTCCTCGTCCGTCGACATACGGGCGGGGATCATGACGATCGTGCGGTCGCCCTCGCGGTAGGCGGAGACCGTACGGCTGCGACGGGCGCTCCGGCGCACTTCGACCCCCGGCTGGCTTGCGCTGTTCAGCGGGTCGGCGGACACGCTTCGACGTTACCCGCTGCGGGGTGCGGAAGTCCCACCTCCGGCCTGATTCGGGGCAATTGCCCCGATATCTGTTCGCTTCATATGACTGCCTCCAGAGCCTGTGGATAACTCTCGGCGACCCCCGGCACGGAAACCGCATGCTGTCTCTGGCGGTGACCGACTGCGGCAGTACGCAGACGGTCACACGACGGACGACGGGGTGCGGAAGAACGGGGTCAGCATGCATCCGATGATCAAGCCGGCGCTGCGCCGTGCATGGCGCGACAGGCAGACGGTGCAGTACGGGGTGGCGCCCGCGCACGCGGTGCTGCTCGGTCCGGTGGACGACGCGACGGCTGCCTTCATGGAGTCGATGGACGGCACCCGCTCCATGGCGCAACTGCGCGAGGAGGCCGGGCGGCTGGGGCTGCACGAGGGGACGGCGGACCGGCTCGTCGACAGGCTCGCCTCGGCGGGCGTGCTCGACGACGCGACGGCCGACCGTGAGGCGTCGGCGGCCGTGGGCGACCGGCTGCGGCCGGATCTGGCCTCGCTCTCCGTGGTGCACCGCGGGCCTGGGGAGGGGTTAGGCAAGCTGGTGGCCAGACGGGAGGCGTGCGTACAGGTGCGGGGCGCCGGACGGGTCGGCGCACTCGTCGCCTCGACGCTGTCCGCGGCGGGAGTCGGGGAGGTCGCGGTCGTGGACGGAGGTCAGGTCGAACCGTGGGACACCGCGCCCGGCGGCATCCCGTGGGAGGAGTGCGGGGAGCGGCGCGATGCGGCGGCGCGCAGAGCCGTGGCCCGGGCCCGGCCCTGGCGTTCGCGTACGGCACGGCGTGGAGCACGGCCGGGGGCGGGG
>NZ_LJGW01000206.1 GCF_001751255.1 Streptomyces nanshensis | reverse complement strand
CAACGACCTCGACGCCGCCAAGGCGCGGGCCGTCGCCGAGGAGATCGGCGGCGTCGCGGTGCCCGGCGACGCCTCGACGGTCGTGCCGGCCGCCCGCGACGCCCTCGGCGGCGGCATCGACACCTTCTGCGCCAACGCGGGCGTCGGCACGGGCGGCGGCCCCGAGGCGGACGAGGCGCTGTGGGAGACCGCCTGGGACGTCAACGTCATGGCGCATGTACGGGCCGCGCGCGAACTGCTTCCCGGCTGGCTGGAGCGGGGCCGGGGACGGTTCGTCTCGACGGTCTCGGCCGCCGGGCTGCTCACCATGCTCGGCTCGGCGCCCTACAGCGTGACCAAGCACGCCGCGCTCGCCTTCGCCGAGTGGCTGGCCGTGACGTACAGGCACCGCGGCATCGACGTGCACGCCGTCTGCCCGCAGGGCGTGCGCACCGACATGCTCGCGGGCACCGGCACCGCGGGCGATCTGGTGCTCAAGGAGACCGCGATCGAACCGGAGGACGTCGCCGACTCCCTCTTCGAGGCCATCGCGGACCGGCGCTTCCTCGTACTGCCGCACCCCGAGACCGCGGGCTTCTACGCGACGCGCGCTGCCGAGCCCGACCACTGGCTCGGCGGCATGAACAAGATGCAGCAGAAGCTGGAGGAGCTGCTGGCCGCCGAGGAGCGGCAGTCCGCCGACGGCCCCGGGGAGGCGGCGCGTTGACGGTGACGTACGAGGACAAGCCGTGGCTGGGGCAGCTCAACGAGGTCCAGCGTGCGCCCGTCCGTCCGCCGGAGACGATGCTGCACGCCTTCCGCGAAGCCGTGCGCACGGTGCCCGAACGCACCGCCCTCGCCTACTTCGACGGACGTGTCAGCTACCGCGAGGCCGACGCCCTCTCCGACGGGATCGCCGCGCACCTCGCCGCCCGCGGCCTCCGGCACGGCGACCGTCTCGCGCTGATGCTCCAGAACAGCCCGCACTTCGTGCTCGCGCTGCTGGGCGCGTGGAAGGCGGGAGCGGTCGTGGTGCCCGTCAACCCCATGTACAAGGCGGCCGAGGTCGCGCATGTGCTGCACGACGCCGAGGTCGCGGCGCTGGTGTGCGACGAGCGCGCCTGGGAGCCGTATCTGCGGGCCACGGCGGCCGGTTCGCCCGTACGCATCGCGCTCACCGCCTGCGAACTCGGCCTTCAGACGCGCAACGACCCGCGCGTGCTGGACTTCGGGCGCGCGGCGCCCCGCGACGACGCCGGGAACGCCGGGGACACCGGGGGCACCGCGGACTCCGGGGCCGTCGACGATCTGCTCGCCGTCGCCCGCTCCGGCGGCCGCGCACCGCAGGGACGCGAACTCACCGGCGCCGACACCGCGTTGATCAGCTACACCTCGGGGACCAGCGGCGCGCCCAAGGGCGCCATGAACACCCACGCCAACATCGCCTACAACGCCGAGCGGCAGCACACCGGGCTCCAACTGCCCGACGGCTCCTGCATCTTCGTCCTCGCGCCGCTCTTCCACATCACCGGCATGGTGTGCGAGCTGTCCGCGTGCCTCGCGGGACGCGGCACCCTCGCGCTCGCCTACCGCTTCGAAGCCGGCGTCGTGCTGGACGCGTTCCTGGAGCACCGGCCGGCCTTCACCGTGGGGCCCTCGACCGCGTACATGGCGCTGGCGGCCCATCCGCAGGCCACACGCGAGCACTTCGCGTCCTTCCACGTCCTCTCCTCGGGCGGCGCCCCGCTTCCGCCCGCGCTCGTCGACCGCCTCGGCGCGGCCTTCGGCACCTATCTGCGCAACGGCTACGGGCTCACCGAGTGCACCGCGCCCTGCGCGTCGGTGCCGCCGGGCCGCGAGGCGCCGGTCGACCCGGCTTCGGGCACGCTCGCGGTGGGGGTGCCGGGGCCGGACACGGTGGTACGGGTCGTGGACGACGCGGGCAGGCCCGTACCGCTGGGCGAGCAGGGCGAGATCACCGTGCGCGGACCCCAGGTTGTACCGGGCTACTGGCGCAGGCCCGAGGAGTCGGCCGAGGCGATACCGGACGGCGAACTGCGAACCGGCGACATCGGGTTCATGGACGAGGACGGCTGGCTCTACGTCGTCGACCGCAAGAAGGACATGATCAACGCCTCGGGCTTCAAGGTCTGGCCGCGCGAGGTCGAGGACGTCCTCTATGGCCATCCCGCCGTACGGGAGGCGGCCGTCGTCGGTGTACCGGACGACTACCGCGGCGAGTCGGTCAAGGCGTACGTCAGCCTGCGGCCCGGGACCGACGCGGAGCCGCGGGAGCTGGTGGCGCACTGCCGCGAGCGGCTCGCGGCGTACAAGTACCCGCGCCGGGTGGAGATCCTGGCGGAACTGCCGAAGACGACCAGTGGGAAGATCCTGAGACGGGAACTGCGTTCCCTCGGTGACAGCGGCAATTGACCAAGTGGCGGCGGTCAGCGCGGTGTACGCGGTGAGCGGGCGCACGAAGAGAGGCAGGTGAGGGCGATGCCCACACCCGAAGCGGCGCCCCGGTCCGGCGCCCGCGGACAGCACGGCGCCGCCCGCGGCACCGCCGCGCAGCGGCCGGCCGCCCCGGTTCCCGTACCGCAGCGGCTGATGGCGGCGGCCACCCGGCTGTTCTCCGAACGCGGCTACGACCGCACGTCGGTGCAGGAGATAGTCGAGGCGGCGGGCGTCACCAAGGGCGCCCTCTACCACTACTTCGGCTCCAAGGACGATCTGCTGCACGAGATCTACGGGCGGCTGCTGCGGCTCCAGCAGGACCGGCTCGACGGGTACGCGGACGCCGACGAGCCGGTGGAGGCGCGGCTGCGGCGGGCCGCGGCCGACGTCGTCGTCACCACCATCGACAACCTCGACGACGCACGGATCTTCTTCCGCTCGATGCACCAGCTCAGCCCCGAGAAGCAGAAGCAGGTGCGCGCGGAGCGCCGCCGCTACCACGAACGCTTCCGCGACCTGGTCGCGGAGGGACAGCGGCGCGGGGTCTTCAACGCGGCGACGCCGCCCGACCTGGTCGTGGACTATCACTTCGGCTCCGTCCACCACTTGAGCACCTGGTACCGGCCCGACGGCCGGCTCAGCCCGCAGGAGGTCGCGGAGCATCTGGCGGATCTGCTGATGCGCGCGCTGCGCCCGTAGCGCGCAGGGGGAGACCGCCCGTCTCCGGGCGGACACGGGCAACAGCCCCTGTACGCGGCGGAGTCCGCGTCCGCACCACGACAACTGGCGTACGCGGCACCACGACTCGCGTCCGCACCACGACAACTGGCGTACGCGGCACCACAATGCGCGTGCGCAGCACGACAACTACGTCCCGGAGGTGGCACCGGTGAAGGCATGGCGCGTCCACAGGAACGGCGAGCCGCGCGAGGTGATGCGGCTGGAGGACATCCCCGATCCCGAACCGGGGCCCGGCGAACTGCTCGTACGGGTGCGCGCCGCCGCCGTCAACTTCCCCGACGCGCTGCTGTGCAGGGGCGAGTACCAGGTCAGGCCGCCGTTCCCGTTCACGCCCGGCGTGGAGCTGTGCGGCGAGGTGCTCGCCGCGGGCGAGGGCGCGGAGCAGGCACCCGGCTCCCGGGTGATCGCCCAACCCGCCCTGCCCATGGGCGGGTTCGCGGAACGTACGCTCGTCGGCGCGGCCACCGCCCGTACCGCCCCCGAGGCGCTGGACGACGCCGAGGCCGCGGCGCTCCACATCGGCTACCAGACAGGCTGGTTCGGGCTGCACCGCCGGGCGCGGATCCAGCCCGGCGAGACGCTGCTGGTGCACGCGGCGGCCGGCGGCGTCGGCAGCGCCGCCGTCCAGCTCGGCAAGGCCGCGGGCGCCCGCGTCATCGGCGTCGTGGGCGGCGAGTCCAAGGCGCGCACGGCACGGGAGTTGGGCTGCGACGTGGTCGTGGACCGCCGCACGGACGACATCGTGGCCGCGGTGAAGGAGGCCACGGACGGCCGGGGCGCGGACGTGGTCTACGACCCGGTGGGCGGCGACGCCTACGCCAAGGCCGTCAAGTGCATCGCCTTCGAGGGCCGCATCGTCGTCGTGGGCTTCGCGAGCGGCGCCGTGCCCACACCGGGACTCAACCACGCGCTGATCAAGAACTACTCGGTGCTCGGCCTGCATTGGGGCCTGTACAACACCAAGGACCCGGCGGCCGTGCAGGCCTGCCACGAGGAGCTGACGTCCCTGGCGGCGGACGGCGCGATCAAGCCGTACATCAGCGAACGCGTCCCGCTGACGGACGGCGCGAACGCGGTCCAGCGGGTCTTCGACGGCATCACGACGGGACGCGTGGTCGTCGAACCGTGAGTGCGGCGGCCACGCCGCAGGGCCGGTTCTCGGCCAACCCTGCCTCGCCCAGGGGAAGTTGGACTCCGCCCCGGCGCCGCGTCCGGTGAACCCGTAGCGTGCCGGGGCCGGGCGCGGCAGAATCGGCGGTGCTGATCCGGGGGAGTTCCGTTCCCCCGGATCAGCTTCGCGTCAGGCGTCGGCCCGGTGCCGGGCGTCGGCCCGTGTCACGCGTCGGCGTCCGTCAGGGCCGTCAGGCCGCGGCCAGGCTGAACCGCTGCCGCTCGGCGTCGATTTCGAGGATGCGGACCGAGACGCGGGTGCCTACGGGCCAGGACTCCTGGTAGGCGAGGCCCGTCACGCCCTCGTACTCGACGAACGAACCGAAGGGCACGTCCTGCGTGACCACGCCTTCGATGACGTCACCGGAGCGGTGACGGTCGAGGAATTCCTGCCAGCTCATGAACTCACCTCCTTCCGCCACGAGTTCGGCTGCACCGGTGGTACGTGCGCGCTCTCGTGGCGGGGGCGGGCCTCTCGCCCGCGGGGTGATCAAACGCCGGCCGGGCGTCCGTTCTGTGTACGGCGCGTGGCCGACCCGGCAGTCATGCGGACGAGCCTAGCCCCTGCGGGAGTTGAAGGGAACACACGCAGGGGCAGGGCGAGCGGAGAGGGCAAGGGGAGAGCTACGGGCCCGGGGCCGCGGGTCCCGGGCGGCGTGCCCGGGACCCGTGAAGCGCGGAGAGAGTGCGGGGGAGCCGCCGCCCCTCACTGACCGTCCGCCGCCGCGTACCGCTTCAACTCCCGCCGTGCCAAAGAGCGTTGGTGCACCTCGTCCGGACCGTCGGCGAGCTGGAGCGTACGGGCCGCCGCCCACAGCTCCGCCAGCGGGAAGTCCTGGCTGACGCCGCCCGCGCCGTGCAACTGCACCGCGCGGTCGAGGATGCCGACGACCGCACGCGGAGTGGCGATCTTGATCGCCTGGATCTCGGTGTGCGCGCCCTTGTTGCCGACGGTGTCCATCAGCCAGGCCGTCTTGAGCACCAGCAGCCGGAGCTGCTCGATCTGCACCCGGGCGTCGGCGATCCACTCCCGTACCTGGCCCTGGGCGGCCAGCGGCCGTCCGAAGGCCGAACGGTCCTGCGCACGACGGCACATCAGCTCGACCGCACGCTCGGCCATGCCGATCAGCCGCATGCAGTGGTGGATGCGGCCGGGGCCCAGCCGGGCCTGTGCGATGGCGAAGCCGCCGCCCTCCTCGCCGATGAGGTTGCTGCGCGGCACCCGCGCGCCGTCGAAGACCAGCTCGGCGTGGCCGCCGTGGTAGTGGTCCTCGTATCCGTAGACCCGCATGGCGCGGCGCACTTCGAGCCCCGGGGTGTCCCGCGGCACCAGCACCATCGACTGCTGGCGGCGGATGTCGGGGGCGTCCGGGTCGGTCTTGCCCATGACGATGAAGATCTTGCAGTCCGGGTTCATCGCGCCGGAGATGTACCACTTGCGGCCGGAGATCACATAGTCGTCGCCGTCGCGCCGGATGCGCGTCTCGATGTTCGTCGCGTCGGACGAGGCGACGTCCGGCTCCGTCATCGCGAACCCGGAGCGGATCTCGCCGTTGAGCAGCGGCTCCAGCCACGTTCTGCGCTGCTCGGCGTTGCCGAACTCGGTGAGCACCTCCATGTTCCCGGTGTCCGGTGCGGCGCAGTTGACGACGGTCGGCGCGAGCCGCGGGCTGCGGCCGAGGATCTCCGCGAGCGGCGCGTACTGGAGGTTGGTCAGCCCCGCCCCGTAGGTGCGGTCGGGCAGGAAGAGGTTCCACAGGCCGTGCTTGCGCGCCGTCCTCTTCAGCTCCTCCACCACGGGCGGGGTCTGCCAGGGGGACTCCTGCGCATCGCGCTGCTCGTCCGCGACGGCCTCCGCCGGATGTACGTGCTCGTCCATGAAGGTCTGGAGCTTCTTGCGCAGCTCTTCCGTACGGGCGTCGAATGCGAAGTCCAACTGACCTCATCCCTTCCGCAGCGTGGTGAGTCCGTTGTCGATGAAGACCGGGACGAGGCCGCCGATCCGGTCGAAGCCCGGCCCGACGGTCTGGCCGAGCGTGTAGCGGTAGTGGATGCCCTCCAGGATCACGGCGAGCTTGAACCAGGCGAAGGCGGTGTACCAGTTGATCCGCGAGACGTCACGCCCGGAGCCCCGCGCGTACCGTTCGATCAGCTCTTGCGGAGAAGGGTGCCCGGGCGCCTCGGCCGTCGAACTGACCGGCGCGTCGGGGACGTTGAGCGGTTCGCTGTACATCACCAGCAGCCCGAGGTCGGTCAGCGGATCGCCCAGCGTCGACATCTCCCAGTCGAGCACGGCGGTGATGCGTTCGTCGGGGCCGGCCAGCACGTTGTCGAGCCTGAAGTCGCCGTGTACGACGGCCGGTTCGGACGAGGCCGGGAGCTGCTGCCCGAGGGAGGCGTGGAGTTCGTCGATCCCGGCCAGCTCCCGGCTGCGGGAGGCGTCGAGTTGCTTGCCCCAGCGCCTCAACTGCCGCTCCAGGAAGCCTTCGGGGCGTCCGAAGTCGGCGAGGCCCACGCTCGCCGGGTCCACCGAGTGCAGCGCGACGAGCGTGTCGGGCAGCGCCAGCGTCAGCGCCCGGGTGCGTTCCGGGCCGATCGCGGCGAGTTCGGCGGCCGTACGGTACGGCACCCCCTCGACCTGCTCCATGACGTAGAAGGGCGCGCCCAGCACCTCGTCGTCCTCGCACAGCAGCACCGTCCCGGGCACCGGTACGTCGGTGCCGCGCAGCGCGCTGATGACGCGGTACTCGCGCGCCATGTCGTGGGCGGTGGCCAGCACATGACCGAGGGGAGGGCGCCGTACGACCCAGTGGTGCTCGCCGTCGGTGACGCGGTACGTCAGGTTCGACCGGCCTCCCTGGATCACCTCGGCCCGCAGCGGCCCCCGCACCAGGCCGGGGCGCTCCCGGTCCAGATACCCGGCGAGCCGCTCGGGATCGAGCCCGGGCGGATTCTCCTTGCTCATGTGCGTGCTCCTTCGGGTGGGGTGGGCGCGGGCGGGAGTCGGAGACGGGCGAGAAGGGCGAGAGACGGGGACGGGACGGACGGGCGCTGGGCACGATCATGCCGACTAGTCGGTATGGCGTCCAGGGGTGAACTGCCGCGGACCGTACGGAAAGACGCCCGTGTGACGAGACACACTCCGCGGCACGGAGATCCACGGAGCCGAGCGCCGCGGAGCCGACGAGCCCCGCGGCGCGGAGGCGTCAGGCATGGCATGCGACGGGCCTGCCGCCGTTCATCTGCTCCATGTCGCCCCATACGGCGAGGATGTCGAGCGGATCGCCCTGCGGACGCCCGTCCAGCTCCGCGTAGGCGCGGTGCAGATTCGCCACCAGCCGCTCGCTCTCGGGAAGCGCGGCGAACTCCGCGAACTCCTCGCGGTCCGCGGCCCGTTGCTCCGCCTCCCTCGCCGCCTGGAGCGGTGTGCGGCCGTCCGCGTGCGCGGAGCGGGCCACCCCGTCCACGTACCGCAGATAGCGCTCCACCGTGTCGTAGACCTCCGGACCGGCGACCGGCCCGTGTCCGGGCACCACCGTGTGCGCGCCCAGCCCCCGCAGCGTCTCCAGCGCGCGCAGCGAACCGCTCAGCGAGCCCATGGGGACGAACGGCGTGCCCCCGTGGAAGACGATGTCGCCGGTGAAGACGACGCGCTGCTCCGGCAGCCATACGACGGTGTCGCCCGTGGTGTGCGCGACGCCGGGATGCAGCAGCCGCACCTCGATCTCCCCGGCGTACAGCGTCAGTTCGTCGCGGAAGGTGCGGGAGGGAGCGGTCACCTCGACGTCGCCGAAGTCGACGTCCGGCCAGATCGCGTGGAGCTGCCGCCCGGCCGCCAGCGTCTCCCGGCGGCACGCCTCGTGTCCGACGACGCTCGCAGCGGGCGTGAACAGCGCATTGCCGTAGGTGTGGTCGCCGTGGTGGTGGGTGTTGACCACGGTGGACGGTGCCGGCGCACCGCTCGCCAGCAGCGCGTCGCGCAGCGCGGCGGTCCGGCGGAGCGTGGCGGCGGTGTCCACGAGCAGCGTCGTACCGCCGTCGCTGATCCAGCCCGCGTTGTTCAGGCACCAGCCGCCGTCGGGCTGTACGTAGGCGTGCACACCGTCGGCGACCCGCACCGTGTACGGCTCCTGCGGTGCGTACCGCTCCTGCGCTCCGTGCGGCTCCGCAGGCCCGTGCGGACCCGGCCGCTCCGGCGACGGCGGCGCGCCCCCGTCTGCCTCCACCCCTGACGCGGACGTCATGCTGCCCTCTCCCTCGCTCTGCACCTCTGGCCCCGAACACCCGCAGCTTGTCAGGGTGTTGGGGCCACGGCTACGGATACCGCTACCGTGCGAGCGCCTCCAGCGCCCGTTCGGCGACCTCCTCGGGGGCGCCCTCGACGGACACCGCCGCCCCGTGCTCGTCCGCCTCCAGCGGCTCCAGCGTCTCGAACTGCGAGCGCAGCAGCGTACGCGGCATGAAGTGCCCCGTACGGGCTGCCATCCGCCGGGCGATCAGCTCCTCGGAGCCGTCCAGATGCAGGAAGAACAGCGGCGCACCGCCCGCCCGCAGCCGGTCCCGGTAGCTGCGGCGCAGTGCCGAGCAGCTCACCACGCCGCCGTGCGGGGCCTGTTCGGCGAGCCAGGAGGCGATGGCGTCGAGCCAGGGACGGCGGTCCTCGTCGTCCAGCGGCGTACCGGCGCTCATCTTCCGGATGTTCGCGGGCGGATGGAAGGAGTCGGCGTCGGCGTACGGCACTCCGAGCCGCTCGGCGACCCGTTCGCCCACCGTCGTCTTGCCGGACCCGGAGACCCCCATCACCACGACGAGGGGCGGCCGTCGGTCCGGCGCGGCGCTCCGCTCCGGCGCCGTCGTCCCGCCTCGTATGTCTCCGCTGTCTCCGCGCTCTCCGCGTTCTTCGTTCACCACAGAAGGATCACCCCGGCCGTCGCCATCGCCAGTGTGCACAGTGCCGCCGCCCATACCGCCACCGGGTCCATGCCCGCCGGACGGTCCTCCCGCATCGCCGTGATGCGGCGGTGGGCCAGCACCAGGAAGCACACCCACGCCAGAACCCCGGCCGACGCCGCGGCGGCCTCCGGCGCCGACGTGCCGTCGCCCCCGTACAGCGCCGCCCGTACGCCGAGCGCGACGGCGACCGCGAAGGTCAGCGTCGTGCGGCGCCATGCGAAGCGCGTACGTTCCGGCTGGGCGCCGGGGTCCCCGGTGCGGGTCCCCTGCACACCGCCCCGGCCCGTCCCTCCGGCCCCTTCGCCGGCGGTGCTCACCGCCCCGCCCCCAGCGCCACCGCGGCCAGCACCAGCAGCGCCGCGAGGGCGGTCGCCGTCGCCAGCAGCACCGGGAATCGGGAGACGGGCAGGTCCTCGCCGCGCCGCATCGCCCGCTCGCAGCCCAGCCAGTGGTTGACGGCGCGGAACGCGCACATCGCGGCCGAGGCCAGCACCGCGACCGCGATCGTCGTCCGCATGCCCCAACTCAGGCCCGTCAGGAACTGGTCCACGGCGATGCCGCCCGCGACGAGCGCCAGCGCGGTGCGGATCCACGCGAGGAAGGTGCGCTCGTTGGCGAGCGAGAAGCGGTAGTCGGGCGTGCTGCCCTCAGCCCGCAGTCGCCGCGGCGCGCACCACAGCCGGAACGTCTCCCTGAGCCGGTCGATCATGCCGACGAGCCTACGGCTCCCTCCCCACGGCGCGGCCCTCCGCCCGCCGGACCGCCGCCCGTAGCCGGCACACCTGTTTCGGACGGGCCCGAAACCGCTGGTCGCCGCCCCGCCCGCTGCCTAGCGTCGTGGCCGCACGGAATCCGGATCGCACGGGATCCGCACGGAATCCGAATCGTCATGAAGCGGGGGGACATGAAGCGGGGGACCATGAACACGAGCAGGAGACGGACGACGGCGGCCGCGGTGGCCGTGGCGGGCGCCGCGCTGGCGCTCGTCGCGGGCGAGGCCGGTACGGCGACGGCCGCCACGAGCGACGGCGGCACGGGGACGAGCGCGCAGACACGGGAGGCGGAACCGCCCACCGCGCGGCTCGCCTTCACCATGACGGGGCCGGGCGCGGCCTTCGCGGTTCCGGGCGCGCTGCCGGCCGGGGCCACGGCTCCCGAGCCACGCGGCGCGGACTGCGAGGGAGGCCCGACCGATCCCTGCGGGATCATCTACAACCGCACCGGCCACACCCTGCAACTCGCACGGGATTCGTCCTCGCACTGGAGCTGCTCGAACCCGAAGAACTTCCGGAATCTCCCGAGCGGCAGGAACTCCAACTCCTACGGCTCGCCGAAGTGGCCCGACGTCGACTGCTTCCGGGACAAGAACCACTGGGTGGTCACCAACGGACGCCCGTACCCGCCCGGCGAGTGGATCCGTACCTGGACGGCGAAGTGGATCTACTGACCGAAGGCCGGACGACGGCGGCGCAGCGCGGTCGCCGAAGTCGCCGGTGACACGGCGCCGTTGGGAGAGTCCACGGGCCCCGTACCGTCCGCGCACGACACCGCGGACGGTA